>CAYQYP010000001.1:0-20687 GCA_964421755.1 uncultured Acidobacteriota bacterium
CGCAATCCGGTACTCCTGGAGGGCCAGCCGAAGCCGCTCCCGATACTCCGTGCGGTCCAGGCCGACCTTCAAAAGGAACCGCCGATCATGGCAGCGGTGGGTCACGTGGTAGATGTAACCGGGCAGGATGTAGCGATTGGATCGGGGCATCGAGCCTTCCTCCGGCTCCCAAGTCTGCCGCACCTTAAAATGCAGAATCAAGGGCCTCTTTGCGTTCTAAGGCCCGTTCTTACCCCCGCAGAATGCCTCACTTCCTACTGCCACCGGCGATTCCTCAGGTCCGACCCCCGGTGCCCCAGGCTCCCGCCAAGCCGGTGTCGCGGTCATAGATTCCACCCGCGTACCCAAACTGCTGGAAGCCGGGGTTGGTGTCAGCTAGCAGGTTGCCAAATTCGTCGTAGTCGAGCTGCTGGGCGATGGCGCCGGTCGATGTGTTAATGACCAGGCGGGAGCTGCCGAGGTGGTCGGAGATGATGCGGTAAGTGACGCCCCCCTTTACCATGTAGTCGGGCGTGTTCGCGCGGCTGGCGTAGACGAAGCGGGCGACCAGGTTGCCGGCGCCGTCAAGCTCGGCCACCGGCTCGAGCTGGTCCTGATAGAGGAAAGCCTGCGTCAACGTGCCGTTCACCTTCTTCCCCACGCGGCGGTTCTGGCCGTCGATCACGTAGTCGATGCGCGTCCCGTCGGGCAGGAACACCGTGCGCAGGTTGCCGAAGCCCGCGTTCGTGTAGGTGAAGGTGGCGCCGCGTTACAGCCCGCACTTGCCGACCTTGCGTCCCGGTCAGTGCCAGGACGATTCTGTCTTCGCCAAAGAAGGCAGTGTAGCCGTCCGCCGAGGCGTAGTACTTCACACTCGGATGTAACTGGCCACGGTTCTCGACGAAAACCAAGGCTGGAGGACTTCTCTACATCAACCGAGAAAGGGAAAAGATGTTCCACTAGGACCAGATATCGGAGGAATTTCAGACCTGGCCTTCGAAGCTCTAGAACTCTTTCGAAAACGTGTTGCTGACGAGCCCGCGGGAGTCGGTCGCCTTGACTTCGACCTTGTCGGCGGAGACTGATCCAAAGACGGAAGGGATTTCCATGTTCGAAAACGTGTAGGTCACCGTGCCGGCTGTAACACCGGCCAAATTCACCTCAGCCGGTGAGTTCAGGGTACTTGTTATCCTGACCGTAGTGCCGAGGTACCAGGAGAATTCGAGCTTGGAAATATCGCCGTCCGGGTCGGTCAGCTGGATGTCGACCTTTAACGTGAACTTGGCCAATTTCGTGACGGTGACGTCTTGTATCGTCGGTGCGGTTCCCGCGTAACCTGTGCCCGATAAACTTACAGTGACGGAAGGTTGAGCGAGGTCGCTGCTGTTCACGCTCAGTGTGTCGGTGACCGTCCCGGCAGCCGTCGGGGTGAATGTCACCGTAACTTTCTGCTCCCCGCCCGGCGGAACGGAGAAGGGAAGCGCGGGCGAGGTGATGGCGTAGACCGTGGAAGACTTAGTGATCGAACTAACCTGCAACTCCGCGTCACCGACGTTTTTCACCGTGAAGTCGAGAGGCTTGTTCCCTCCTGTCGACACCGTGCCGAAATCCAGGGTCACCGGCGTGACTTCGATGCGCGGCAGCAAAGGCGGGGTATAAATCGTCGATACGACGGGGAAAGTCGTGAGAATCAAACCTTGCAGCTTCAGCGCGACAGCCGAAACCGGGTGATCGGCCAGGACATCGAGCAATCCAGCGAAATCGGACCTGCCCGAAAACGAATCGAACAACTCGGTCGCGAATTTCGGGATGTGCTCTCCGATCCCGAGTCGGACGGTCGCATTGTCAATCTCCTCGCCGGCTTTGTCTCGCAATATCAACCGCAACTCAACCGGTTGACCCGACGTATTCGCAAAGGCGACCCCGGTGTTGGCTTTTCCGCTGGTGTACAGGAGCGGGATCGAGAAGCGGGTCCCGGCGGCAGCGGCCCCTACCCCAGCCTCGAGGAGAACTCGGCCGGCGCCGTCGCGTTGGCTGAACAATATTGTGCCGCCCAACGGTCCGGAGGCAGTGAGGCGGGCATAGCCGACTGCCAGCGGAGCCGAGCCGTCTGTCTGCATGAAAATCGAGCCCCCGCCGGGCACGGTAAAAGTGAACTCGGAGCCTGTGCGGCCGTCCATCAGGCGCAAGGCCATCGGCGTCCCATCGGACTCCGCAAACGACACCCGGCCGGTGATCGCCGCCTCCGTGCGGTTGACGAAAATCAGGCTCGACATGAAACTCCCGCCCGGGAACGTCCCGTCGGCCACCTGCGGAAAAACAACCTCGTGGGCCCCCGCCGCGGGCATGTCCAGGTCGTTGGCCACCGTGATCGTGCCGTCGTGTGTGACCACGGGAACCGAACCTCCGCTGGCATCCGAAGCCACCACCCCTTCGAGGTCTGCGGAGATGACGGAGCCAACGCCCGCCGAGGAGGAAAGCTGAAGCACCAGGTACACCAGGGTGCCGGGTCCAGGACGGAGGGGGGAGAGGGATCCGGAAAACACCAGGACATTTACACTGTCGCTCGCCCAGTTGGTTCCGATTGTGTGGTCCGCGATCAGATTGCCGGGCACGGGTGGCCGGGTGTCGGGCAGGGAAACCAGCCCCTCGTCGAAACGCACCCGGAGATCAATCGCGGCGCAGTTTTCGCCGCCGATGAGTGTCACGGGGAGGATGAATGCACTACCCGGTCGGGCCTTGATGTCCGGGACAGTCAGTTCGATCGCGAGCAAGTGGCGACCCAGGCCGCAAACAACCAGAACGCAAGCTATAGCCGCGACCATCGCATTCCAGCTGCGACTGCGACGAGTAGTAGGCCCCAAATTGTCCCCGGGTGTTTTCTTGTCCGTTCCAAGCCTTCTCATGCGTGCATCCCGGCTCCTTCAGCAGGCGCCTACCTGATCTCCACAACGGGGAACGTGGTCAGCAATGTGCCCTGTAACTTAAGTGCGATGGCTCCAATCGGACTGGACGACAGAACCTCTATCGAGCCGTTGAACTCCGGCATGGTTGCCAGCAGAGAAAAATGCTCGCTGGCAAATTGAGCCTTGTGCTCCCGGGGGGCCAGCGGAACGATCCGGGTTGCGACGACTGCCCCGGCTTGATCCCTGAGGGCGAGCGAGACACTCACCGCGGCGGCGGACTGGTTAGCAAGCCCGATGCCCGTGTCCGCCTGACCCCGGACGAAGATCAGCGGGACGGAGAAATGTGCCTGGCGCTGACTACCTCCCACGCCCGACTCACTTACGGGTTGTCCAGCCGCGTCTCGCTGGCTGAATAGGACCGTCCCGCCTAAGGGACCATTGGCCATTAATTGGGCGTAACCGACTGCGAGGGGACCACTGCCGTCCGTTTCGAGGAGGACAATCCCGCGCTCCGGTGCCTGGAACGAAAACACGGAACCGGACTGCCCGTCGGTCATCCGGACATCCATCGCCGCTCCGTCCGACTTGTAGAACCGCACCTGGCCGGCAGTCGGCAAGCCTGTTCGGTTCACGAAGATGAGTGTTGTCACGTAACTTCCGCCGGGATAGGTTCCGTTGACGACCTGCCCGAAAACAAGACGGTTGGCGACCGAGACGACTTCGGTTGGCTGGCTGGTGATCGTCAGGCTTCCGTTGCGGGCGGTCACCGAGACCTGGTTGCCCTCCAGGTCCGATGCCTGGAGGTTGGTCAGCTCCAACGCGTTTGAGCTTCCTGCTGCCGCTCCAGCGGAGGTGCGGAGAATGACGTTTATGACACTGGCCATGCCGTCCTTCATGCCTGACAGCGAAGCAGAGAAAAGCACAACCCGAAGACCTCGGGGCGTCCTTTGCACGGCCGGGGAATGATCCGTAAGCGCATCACCGTACAGAACCGACTCTTCATTCGGAATGGACAGCTGGGAAGCGTCGTACTGGAGATCGAATTGGACAGCGGCTATGTCTTTGCCGGAACTGATGACGATTGGAACGACTATCGAACTGCCGGCGGGAGCTTTCAGGTTCGGCACGCTCAATTCGATTTGAGCGGCGGCCGAGACCGAGAATAAGGTGGCCCACACTATCCCGAGCAGTATTCGCATGAGTTGCCGGTGTTCCCGTACTCTGACTTGCAATCGGCAGTCCAATCGAGGGCGGTCTTCATGCCAAGATAACTAGCTGAAAAGTCTGGATTATCGGCGATCCCCCACGCTCGGCCGGGTGCAATCCCGGTGATTTTTCACCAGCCAGTGGTATACCAGCAACCATTAGAGGCCGCGGATCTCTTTGTAGCGGAAGCAGTTCACGAGGTGATCGTTCACCATCCCCGCTGCCTGCATGAACGCATAGCAAATTGTCGACCCAACAAACTGGAAACCCTGCTTCTTCAATTCCCGGCTCAGGGCATCAGAGACAGCGGTGCGGGAGGGGACCTCAGCCACGGTTTGAAACGTGTTTTGAACGGTTCGGCCGCCGGCGAGCGACCAGATGAACTCGTCAAAACTGCCCACTTCCTTCTGGATTTTGAGGATCTGCCGTGCATTGACGATGGCCGACTGGATCTTGAGACGGTTTCGGATGATCCCCGAATCTTGGAGCAGCCTCTCCGTTTTCGCCTCATCGAAACGAGCGACTTTCCTGAAATCGAATTGGGAGAACGCTTTTCGGAGGTTCTCGCGCTTGTATAAGATTGTCCTCCAGCTCAGGCCTGCCTGGAAGGCATCCAGGACCATGAACTCGTAAAGCTTCTGGTCGTCGTGAAGTGGGACACCCCATTCCTTGTCGTGATATTCGATCATCAATGGATCATTCGAGGGCCACGGACAACGCTCAACGCTCATGCTGTCTCCTGATGATTGGTCAGTTTTCGCAACTGTTTGTTTAGTACAATGTGAGCATTATCGCCTGTGAACGAGCCAAACCAAAATCGCGTGCCTGAACGGCGCGCCAAAATCATCTGCACACTCGGTCCGGCAACCAACGGCCACGAGACCATTCGGCTGGTGGCCGAGGCAGGCATGGATATCGCCCGGCTGAACTTCTCCCATGGATCTCGTGCGGACCACCAACACCTTATTGACCTGGTGCGCCAGGTGTCGGAAGAAACCGGGAAGCCGATCGGGATACTGGAGGACCTCCAGGGACCCAAGATCCGCGTCGGCAAGCTGCTTGGCGGCAAGGTTGAACTCAAAGAGGGCTCGACGTTCAGGCTCGTGCGGGACGCGGTCGTCGGCGACCGGAGCCATGCGTCGGTCTCCTTTCCAGGACTTTTCGACGCTCTGCGACCCTCCCATCGAGTGCTGCTTGATGACGGCAGAATCGAGCTCCGACTGGAGGCGATTGATGCCACCGGTGCCGACTGCCGGGTCGTGACCGGAGGGGTGCTGTCCGAGAACAAGGGCGTCAACCTCCCCGACACGCTTCTGCAGGCAACGGTTCCAACACCCAAGGACGTCGAAGACCTGGCCTTCGGGCTCAGCCAGGGGGTCGACTTCATCGGTCTTTCATTCGTCCAGACACCTGCGGACGTGGAGTCTGCCCGCCGGGAAGCCCACCGGTTATCCGGCGATTCTCATCTCATTGCAAAAATAGAGAGACCGAGCGCGGTCACCCAAATCGAAGGCATCGCGGCGCAGTCGGACGCCATCATGGTGGCTCGGGGCGATCTGGGGGTGGAGTTGCCGCCGGAAGAAGTGCCGCCGATCCAGAAGCAGATCATCAAGCTGTGCAACCGGATGGGACGCCCGGTGATCACGGCTACCCAGATGCTCGAGTCCATGATCCACAACCCACGGCCGACCCGCGCCGAGGCGTCCGACGTAGCCAATGCGATCCTGGACGGAAGTGACGCCGTCATGCTGTCGGCTGAAACTGCCGTCGGCGAATACCCCGTGGAGGCAGTGCGGATGATCGCGAGTATCGTCGGGATCGCTGAACGCCGGTTTGGCCCATCGGCAAGGGCAGTCCGGGACGCCCTTCCCGGGTCGTCCACCAAGGAATTGGCGGTCGGTTATTCGGCCTGCACCGCAGCCGATATCGTCGACGCGGTCGCGATTGTCTGCCTGACCCAGAGCGGCGCGACAGCGGCCCGGATTTCGCAGTTCCGCCCCACTCGTCCGATTCTCGCTTTCACGCCCAACCTTGATTCGCTCCGCCGGATGACCCTGCTTTGGGGAGTCACGCCGTTTATCCTCGAGCAGTTCGATACCGACTTTGATCGGCTCATCGCCGGTGTGATCGAATGGCTGCGTGAGCGGAAGATCGTCGCCTCCGGGCAGAACGTGGTGTTTACCGCCGGGTTGCCCTTTGTGCAAAGACGGAACACGAACGTGGTGAGGATCGAGGAGGTGTAGACCGACTGACGACTGATAACTGCCTACTGCGCACTGCCTACGGCGCACTGCCCACTGCGCACTGCCCACTGCCCACTGCGCACTGCCCACTGCCCACTGCGCACTGACGACTGACAACTGACAACTGACAACTGAGAGACCATTCTTGATTGCCTTGTTGGAGGTTCCGGCTGTCCTCGGTTGTCAGTTGTCAGTCGTCAGTCGTCAGTTGTCAGTTAGCCTTACTTCTTCGTCAGCTCGTCGTAGACCCAGCCGATGTTCGCCTTTCTGGTGAGCATGTTCCCGTAGTCCTTTATCGACGTAAACTGCTCGAGATTCACGGAGGCCTGCGCCTGCTCGCGCGTCTGGCCCGCCTTGATGGCTTCTGCGACTCCCTGCCGAAGGGCCCGCAGATAGGAGGCGAACTGTTTCCAGCCTTCTGTATCGGTGACCGGCCCGTGACCCGGTACCACTTTGAAACCGGGATACTGCTGCGCTATTCGGTCAATTGCATCGGCCCACAGTTGCGTATTGGCGCCGTCCGCGACGTCGATATATGGAGGCACGCCGTTGAAGAAGAGGTCTCCGGCAGCGATGACCTTTTCCTTCTCGAAGACGACAACCGTGTCGCCCGAGCTGTGCGCGTGAGTGGGGTGAATCAGGCGAATGGAGTCTTCCCCCATGTCCAGCTTGCCGTCGTCCGCCGTCTGAGGGGCAAGGCGAGCGACCTTGGACAGGGACTCGTACCCGGCCGGGTTTTGCTTTTTGAAGGACGCGAAACACGTCTCGTGCGCGAAAACGGTCGATCCCGCTGCCAGAGTAGCTGCTGCTCCCACATGGTCGCTATGGTAGTGGGTAAGAATGACGCCCGTCGGGGTTCGCTGATCGATGGCGCGAATCAGGGCTTGGACGGCAGGCGCGGAGCTCGGGTCTGCACAATCGACCACTATAGGGCCAGCCGTGCTCTGGAAGACGGTGATCGTGCCGTTGAAGCCCGCATTAATGACGGAAATCCGAGGTGTCAGTCTGGCGGATTTCGGCGCTGCCGGCTGTTGCTGGGCGATCGCCGAAACCGTGAAAAGGCTGGAAAGCAAAGCACATCCGATTATTTGAGTCCTCATGCGGGAGATTCTAGCGGGAGAACTGCCGGTTTCGCGAGCTTTTCTTGCTCAGAGGCCCTCAGTCGCTTTACTGCCCGGTTGGCAACCCCTTTGATTGTTTGCATGGTGAAGGCATGACCCTCTATTCTCCTAGTCATGACAGATAGCAAACTCAGGGCGTGGTGGGCGCACTGCCAGGGACTCGACGGAACCCTGCTCGGCAAGTCGCCCGCCGAAGTGCTGGAACAAACAGGCTGGGCTCGCTCGGTTGGCGGTTCCGGCCCCTACCTGACCCTCTTCTCGCGTGCTGGAATCGGGCGTGAACGAGTTGACCAGGCGGTGGCGAGAGCCGAGATCCACGAGCTTCCGAGCGCCCGGGGATGCACGTACGTGGTCCCCGCATCCGACTTCGCTCTGGCGCTAAAAGTGGGGCAGGATTTCGGCTTCGAACCGGATATGCGGATCGCACGCAAGCTTGGAGTGACCGATGACGAAATCGCGCAGTTGTGCGAAATCCTTCTGGCAGCCCTCGAGGAGGGACCCCAGGAACCCGATGAATTGCGGAAGTCGGCGGGGGGAGCGGTCCGAAATCTCGGGGAAGAAGGGAAGAAAAAGGGTCTGACGACGACGCTTCCGCTGGCGCTTGGGAAATTGCAGTCAGCAGGAGACATTCGACGACTGCCCATGAATGGTCGCCTGGATCAACAGCGTTACCGGTACACCCTCTGGCGTCCAAATCCGCTTGCCGATTCGACCATGTCGACCGACAAAGCCTTCGTGGAGCTGGCTCGGCGGTTCTTCGATTGGATCGCTCCTGCATCGGTTGCCGAATTCCAATGGTTTTCGGGTCTCGGCGCCAGGGCAGCCAAAGCCGCGATCGAACCCCTTGACCTGCAGCCTTTCCAGGAGGGTGATGCCCGCCTGATCCCTCGTGCGAAGCGTGAGCAGTTTTCGAGCTTCGATCCGCCGCAGAAGCAGCGATGCGTTCTGGTGAGTTGCCTTGACGGTATTCTTCATCTCCGCCGGGACGTCCGGGGCTTGCTTCGCCCGCAGGATTTGAAACGAAGCGTTTTCACCGAGAGGGGAATGACGGAGATCGGCGAGCTGAGTGATCTGAGTCATCATGCGATCCTCGACCGGGGGACCCTGGTCGGGCTCTGGGATTTCGATCCAATCACCGGAGCAGTTGCTTGGAAGTCGTTCATGGGGAAGGACCGGGCACTCGAAGAAACCGTCAAACAGACGGAGGAGTTCGTCCGGCAGCAACTCGGGGATGCACGCGCCTTCAGTCTCGACAGTCCGAAGAGCCGTGTCTCGCGCATCCATGCACTGACGACTGACCACTGACCGGCTGACCGGCTGACCGGCTGACGGGCTAACCCCGAAATAGAGCCAACCGGGCCGTAAAGCGGCGGATTCTGAAAAGCGAATCCGCCCTACGACTGATCGCTTCCGCCCGCCGGGCGGTCATGGGGTGGATTCGCTTTTCAGAATCCGCCGCTTTGCGGCCCGGTTGGCAACCCCGCGCTTCGCTGGTCAGCTGGTCAGGTGGTCAGCTGGTCAAATATTTCCCGATGATCGGGCGGAGTCGCTCCTTCACTTCCGGGGCCAATTTCGCCAGGTCCGTAAGCACTGCTGTTTTGAGCGCATCCTGGCACGGGCAATTGAAATTATCGGGCATGATGCCTACCACATTCTTGATCAGCCTGCGGGCGTTCTCGCTGTTTTTGGTCAGGCATGCGATCAGCATCTCGACTGTGACTGGCTCTTCGTCCGCGTGCCAGCAGTCGTAGTCGGTCACCATCGCGATGGTCAGGTAGCAAATCTCCGCCTCCCGCGCCAGCTTGGCCTCCTGAAGATTGGTCATTCCGATTAGATCCATGCCCCAGGAACGGTACAGGTTGGACTCGGCACGGGTCGAGAAAGCGGGGCCTTCCATACAGACGTAGGTTCCGCCGCGCTTGATCGGAAAATCGATCTTTCTGGCTGCTGCCTGTACCAGGTCAGCCAGCTGACCGCAAACCGGGTCGGAAAAGCCCACATGAGCAACGATCCCATTCCCGAAAAACGTGGAAATGCGATTTCGAGTGCGATCCAGGAACTGATCGGGTAGGACGAAGTCCATCGGCTTGTGCTCGATGCGGAGAGAGCCTACGGCGCTTGCGGAAAGAATCCGCTTCACTCCGAGCTTCTTGAACCCGAAAATATTCGCCCGAAAGTTGAGCTCGCTCGGCATCAACCGATGGCCGACTCCATGCCTGGCCAGAAACGCCACCCGTTTGCCCTCCAGCATCCCGACGACGTACGGATCACTCGGGGCGCCAAAGGGCGTTTCGACCGCCACTTCGGTCTTGTCGGTCAGCCCCGGCATGTCGTACAGTCCGCTTCCCCCGATGATTCCGATATCCGCTTCTCGCATTCAGCCGCCTTTCAATCTCCGCAAAAGGGAACATTTTAGGGCTCGAGAGGCGCGGGGGCCAAGACGTATTTTCCCTCCCGCTCTTCAAGGTAGCCGGCAGGTGCTTCGGGGTCATGCTCAAAAACGAGCAGCCAATGCTCCTCGACTGCTTGTCTGTAGATCGCTCTCCGGGTGGCCAGAGTGGTAAGCGGGTACAAATCGTATCCCATGATCCAGGGGAGCGGAACATGGGCGGTGGTGGGACAGAGGTCGGCGAGATAGAAGAGTGTTTGTCCACCAGACTGGATGAGCACGCTCTGGTGACCAGCGGTGTGACCTGGCGTATGGACAAAACGGATACCAGGCACTATGTCGTGGTTCTCCGGCAGGACCCGCAACTGCCCGCGTTTCTCGAGCGGCTCCCAGTTCCAGGAAAAGTAGCTCGCCGAGGTGCGCTCGTTCGGGCACCGAGCGGCGTCGTATTCGATTTGCCCGACCAGACAGGTGGCATTCGGAAACGTAGGGACGGCCTTTCCCTCCTCCAATCTAGTATTGCCACCGCAATGGTCAAAATGCAGGTGAGTGTTTGCCACGACAGTTATGTCTTCCGGGGCGAGCCCCTGGCGGCTCAATGCTGCTTCCAGGTGGGTCGAGCGATCGATGCCGTAGATCCGGAACTCCTTCTCGTTGTATTTCCGGCCGCACCCGGTGTCGACGAGGATGTTGTCCGTGTCGGTTTGAACCAGCAGGCAATTGAGTCCGAGCCGGATACGATTGCTCTCGTCGGCCGGGGTTTTCTTTCCCCACAGGACCTTCGGAACAACCCCGAACATGGCCCCGCCGTCGAGCCAGAAGCTGCCGTCGGAAATCACGCTCAGCTTGAAATCGCCTAGCTGCATCACAGTGTTACCGCATTCCGTTCATTGCGCATTTGTCTTTATTCCGCATTCCGCATTCAGCATTCAGCCCAGCCGCCTGGCAGCCGCCAGCAAGAGCTCGCGGCTGGCCGTGTAAGGATCCGCCTCTCCTTGTTCGAGCTCCTTCAGCAGGGCATCCAGGCGCTCCGGCTCCAGTTCTCGAAAGACAAGACGCTGAACCTGTTCGCGGAGTTGCCCGAGCGCCCGCTGTTTTCTGAAGGCGACGCGGCGTCTGCCAAACTCCTCGCCTGCCGCGCTTACGAATTGTCCGAAGTCGGCAATCGCGCCGGCCAGGAGGTCGATTCCTTCACCGGCCGTCGCAACGGTCTTAAGGATCGGCTGGCGCCATCCATCCGGCCGGACGCCAAACTCCTGAAGCAGTCGGAGGTCCCGCTCCGTTTTGGACGTCTCCACGTGGTCCGCTTTGTTGATCACGAAGATGTCGGCGATTTCCATGGTGCCGGCCTTGATGGCCTGGATCGAGTCTCCCATGCCGGGGACGAGCACCAGGACTGTCACATCCGCGGTCGCAACGATGTCCACCTCATCCTGGCCGACGCCGACCGTTTCGACCAGGATGACGCCATAGCCCGCGGCACGGAGGACCACAATCGCATCATCTACGGCGCCCGACAGTCCCCCGAGACGGCCGCGCGTGGCCATGCTTCGAATGAACACTCCCGAGTCCGAGGCCAGCGCCTGCATGCGAATTCGGTCGCCCAGTATTGCGCCGCCTGAGATCGGGGAAGTCGGGTCCACCGCAATCACGGCGACTCGGATGCCCTGCGAACGATACAATCGGGCCAACTGGCTGACGAGCGTGCTCTTCCCCGATCCGGGGCTCCCGGTCACGCCGATGACTGTTGACCGGCCAGCCCGGGAGAACAATTGCGCAAGCAGGCTTGTCACTTCCGGACCCGGCCCTGCCTCGATATCCGACAAGACCCGTGCAATGGTCCGGACGTCTCCTCCGAGGATTTTCTTTGCTCGATCCGAAAGTTCGTTCTGCGAGTCCATCTATCTTATTTAAAATGAAAGCATCAGGGAACGCGACTGGAAAACTAAGGAGGAAAAGAGATGGCAGGTAAACCGGTCCGTGTGGCGTACTACTACAAGATCAAGTGGGGCTACCACGATGAGTTCATCGAGCTGTTCAAGAAGAACCACTACCCGATCCTCAAGGCCCAGAAAGAAAGCGGCCGAATTCTTGATATCCTGACCTACACTCCCAAGTTCCACGGCGATGGCAAAGCCGACTGGCACTTCCTCAACGTCCTGGTTTACAAGGACTGGGAAGCGATCGGAGCGTCCAAGGACCAGGAGATCATCCCGCGCCTGTACCCCGACCAGGAGACATTTCGGCGAGAGGAACAGCGGCGTTTCGAGCTCGTCGAGGCTCACTGGGACGTGCCTCTGAAAGAAGTCCCGATGGAGTAGAGGCGCAACAGAGAGCAATTGACAAGTTTCGGGGACATAATACTTAATTCCCAATCCGGATCCGCTCCGATTCCGTAAGCGAGGAATTAAGTTTTGTGTCCCCGAAACTTGCTGGTGGCGCCTATGGACAAGTTTCGGGGACATAATACTTAATTCCCAATCCGAACCCGCTCCGATTCCGTAAGCGAGGAATTAAGTTTTGTGTCCCCGAAACTCGCGGTAGCGCCTATGGACTGCACCCTCGGTCTGAGACAAAAGAATCAGGTCAGCACTTGCTGCTTGGGAATCCCGGGAATTTCGGGGACACAAAACTTAATTCTTGTGCTACCGGAGAACGCCCGGTCACGGGTCAGGAATTAAGTATTATGTCCCCGAAATTTAGCCGAAATTCCTGATCGAACGTTGTACGACGCCTTGACCGGCCAGCGCATCATCCCGTAGATCAGGCCGGTGTCCGCCAAGTTAACGATCAGGGCGTTGTCGATCCAATCGTGGATCGTGTGTTCCCAGATGTTCCCCTCCGCTATCGCCGGCGAAATCGAATAGCTGGCCGGCCGCATGTTCGGCACTTGGATTCGAAACCCGACCGTGATCACGTCGCCCGGCGCGGCAGGGGGCAGATGAACTCCTTCGTATGCGGTGTTTGAGGACATAATCTCGACGCCCAGGCGGTCGCGCAGGGTAAAGCCGATGATCGGATGCTCCAGCGTCTTGTGCACCCGGGAGGAGACCACGAGCTGCACCTCCTGGCCGCTCCTCATCTCATTAATGACTTCTCCATCGGCAGAAAGAAGAATGATGCCCAGAATCTCCGCTCCATGTTCGCCGAAGCGATTGTGGACGTAAGGTATCGTTGTCACCACCTGGAGGGTCGCGTCCTGCTCCTCGGTCGCCCAGTACTCTCCGCGGCCGGCACGCCTGGCCTCCCGCTCGAAGATCAGCTTCTGGTACTTCTGCACGATCTGCGCAGGCGTTCCATCCTCCAACTTCTGACCGTGGTCCAGGAGAATAGCCCGATCGCAAAAGCGAGTGAGCGCCTGCAGATCGTGCGTGACAAAAAGTACGGTCTTTCCAGACTCGCGCAGGCGGTTGATCCGGTTGATGCAGCGGTGCTGAAAAACCATATCGCCGACCGCGAGCGCCTCGTCGACCAGCAGAATGTCCGGGTCGACGTGGATAGCAACGGAGAACGCCAGGCGCATGAACATCCCGCTCGAATACGTCTTGACCGGCTGGTGAACAAAGTCGCCGATATCCGCAAAATCCAAAATCTGGTCCAGCCGCTCGGTCATCTGCGCCTTGGTGAATCCCATGATGGCGCCGTTCATGTACACGTTTTCGATGCCGGTGAAGTCCGGGTTGAACCCGGAACCGAGCTCGAGTAAGGCCGCGACGGTTCCCTGGACACGAACGTCTCCGCGCGTCTGCCTCAAGATACCCGCGACCACCTGAAGCAAAGTGCTCTTCCCCGAACCGTTCTGGCCCACGATTCCAAGCGTGGTCCCAGCACGGACCTCCAGGTCGACGTCTTTCAGAGCCCAGAATTCCCGATGGAAATGCCGACGCCGAAGAGTCAACAGCTCGAGGAGCTTGTCGCCGGAGCGGTCGTAGATCGGGTATTTCTTCGAAAGCTGCTGAAGGAAGATGACGGGCTCAGAGGACATCAACGAACTCCCGCTTGGTGTTTCGGAACACGAAGCCGCCGAGAAGGAAGGCGGTCAGAGCAAAGAGCGCAAGCAGGCCTATTGACTGGGGCTCCGGAAGGCGGTTTTCCAGCAGGGCCGTCCGGTAGCCATACACGACGTGAGAGAGCGGATTCAACTGAATCCAGGCACGATAAGGAGCCGGGACGTCGCTTGCCTGGTAGAACACCGGCGTAAACCAGAACCAGAACACCATGATCACGGACAGGACCTGCGAGGTGTCGCGCAGGAAGACCTGCAGAGAAGCCACCAGCCAACCAAGCCCCACCGCCAGGATAACCAGCAGAACGAGGTAAACAGGGATAACAATAATCGCCCAGCCCGCCAGATCGAGCGCCATGAGGACGGCCACCAGGACGGCAAATCCCACCAAATGGGTGACGAGATTAGCCAACGCTACCGTGATGGGGAGGATCTCCGATGGGAAAAGCGTCTTCCTGATCAGATTGCTCTGCTCGACCACCGAGTTGCACGACCGGAGCACGGTCTCCTGGAAATAAAGCCACGGCAGGATTCCGCAAAAAGCGAACAACGCGAAGTTGTCCGTTGTCCCGATTCCGGGGCGCACCTGGAAAATCACCGAGAAGACGAATGTGTAGCTTGCGAGCAGGACCAGGGGGTGAATCACCGACCAGAAAAAGCCCATGAACGACCCTACATATCGAGTCTTCAGGTCGCGAATGACGAAGTTCCAGATCAGGTGCCGCTGGACGGAGACTTTTCTGACGAAATTGGCGGAAATCGCCACGGAATCGGACAAGCGCACTTTTAGCTCTCCCCCAACAGTTCCCGAAACAAGTCCTCGTACTGGCCAGTCACGACATCCCAGTCGTAGGCTTCACGGACCCGCTCTACGGCCTGGCATTTGTAGCCCTTGTACTGCGCCGGCGACTCACAGACGTCCCGCATGAGAACAGCCAACGAATCGGCGTCGTTAAACCGGTAGAGAATTCCCGCTCGCGCCATGACTTCCCTGTGCTCGGGAGTGTCGTTTGCCAGGACAACCGACCCGGCTCCCATCGCCTCGAGCAGTGCCGGGTGCGTACCGCCCACTTCGGTCGCCTGAATGTAACACAAATTGTGAGAGAGCAATTCCCGGTAACCGTCGCCATAAATCGCGCCGGGCATGATGATACTCAGCCCGGCGGCTGCCTGCAGTAGCTGGGCTTTGTACCGGGTCGCATACGGAGCGTCACCCACGAGGACCAGCGGGAACCGAACCCGGGCGCGCCTGTAGGCCTCGATGACCAGGTCGGCGTTGTTCTCCGGCTCCAGTCGGCTCACGTAAAGGAGATACTGACCCGGCTTGATCCCCAGTCTCTGCAACATCCCGGTCGTGGCGACCGGTTCAGAGGCAGCGCCGTACGGAATGAACCGGCTGCGCGCCCCATATTCGCTGAGGTAGTAGTCTTGAATGACCTTCGCATCTGCGACAATCGCGTCGGGAAGCACCGTGGAGAGGAATTCTCCTAAACGATAAGCCACCCGCCCCGCCGTACTCCATTTCTTGCGACGCCGTTCAATTCCATCCACGTTCAGGGCAACTTTTTGGCCGGCAAGGTGCGGAAGTGGACAGAGGAAGGAATTGACTGCGTTGCAGATCAACAGCACCTGATGCGAAGCAAAAAGGGCCCGGCCGACCGAAAGCGCGGTGTGCGAGACCGTTTCCAGATGCTTGTTCTTGATTGAAGGGAGCACCCGGATGGCCACCCCCTTGTAGTTGCGAGTACCGGGCGCGACGAAATGCGCCCGTCCGTAGACCGTGACACGATGCCCACGCGCCGCCAGACGGACAGAGAGCTGTTCCGCGAAAGTCTCGAAACCGCCATAGCTGGCGGGCACCCCTCTGGTGCCCAGGATGGCGATATCAAGCGGGCTTTTCCTGTTTGTGATCTCTGACATAAGGAGCGGTCAGCATGAAGAGCAGCAAGATCAAGACCTCGGAGTCTCCGTAATTATATTCAAAGAGACCCGCAGACAGGAAAGCGACCAGGCAGGCGATTCCGTTCAAGGCGAGCCAGTACCGCGAGTAATCCGCCGCAAGGAGCGCGCGCTTTTTCAGGCTCACCAAATCCCAGACGATTTTGATCCAGAGCAGAAGCCACCCGGCCAGGGTTATCAGACCCATCTCCGAAGCAATCTGGACGGCGTTATTGTGAAGGTGCTGGTAGGCCCACCCCGGGAATTCATCCGTCGTCCGATACCGACCGTAGCTCTTTCTCACCATTCTGGGGCCCAGGCCGGTCAACGGGTTCTCGGCAATGATGTTCTTTCCGGTACGGAGCAATTCCACCCTCACCCGGTTGGTTGTATCCAGCGGATTGAAGCTGGAATAAACGCGTGCCTGAAATGCGGACGGCAGCATCAGAAAGACCAACAATACCGCACCGGCGCATGCCACCGCCCAGCGTGGCCGGGCCAGCGCGAGCACCAGGAACACGCCCAGCAGACACCCCACCCAAGAACTGCGCGTCATGCTGAGGAGAAGCGCGCCCAGGATCAGCAGCAAAGCGCCGAGTTCCACAGGCCGCCGAATCGGATTATAAGGAGGGCGCGGGCCCCCGGTCAGGTGCGACGGCGGGTCGAACACCAGGTAGGCGGCCAAGGCGATGCTCCCGAGCATCAACTGACCGGAGAACGTCATCCAATGGCTCATCAGCCCGGTGATCCGATGAAGCAGATCGATGTCCTTCAGCCAGAAGTACTGAGCAAAGCCATAGAGCGAGCTGACGACCAGGGCACCGAACAGCAGGCGAAATGCCGGTCGCAGGTGCCTGGGCCGCAGATACGTGAAAAGCAGGATGATCCAGAAGATCCAGACCTGCTTTTTCAGGTAGATCGCGCTCTCCCAGATGTTCTCGGAGAAGATGATTGACAGGACCACAGCCCCGAGGAAAACAGCCAGGTAGCCGAAAAACGGCGGCAGGCGCAACTGAACCCGTCGGGTCTCGATTGCGTGCCTGGCCCAAGCTACACAGGCGAGGCCGAAAAGCAGGTCGGCTGCAAATATCGAAAAGACCGACGCAACCACCGAGCAAACGAGGAGCCCGGGGAGCCAGACGTCGGGCAAAGTGTCGGAACGCGAGGCAGGATCGGCGGAACTGCTGATAGTCAGATTCGCGTCGATCCGATCACTCCCGGGCATCCTGTCAGAGCTGGACTCATCGCCGGACGACCTAGAGCTTGTAGACATTCTGTGCGGCCATCTTGTAGGCGTTTCGGGTATCAAAAATCAAAGAGGCCGACGCCTGGATCATCGGGTAGTCGAACGAGGAATGGTCCGTAACTACTGTAACAAGGTCGTATTTTGCAATCCCTTGCGCATCGATCGCAACTGATTGCATCTTCTTTCCTTCCAAATCGAGTTCCCCAACGTAGGGATCGGTGTAATCCACCAGAGCACCGTCCACCTGCAACAGCCGGATGATGTCCAGAGCGGGCGACTCCCGAACATCGCTGATGTCCTTCTTGTATGCGACCCCGAGGACCAATATCCTTGCCCCGTTCACGCACTTCTTGTGCTTGTTCATCAGTCGGTGGATCCGGTCGACGCAGTACTCCGGCATGTGGGTATTGACATCGCTGGCCATCTCGATGAACCGGGCGTTGTAGTTCAGCGCCTTCAGCCGCCAGGACAAGTACAGGGGATCAATCGGAATGCAGTGTCCGCCCAGCCCGGGGCCCGGATAAAACGGCATGAAACCGAAGGGCTTGGTTGCGGCCGCCTGGATGACTTCCCAAACAGAGACGCCGAGCTTTTCGCAGATGATGGCTATTTCGTTGACCAGCCCGATGTTGACGGCGCGGAAAGTGTTCTCCAGCAACTTGACCATCTCGGCCGCCCCCGTGGACGAGACCGGAATGACCGTATCGAGTGCCTGCTCATAGAGCGTTTGCGCCATCTCGGTGCACCGTGGAGTGACGCCGCCGACGATCTTGGGCGTATTTTTTGTGTTGTAGACCGGGTTCCCCGGATCCACCCGCTCGGGAGAGAAGGCGACGAACAGGTCACGTCCGATTTCGAGGTGGTCGGATTTGAATTCCGGTATCAGCACTTCATTGGTGGTCCCAGGATAGGTAGTACTCTGCAGTACCACCAGCATGTTCTTGTGTAGCCTCTTCGCGATGTTCTCCGTGGCCGAGACGACGTGGCTCATGTCCGGGTCCTTTGTGTGACGCAGCGGAGTGGGAACGCAGATGATGACGCAGTCAGTGTCGGACACAATCGAGTAGCTCGGATACGACTTGAACCTGCCCGAGTCGACGGCCGCGCGAAGGACATCGCTCGGCACATCGAGGACATGGGATACTCCCTGATTGATGCAGCGGACGCGCTCCTGGTTGAGGTCAATCCCGTGAACCATGAATCCGGCGCGAACGAATTCCATGGCCAGCGGCAAGCCGACGTACCCTAAACCAACGATTCCAATTTCAGCTTTTTTACTCTGGATCTTCTTCTTCAGGTCCATGGTTGATCCTCATTCCGGCTGACCGGCTGACCAGCTAACCAGCTGACCGGCTGACCAGCTAACCGGCTGCTTGTTGTAACCGGTACCAATCGATTGTCCGTTTCAGGCCCTCCTCGAAAGAGACCTGTGGAGCGAATTTTATGGTGGAACGCGCTCGACTGATGTCCGCCCCCGAATGCCGGACTTCGCCGATTCGCGGCTGCTCATGGATGGGGTCGAGGGCGGCTCCCATCAAGCGATTCAGCGAGGTGGCCAACTGGTTCAGACTGTATCTCGTTCCTGTGGCGATATTCAGGCTCATTCCTGCAGCGTCCGACTCGGTCGCCAGAACGTTGGCCCTGACTACGTCTTCAACATAGACGAAATCACGGCTCTGCTCGCCGTCCCCGAAAATCACAGGCGGCTGACCGGACAGGATTCGCGTGATGAACTTCGGTATCACTGCCGCGTAATCGGAACTGGGGTCCTGTCGGGGCCCGAAGACATTGAAGTACCGGAGACAAACCACCGGCAACCCATACACCCGGGTGTAAACCGACGCATACAGCTCCGAACCGTATTTTGTCACCGCATAGGGCGACAACGGATGTGGCTTCATGTCTTCGCGCTTCGGCAGCTCCTCGGAATCTCCGTAAATCGCGGTGCTGGACGCCAACACCACTTTGCGGACACCCGCCTGGCGGCTGGCTTCCAGAAGACCGAGCGTCCCCTGCAGGTTGACCCGATCAGTCTCTAGCGGGTCCTCGACCGAACGCTGGACCGAAACCACGGCTGCCTCGTGAAAGACGGCTTCCACGCCACGCATACCTTCAATGAGCGCGCTTTTATCCAGTATATCCCCGTCGATAACGTCAAGCAGACCGGGGTACTTCAATCGGAGTGGTTCAACGTTTGCTTTTTTACCCGTCGAGAAGTTGTCCAGGACTCGAACCCGGCTCCCCCGTCCGAGAAGAAACTCACAGATGTGCGATCCGATGAAACCCGCTCCTCCCGTTACCAGATAGCGTGCGTCAGGCACAAACTGCCTCCTTGACCCAGACAATGATTCCGGGACGACGTGGATTCAAGTGTTTCGCGGTCCCCAGCTTCCAAGTCAACCAGATTGCGGATTCTAGCAGAAGTGGACACCCAAGAATACCCTCTGCTAACATCCCTCCCTTATGACCTTGGCGCATGCGTTTGCTTACAGAAACGGCTGGCTCCATTGTGAAGAAGTGCCGCTGAAAGAGATAGCCGAACAAGTGGGCACACCCTGCTATGTTTACAGCAAGGCAGGCATGCTCGGGAACTTCGAGGTCTTCGAATCGGCCTTCCGCGATGTAAACCCTGTCATCTGTTATGCAGTCAAGGCCAACGCGAACCTTGCCATCCTGAAGCTGCTGAAGGATGCAGGAGCGGGTTTTGACGTCGTTTCGGCCGGCGAGCTTTTCCGCCTTCAGCGGATCGGGGCCGATCCGGCTCGCATCGTCTTCTCCGGAGTAGGCAAGTCGTCCGCGGAGCTGCAACTGGCGCTCGATCTAAGGATTCTCTCGATCAACGTCGAGTCGGTCGAGGAACTCGAACTGCTAAAGAAACTCACGGCGAGAGGCGGCGCTCCGGCCGCCGTCTCCCTGCGCGTCAACCCTGACGTCGACGTCCGTACTCATCCCTACACCGCGACCGGACTGCGTCAGCACAAGTTCGGTCTGGATATGGAACAGGTGTGCGAGATCAAAAACAGCTTGCTCGGGGACAAGGGGATTCGCCTGATCGGTCTCGACTTTCACATCGGTTCGCAAATACTCGATGTCCAGCCTTTTATCGAGTCGTTGGGCAGACTACGCGAGCTGGCCGACGATTTCAGGCGAGCCGGGTTCCCGATAGAGCACCTGGATCTAGGGGGAGGTATCGGAATACCGTACAAGGGCGAAGAGACCCCTGATCTTAGCCGATATGCCGGCTATGTCCGCGAAAAGATGGGTGACTACCGCATCCTACTGGAGCCGGGCCGGTTCATTGTGGGAAATGCCGGCATTCTGCTCAACAACGTCCTTTACAGGAAGCAGAACCTCGGCAAGAACTTCGTGATTGTTGACGGTGCGATGAACGACCTGATGCGGCCGGCACTTTACCAGGCGCATCACTTGATCCTGCCAGTTCAAGAACGGCCCGAAGAGATCACCGCCGACGTGGTGGGACCGGTCTGCGAAAGTGGCGATTTTTTCGCCAAGGAGCGACGGGTTCCCTCCTTCCGGTCGGGCGACTACCTGGCCGTCATGAATGCCGGAGCGTACGGATTCGCGTTGTCATCGAATTACAATGCCCGGCCGCGGGCGGCCGAAGTCTTGGTCGACGGCTCCGAGTTTCGTGT
>CAYQYP010000002.1:0-1895 GCA_964421755.1 uncultured Acidobacteriota bacterium
CACGCCGGAGTGGAGCTTAACGGTGCCTGCAAATCCAGCGAGGAGCAGACGACAAGGAGCTTCATGTCAGTTTTCTATTCCTTTCGGGTGCTCGCGGACAAGGACAAAAAGGAACGACAGGGATACCAGCATGAACGCCCGGTCGTCTCCCAGGTTGTTTCTCGGGGTCTTGGTCGACCAAGCGGTCCCTGGTGTGTTCATTGGTCGCAGTGACCGCGATTAAGCCATCCAAGTATGACCCCCCCTGCAGGCGTGGCGGCGACAAGACGTCGCACCAGGTCTTTCTCTTCGGTCCCGATCGCTCCGGTGCCGTAAATGAGGCCGGCATAGATTGGCAAACCGACCGCCCCGACCAGCAGCGGATGCATGTAATCGCGCAGCCACCACGTGACCGCTGCAAGCCCCAGGGCCGCCAACGCCAGACGAGAACCAGTTCGCTTGATTCGAGTCCACCAGTCTGGAGGCGCCGTGAAGGAGCCTGCCATCATCGCAAGGACGACGGCTTCGGAGACAAAACTCGCGGTGGCCGCGCCCACGATACCCAGGCGAGGCAATAGTGCGAGATTCAGCATGACCGCAAAAAACAGGCCCACGGTCCTGAACGCCATCAACCGGCTCTGCCGATTCTGTACGATCAAGCCCTGCGAGTAAATGTTGACTAACATCGCGAGAGACGTATACCAGATCAGGATACGCAACGCCCTCCCGGCCGGGAGAAACTCATCTCCAAACAGCCAGGCGCACAGCGTCGTCGCCATTCCGGAGATGAGCACCGCGGCAGGCAACCCGAGAGCCACCGTGAGCAAGCTGAGCACGGCGATCAAACGCGAGAGCGCCTGTCCAGTCTCCTTGGCCAATCTCGACATCACGGGCAGAATTGCTACGAGAATCGTTGTGTTCAGCAGCTGCACGATTCCGAACGGGATCACAGCGGCGGCCGCCAGATGACCAGCCGGTTCTTTCCCGACCAGCGCCACTGTCAGCACCTTGTCGATGTGCATGCATGAAAGGGTAAGAAACGCCATGACTGCGAGCGGCAGACCGCTCTGAAACAGCTCGCGCACCGTGGCGCGATCGAGAGGGCCGACCGCCGCGCGACCGGTCCACGACAGCGCGAACCAGTAAAGCCCGGATCGCAAGGCGCCGGCTGCCAGGGTGGCTATGTAGAGACCCCGCAGGCCGGTGCCCATCCACAGTGCCGTGGCCGCCAGGCCGACCAGGCTCAGTACATGAACCACTGAAATGGCAGCCGGCAGGTCCATGCGCTCTGCCGCTATGAGCTGGTTATGGCAAATATTTCCGACGGCGTTGATCAACAGGCTCGCTGCGGCGAGAGATAACAGCGAGCGCAGTTCGGCATCGTACCCGAGGAGCCAGGCGGCCAGACCCAATCCAACGTACCCGGCAACGGCGAGGAGTGGTTGAATTGCGAGAGTCGCCGCGAGGAAACGTCCTGCATCCCGAGGACGCTTCGATACCTCCCGTACCACAATCAATCCCATGCCGAAGTCAACGATGGAGCCACCGACCACTATCAGCGCGCCGATGGTCCCGTAGATGCCGTAGCCGGCGTCCCCGAGCCAACGGGCGAGAAGGAGTTGCCAGAGGAAAAACGTTCCCTTCGAGACGACGTCGGACACAAAAAGTGCTGTAGCATTGCGTGCAACACGGCTCAGGGCATCGGAGCGGCTCCAGTTGTCGGCGGGGGGAGTGATTTCAGTCGGCGGAATAGGACACCTCCGACTGTGAATGATAGCGGGCTTGAGCCGCCTGATACGCGGAATCCATGCGAGTGACGATGCGGGGCCAAACGTAGCGATCAAGGACCAGTCCGCGAGCTCGACGCCCCATTGCCAGCCGCTGCTCGGAGTCGCTCAACAGAGCGCGAAGAGCGT
>CAYQYP010000003.1:0-3381 GCA_964421755.1 uncultured Acidobacteriota bacterium
CGCCAAGGCGACGGCCGAAGCGGACGCCATCGAGTCATAGTACGGAACAAAGCGATTCGCCTCCGGCGACTTGCGAGAAAGCAGGTTCTGCGCCCATCGAAAGCCGATAGGTTGGTAAAGCAGCTCCGCTTCGACAACGAACGGTCCTTTGGCTCCACCAAGATCGACGCAGTACCGGACGACGTCGCCGCTCTCCAGGAAGTCCGGGTCTTCCGCGGCCGCACCCCGCACCGCGATGTCCTCGATGGCCCGGTTCTTGTCGAAGCCGCGGGGCAGCAGGCGGTTGTCCTTGATGAATCGGACGGCCGTCAACAAGCCCGTCGTCACGGCGCTATCAGGCCCAACCATGATTGATTCGTAAATCTGAGCCTGATCTGGCCGGCTGATCTCCAGGTAGTGAGGTTCGAAGCGAGCCGGGTCCTCGTCATTGTCGTTTCCCTGGATCGAGCCCTGCTTCGTCATGGCACCCGATTCGAAGAGAGTCCTCCCGTCTCGGTCCCGAACGGTCAAGTGCACCCAAGCTCGCCTGGACGGATAAGCGGTGGGCAGCTTGTGACCGGCCAGATTCTCCAATTGCGCCTGGATCTGCAGCCGTCCGTCGGTGACCTGTGCGTTGGTCAAAGACAGGCGGGCGGCGCCGGTCTGCAGGTGCTCGATGGTGCGAACCGCGGCCGCCTCGAGCTCGCCCGGCAAGGCTGCCACTCCCAGCTCGTTGCGGTAGCGACCGAAAAGCCGGATCATCAGAAAATTACCGCCGAGAAATGAGTGACGCGAAAACCCGGTTCTCGGCTGACCAGTCACGCTCGTTATCGGCATTTCCGACGCTACAACGGGCATGTGGCACGACTGACAGCTTTGCGTGTCACGGTAGGCGCTATGGCGCCACTCGAGGTAAGGAACTTGCTCTGGCAGCCTGCCGATGGTCTCGCCTTTGGCATTCAGAGCATGCGTGTAAAGCGTGTGGCACGAAGCGCAGACTTCCGAGGTCTGGATGTGAACTGCCTGCTGCGGCTGAAAATCGGATGAGGACATCATCAGTCGCTGGCGGCCGGAGTCGACCGCATAGGGACCGAAGATCTTCCTTTGTCCTGGAGGCAGCGCGCTGTCGATTACAAAACCTCCGGTGAAACTGTCTTCATGTCCAAGCTTGTCCGCAGCGATTTGGTGGCACACGGTACACGAGACTCCGTCGGCCGCGAGCAGCCCAGACGGAGTTCCGGCGGCCGTCGGAGCGAGATGCGTGAAAAGCTGCCCCGCTTGACCGCCTGCTCTTTCCTGAACCCGGGTCATGGGCATATGGCAGATCGAGCACTCGCCTTCAATCGCTCCCTGGGCCTCGGGGTGGTCCAGAGTCTCGCGACGAACCGAGGCTTGCCAGTAAGGATCGCGCGACGAATTAGCCATCATCCCCGGGCGCCAGCTTGTTCCAATCGATACGTTCTCTCCCGCCGGGGTAACGAGTCCGTTGTGACAGGCTATACACCGATCGGCGCCACTGAAGAGCGGGGGTACCGAAGCTTTGGGGGATGCTGGTACCGGCGTGTCTGCCGGCGACAGGAGGAGACTACCCAATAGTAACAAAGCAAGGTTCGTCATCTACCAGCCCTCCGTGAAGCCGCCGTCGAACCAGTCCCAGAGGAGGTAGAACACCACCTGCGTGTCGCGCGTACCGCTGTCGGTCAGCGGAAACCGGACCCCGACGTCCATCATGATGTGTTGGCGAGTACTAAGGGTCCATTGCAGTTGGGGCAGGATGTCCCAACTGATTTTCTGATCACCGGCCAGCTCGCGGGCTGCAAGGAACTCGACCATGGGCGACCATGCACGCCCCCATCGCCGCTGACTGAGCGTCTTGCCCACGGCCACCCGCCAGAACCCCTCCCGCTCTGCACGCTCGGTATCGAACGGAAGCTCCAGCCCGGCCTGGGCGTGCATGAAGAAATTTTCGGGAAAGAGCTGCCCGAAGGATACAAACGGCTCGAATACCGACGTGCCTTTGCCGAAGCCCTTGTCGCGGTCGCCCGTGGGTAACACGAACTCACCGGCAACACTGAAGATCGTGCCCTTGTCGAGGTCGTGGTAAATGGCTCGTTTGCTGCCGAAAGCGACGTCACCGAGCCCCCCAAACCAGTTGACCGCGGTCGGATTCCCGGAACTGGCCCCTTCGTGCCATCCGAAGGGAATAATTAGTTCCAGCTGATTGCGCGCGCCGAATCGTTTCTCGTAGATCAGTTTGTTCGAGACGGATCCGGCGCCCTCGGTTGCGACACTCGAAGTGAAAACCGCCTCGTCCTCCGGGAAAGCCTTTTCAGTTGCCAAAGCGCGCGGCAGGTTCAGTTCTCCACGTGGCCAGTTTCTGTTCGGGCAGAACGTTCTGACATGGGCAACGGCCAGCTCCACCTCCTCCGGCGAGAGCACCTCGGTGAATGCAGGCATCAATCGAGAGAAACTGCGAGCCGGACCGCCGTCATGAGCGACTGCAATCCAGTCCTCGTCAGGTTCGCGTGTGGTGAATTGGCAATCGGTGAAATCCGGCAGAGACAATTCGAATCCCACCTCGCTTTGCGGCACACCTCGGCCGTCAGGCCCATGGCATGTCGCACAGGCGTCACGGTAAACCTCTTCGCCGGACCGAGCGCGAGCCTGCGGCTCGTTGCCTTGGGCGGCCGCAAAGACTGTTGAGCAGAATATGAAAAGGATAATGCAAGCCGCGACTCGCCAGGGCATGCACCGCGGCCAGGATTCAATCGACGTCACAGACTCCTCCAGTATGACGAATCGGAGTCTATCAAAAACGCGGAGTGACCACTAATCAGGGAGGGGGCAACTGGCCCTCCGGGCAGGTTCTCGGTCCAGGTAGGGTGTTTAACCCCACGCTTCTTGCTGTGATAATCTGCCCCAAACGCCAAGGAACTGGCTGAGTCTCTGCTATCGCGTTTTTTGGGAGGGTTCCGGAGTGAGAGCTGAAAGGTTGCTTGAAACGTGCGTGTATGCCGGAGACCTCGCAGCGGCGGAGAAGTTCTATGTGGAGGTCCTCGGCTTGCAGGTTTACTCCCGACAGCCCGGTCGCCACGTCTTCTTTAGATGTGGGGAGGCTATGTTCCTCGTTTTCAATGCGGAGAACACTCGGAAGAGCCGGATCGAAATCGGCGGGCAGGAGTTGCCCAACCACGGTTGTCATGGTCAGGGCCATGTTGCGTTTGTGAGCTCTGAAGCCGATCTCCCCGAGTGGAAGGAGCGGCTGTCCGAGCTCGGCATAGCGATCGAGGCCGAGGTTCGCTGGCCCGCTGGTGGTCAGTCGATCTACATCCGCGACCCGGCGGGCAACAGCGTTGAGCTGGCGACGCCCGGTCTGTGGGGCTTGGCCGGCTAGGAGACCCG
>CAYQYP010000004.1:0-5957 GCA_964421755.1 uncultured Acidobacteriota bacterium
GGGGGCACGCGCACCGCTCGGATTGAATTCCTCTGCTCGGGGGTCCAGTCGATGACCCATAGCCTGCCCGCTGTCGCACGCGTCGCTTCGACGGCCCGGCTCTTCTGGCCCAGCGTGATAACCAGTCTGAGTGGCCGGTTCGACACCCGGTGCAGCCGTAGAATCGCCTGCCAGAATCGACACAACTCTCGAAACGACGTCTCGTCCATCTCCTGAGCGGGATCGTCCATCACCAGGCAAGAGTGCGAGAAGCGGCCTTCTGTGAAGTAACGCGAGAAGAACCATGCAAGGCCAAGCGTGTGCACCTCCGCCTGGTTCAGGATATGGCGGGCGAGGCGGGCGCCAACTTGAATCGTGGAGCGCTGCTCCCCCCTTTTGCTTGTGACGTCGATGGCGGGACGATCAGGCAGAAGCCATGGTGCCGAAGTTAGATTCAGATACAACTCCGCCCACAGAGCCGCCGTCGTGCGAGGAAGATGCGTCTGAACGACCTCTGCCAGCGCGGCCGTCAACCTGTCGCGGACCGGTTTCCAGTTCATCGGCGCTTCGAACATCGTGCGCGCGGTTTGACATTGAGACAGGAGGTCGCGAGTGAACCGATCAGTTTCGCTGTCCGAGTCGACCTTCGCCGGTACGGTCGGCCTCTGCTGCAGCGCCGCGATGAAGCCGACGAGCTGATCGCGTTGCGTTTCGACCGCTATCCATTGTTCGAAGTCCTTGCCTGCGGGTACCGTCCAACCGAGTGACTCGGATAGTCGCGCCTGTTCGGATTCGCTGACTGGACATTGCGCCTCACCAAGTGCGGCGAGCGACTGCTGGAGATCCTCGATCTGGCGCTTCAGAACGGAATACCTGAGGCGCAGTTCATCGCGCCTTGAGGCAGTCTGCGAGCGGAGCGCCCGGACGACCGCCTGGATACCACCACTTTCGCCGTGCTCGGCCCCGCAAGTCGGGCACTTGGCCGGTTGCTCCGTTATCCAGCTCTCTTTCAGGTATGTCTCGACTCCCTCGAGGTGTTCGAAGTGCCTGCTGACCCGCTGCCCCTGGGCGACGACCCGTGACCGCTCCTCCTCAAGCCCGGCAAGCCGGGCGGCGAGACTGGCCGCCTCTGGTGAAACCGGAGCCCCGGGTCTCCTGGGCGCGCGCTGGAGCCACTGTCCCCATGTGATGACGCGCGCCGCAGCTTGGTTGAGCTCGTCCAGGAGCGGCGCCACGCGTTCTTCGATACTCCTGATTACCTCCCCAGACTGCACGACAAGCGAGTTGAATGCCTCGAGCCAGCTGCGGACTTCCTCACGCATGCTCGAGGGACTTCCATCCAGAAAGGACAACCTGCTCGCCAAGGCATTCCGGGCGGGTTCATCACCCCACTCACGCCATCTCCACGCCACTTGTTCTCCGGCGGGAATAGTCTCCAACCAGTCAACAAGTGCCCGGGGGATACCGGGTAACGATCGGTCGATTTGTCGCCGGGCGATGCGCTCAAAGGCGGTCGTCAACTTCGTGATGGAGGCCGAAAGGCCAAATGAACGAAGAAAGTCCTGGCGATTGGAATTCGCCTCAGCGAGCCGGGTCTCCACATACTGGTCCAGGTGATCCGCCAGGTCCGAATAACCCCGCAAAACCCGGGCGCCTAACTCCTGGGCAGGCATCGCCGCGAAATCGCGGCTCGTCTCCTGCATCAGGATCGTTCCGCCCATAGCCGTCTCAGCCACTGCTGCGTCGGCCGGCGCGATCAGCTGCGGAGGCAGCAGGGTGTTTGGTTCATTGATCGCGATTTTGGGTTCTTCTTGCGGCTCGGCGAGCGGTGTGAGGTACTTCCTCAGGTATTCGCGGGGCCGATCCGCGCCGGAAACGTCCTTCTCGCGAGCTCGATCCGTAAACGCGGCGTATCTCGGGGACGAGCCGAACAAAGCGATCGAAATGGCTTCGCACACGCTGCTCTTGCCCGTCCCGTTGGGCCCGTGAATGACCTCCGCGCTTATATCGGCCGACCCGAAATCCAGCTCGACGTCCCGCAGATTGCGGAAATTCTGGGCACGGACGCTGCGGAGGGGACGGGCGGCGGTGGCGCGCTCTCTGTTTTCCAAGGCGGAGCCGCCGAAGGAGTGCATCGCCTGGACGATCCCGTCGGCTAGCTCGCGCTGCTCCGGTTGTTCGAAGCGATGCGCGAAACCTGAAAGAGACCGCCTTACGGCGTCGTCCGCAGTCATCCAGCTGGTCAACTCACTCTGCTGCTCTTTGCCGAAGACCTCCCGCGTGACGAGCAGCAGCCGCGGGAACCCATGTCCGGCTATTTGGCTTTCGAAGTCGGCCGAGTTTTCCAAACAAAGGGCATCCAGGGAAACTTCTTCGCAGATGCCTGTCTCCCGCCTGAGCTCCGCTGCCTGCCTGGTCCATAACGGCCAGTCCCGGGCCTGGACCAGCCAATGCAGTACGATGTGTCGCCGTTCCGACGGGTGATTTGGCAACCAGGCAAGGACGGCCCCGGCCGAGGCTACCTGCTTACGCAGGTCGGTCGTCGGTCCGAAAGGGGCAAGATAGTAAAGGAGGCCGATGTCCGGATCGAGCAGCAGCCCAATTGCGTCCGGCGCCCCGGGTTGGACCTCCGTGATCAGGTCGTCGGACGAAACATATCGCCAAACCGGCTGCCGTTCCGTTTCGGCCTGCTCGAGGGATTCACAAAAAGAAAGGCCCAGCCTTTCCCGATAGGCCGATTGAAGAAAATCGCGGCAGATCTGAAGAACGTTGGGCGTCATCTTGAGGCCTGGAGTCACAGGGCGCTCACCGGCGCCCGAGCGGCTTTCCGTGCTCGCTCGCAAAGGCAAGGACCTCGTCGCAGGTAGAGCGCGCCGACACGCCGCCCACGAACTGACAGCTTCGGGCAGCCGCGGCCGCACCGAATGCCGCGGCTAGTGTGACGTCATTCCCCCTGTGGCGCAACGCGAATAGAAAGGCCGCGTCGAAGGAGTCGCCCGCCCCGGTCGTGTCGACTACGTCCACGGGGTAAGAGGGAACTTGGAACACCCTATCGGCAAGCTTGAAAGCAACGCCGTCCGCTCCCAGCTTGACGATGGGGAAAGTGGTTCGCTGGGCAAGCCAGCTGACAGCATCCGTGACGTTGCTTTGTCGAGAAATCGATAGTGCCTCGTCTTGGTTCACAAAGAGGTAGGTCAGAAGAGGCATCCAGTTGGACAGGTCTTCCCAGCGCTCGGTGGCGTCCCACTGGGTATCCAGGGAGGTGGACAAGCCGAGACGCCTTGCGACTTGAAGGAGATCGGCGATCCGGGGGCGGAAGCGAGTCTGCTGATACGGCCCGGCCAGGTGGACATGATCGAACCCGCTAAGAAGAGACTCGTCGATCCGTTCGCCGGTGAACGCGGCTATCGTCCCGGGATAGGTCACCTGGCTGCGAGTGGCGCCATGTATCAGGTTGACAGTCACCCCCGTCTTCACCTGGCTGGTGCGCTCGATCAGCTCGGTTTCGATCCCGAACTCCTTCATCCCCTGCACCATGAAGTCGCCGTATGGGTCCTGTCCCGCCAATCCGAGGAAGGAAATCTTCCCCCCAAGCGCGGCATATGCGCAGGCGAAGATAGCAGCGGAGCTGCCCATCGTCAGTTCAAACGATTCGCACGTAATCTCTCGATCGACAACAGGCAAGGAGGCGAGCCCACCCAGGATGATGTCTACATTGATGTCGCCGATTGCCAATAGCCGCTTCGTCATCTCCGCCTCACTAGACCACCAGCACCTCGATCCCCTGTGCTTCAAGGTCTTTTACGTACTGCGGGTCGATCCTGGAATCGGTGATAATCCTCCGCGCCTGGTCGATAGGGCAGATGACGGCCAAGCTCCGCCTGCCGAATTTGCTGGAGTCCGCTACGACGATCGTCTCTTTGGCAATTCGGATCATTTGCTGGTTGACCCTGGACTCCAGCAGGTTGGGCGTCGTGTATCCGAACTTGGTATCCACACCGTCGACACCCAGGAAGAAGACATCGCCGGTCAGCCCCGTCAGAACGTCTTCGCCGAGGTGGCCGACAGTAGACAACGAGTTTCGGCGAAGTACCCCGCCGGTCAAAATGACCTCGACGCCAGGGCTGTCAATGAGCTCGATGGCTATGTTCAACGCGTTCGTGATGACCGTCAGGTTCTTGACGGCCTTGATGGCACGCGCAACCGCCGTGGTAGTGGAACCTGAATCCAGGATGACGCACTGCCCGGCGCTGACATATCCAGCCGCTTTTGCCGCGATCGCCAACTTTTCCTCGACATGAAGCCGCGCTTTTTCGCCGACCTCCCGATCAAGCAGGGCTGATTCCGCTTTAACCGCCCCGCCGTGCGCCCGCAAGACCAGTCCCTCCTTGGAGAGTGCGTTCAGGTCGTTTCGCACCGTTACTGGTGAAATCGAAAGGTCCCTTGCCAGTTGAGAGACCAGTACTCGCCCTTCCCGGTTTACACGCTGAAGGATAATACGCCGCCGCTCTTCGTTCAGATGTCGTTCGCCGGAGTCTGAAGCAGTCATTGGAGTTTCCTTCCCTTTCGAACGTTCTTCGTAACACAACCTTACTCTTCTAACAAGGCGAATCGATAGATGGCGGCCAAATCGGTTTCGATACACGCGATCCGGAACGGAAAGGAAATCAAAAACCAAAACAATCGTGACAATTCGACAGGAATCGAATATAAAAAGAACAGGGCTCGTTTGTAATGAACTCTTGTAAAGAAGAGGTTGTCATGAAGGTTCCGGGGCAGCTGGCCGCTCAAACATTGGACGATTATTTGGAATCGACGCTTTCGAGTAACTCGGTGTGGGCTGACATTTGCAGGCAGTCAGATGCCACGACGGCGCCTTTTACTGCCAGCACTCCGCGGGAGATCCTCCAGCAGCCGTGGGTCTGGGGCGAATGTGGCCGTATTGTCGCCGGGCGGTTCGCGAGCCTGGCCACATGTCTGGATGGCGTCGCGCACGTCTATCTTACGGGCGCCGGTTCCTCGTTTCTGGTCGGGAAATCTCTTGAGACATGTCTTCGGGAGCGTGTGGGCAAACGAGTCGTCGCCGTTGCCAGCACCGATCTGATCCTTGCTCCCGAGGCGCACCTGGAACGGGGCGAACCGAGCCTCATCATCTCGTTTTCACGGTCGGGTGGCAGTCCGGAAAGCTTTGAACTCGCTCGTACCATCAGCCAGTTCCCGGAGTATCGGCAGCTGTTGATAACGTGCAACGGTTCGAGCCCACTGGCACAGATGTACAGTGACACGCCGAACAGCTCAGTCCTGGCTCTGCATCCTGCCTCGTGCGACCAGGGTCTCGCCATGACCAGCTCGTTTACCAGCATGGTCATTGCCGCCCAGGCATTGGGCTTTCTGGGTTCCCGGGATGCCTATTTGGAGCACGTTTCGATGCTTTGTGACCTCGGCTCACATCTGCTCGGGAGGGCCGTTCGGGCGTGCGAGGGGGTCGATTGGAACGACATCCATCGTGGCTGCCTGCTCGCAAACGGCGATTTGCAGGGCTCAGCCATGGAAGGTGCTCTCAAGATGCTTGAGATGACCGATGGACGGATCGCGACAATTTCCAACTCCTTCCTCGGGGTCCGCCACGGTCCGTTGAGCTTCCTCGATCCGCACACGCTGGTTCTCTATTTCATTTCGACCCAATCACGGTGGCGCCGGTACGAGCAGGATCTCATCAAGGAGGTACAGAACAAGGAGTTGGCCGGCTATCGAATCGCGATCGGCCCTGATCTGGCCGACTGCGAGGGCCTCGTCGAGGAAAGGATCGAGATCCCGGTGTCTCCGAACGGCTTGGCCGATGATCTGCGGCCTCCGCTCGACGTCCTTGTCCCCCAGGTGCTGGCCCTCAGGCTGGGCCTGGCGGCCGGGCTCAATCCGGACAACCCCAGCCGCAGGGGTGCGATCAGCCGTGTGGTTCAGGGAGTGACGATTCACGG
>CAYQYP010000005.1:0-1935 GCA_964421755.1 uncultured Acidobacteriota bacterium
CCGAGCTAGGACCCGAGCCGAACGCTACCTCCTTCACTTGGTTCTCTTGGCTCCATTTCGTTGTTTGAAGTGCGGCCGGAGATTTTATGACTTGTTGTGGTCGCGTGCGGAGGCGGTCAAGTCAGTCAGACACGACGCTAACCCTGTCCAGTCAGCCGAACCGGCGGTGGACGAGTTGACTTTTGACGAGCTCATAAGCGATCTTCGTCAAGCCGAAAAGAACATGCAGGTGGCCGAGCCTGCTGTGGAAAGAAAGGTGGGCGGCTGATATCGAGTGGTGGTAGGCTCTCCCACGACAAATGTCCAGTTTCTTGTTGCTATTCCTGCTGATGTTGCCGGCTTCCCAAGATAAGGGAAGTTTGCTTATTCAGACGGAGCCGGGAACTGAAGTCGTCTGGGACGGCGTCACTCTCGCTGAAACCGACCCCAAAGGCCGCCTGAGCATCGAGGAAATTCCGCTCGGTCGGTACACGCTCGTCCTTCGCAAGGAGGGCTTTCGCCGACTTCAGCGGGACGTGGAGGTCGAGGGCGGGCAAGTCTCCCTGGTCCTTCCGCTTGAAGCCATTCCGGTGAGCCGGCCGAAGGCTCCGTCGAAAAATGCTCCAGGGGCGGCTAAGACACCGCCGTCGTCATCCGACCCGGCCAAAGCGCAGATCGAGCCGAAACGGCCAGTCCTGCCACCGGAATTCAAGGTAACCGAAAAGGGCGACGTCCCGGTCTGGCCGACCTCTCCGCAGAATCAGGTGCCGGTGCGTAGCACCAGGAGCTATGCGTTCTTCTGGCTTTTCCTCTTTCTCGCGGCCGCGATGATCGCCTTGATGGCCACTCTGCGCCGGCGTCCCAAAAGGGAACAGCTTGAACCCGCTCCGACCATCCTGCCGGCAGACCTGGAGGAGGAACCGGTTGAGGAAGAAGAGGAGATAGCCGGCGAAAAGCCGGTCTCGTTCTTGAACGAGTTGAAGATTCGCGAGGAATTGCTGGAGCAGGGTGTCGAGATCGTTAGAACCAAGGAGAAAAGGACAGTCATCGATCTTGACGCGGCCAGCGTCAGGGAAGTCGAAGACAAGTCCTGAGGCTCAGCAGCCATAAAGGGTACGGGCAAGAAGTATAAGGCAATCGGGGAACGCCCTTTGTAATCTACTGCTCGTTTACCGACCGCAGGATCAATCGGACCTCCATATCTATGCACTTCGCAGACATCCACACCCACATCCTGCCCGGTATCGACGACGGGTCGACTTCGATCGAAGAAACCATACAAATGCTTCGGCTTGCCTATGATCACGGCACCCGGTCGATCGTCGCGACCCCGCACATGTTTCTGGATCTTTTCCCCAATCGGGATGCGGCGGTTGTCCGTAGTAAGTTCGAATCACTCCTGGCGGGCCTGAATCAGTATGCCAGCCAACCGGCCTATTCGTTCCTGTCGGAGATGCTGATCGTTCTCGGTTCCGAAAACTACGCCTCTTTGGAGTTCGTCCAGTGCCTGGATGGTCGAGCGGTCTTGCCCGTTAACGGAAGCTATTACCTGCTCGTCGAGTTCTCGCCTTTCGTTCCCTTCGGCAGCATGGAGTCGATCATCGAACGCATCCTGCTGACGGGCTTCTACCCGGTCGTGGCTCACACCGAGAGGATCATAGCGGTTCAACAGAAACCCGCCCGGCTTGCCCCCCTGCTTGGCATGGGTTGTGTGTTCCAGGTCAACGCGGACAGCATCGTTGACTCAGCTACGCGTACGGCTCGAAAAACGGCGGCAAGTCTCCTGGGTGGTGGTTACGGCCATGTCGTGGCCTCGGATGGGCACCGGGTGAACTATCGCCCGCCGACGTTGTTCGATGTCTGCCAGAAGCTTCTGAGCAAGTACGATGAAAGCCAGGTGCGGACCTGGATGTGGGAAAACCCTTCGCGCATTATCGCCAACCAGCCGATCATCCG
>CAYQYP010000006.1:0-3070 GCA_964421755.1 uncultured Acidobacteriota bacterium
CGCTCGGAGCCTGCGATCCCGGTTGACTTGCTGATGTGCGCTACCCGCATGAAAGTGGTCCGCAATATTGGAAGTCCAGGCGGCCATGGAGAATGATTCAGTCGCTCGCTTCCCCGGCGCGGCTCATTGTAGTCGCCGCCAATCGCTCCGGCAAGCGCACGAGGAACCTCCAAGAGGGAGCGAATGGAGCCGCGCATGAAGCGAGGGTCTTGAAAAAGGTCGGAGAAGTGCGTTCGACCGGCGGCGTAGTGACGTTTTCAACGCCGAAGGCGTTACGTAGCAAAGCCCGGGGATGCCCGCGTTGTGTGCGGGAAACCCCGGGTTGACGGCGGGAAGGATCCAACCCTGAAAGGGTTGCGTAGTGCGGTACGCAACCCTTTCAGGGTTGGATGCGGACGCACATCCCTCCCAGGGTTTCCCGCACACGACGCGGGTAACCCTGGGCTTTGCTACGTGACCCCCTTGGGGTCATCTCGGCAATCCGCTTGACGGAAATATCACGGAAGCAGCACCGGCAGCGGGTCAATAGTTCAGCCGGTTAGCCGGTCAACTGGTCAGCAGGTAAGCAGGTCAGCCACCCTCCTGTCACCCCCTCGTGATAGCTTTTCAAGTTGCGTTATGGGAATCGAGAGTTCGTTGGCCCGCCTGCGTTCCCTCCAGAGACGCGGCGACGTGACTGCTTGGATCGAGATCCCGAATCAGCCTGGGAGCTTTCAGGAGATCCCTCAGGACCTGCCCGCCGAGCTCACGCAAGCGCTTAAAGCCAGGGGCATTACGAGGTTGTACTCGCATCAGGCGGAGGCCTACCAGGCCGGCCAGGCAGGAAAGAACTTTGTCGTCGTTACTCCCACCGCGTCCGGCAAGACCCTCTGCTACAATCTCCCCGTTCTTCGAAGCCTTGCCGAGAACCCGGAAACCCGGGCCTTGTACCTGTTCCCGACCAAAGCCCTTGCCCAGGACCAGCTCGCCGAGCTCCACGGCTGGATACGGGCGGCGGGATTGGATTTCGGCGTGGAGACCTACGACGGAGACACACCTTCGGACATGCGCCGGAAGATCCGGGAGGGTGCGCGGATTATCCTGACCAATCCCGACATGCTTCATACGGCAGTCTTGCCGCATCACCCCAAGTGGGCCAGCCTGTTTCGAAACCTGCGCTACATTATCGTTGACGAGTTGCACACCTATCGCGGGGTCTTCGGAAGCCACCTGTGTAACGTCTTCCGTCGCTTGAAGCGGATTGCGCAGTTTTACGGTTCCTCGATTCAGTTCTTTTGTGCGTCTGCGACGATTGCCAATCCAGGTGAGCTGGGACGCAAGCTGCTCGAGGAGGATATCGAGACTATTCAGAAGAACGGCGCACCTCGAGCTTCCAAGGAATTGTTGTTTTACAACCCGCCTCTCGTGAACCCGGAGCTGGGTCTGCGCCGCAGTGCCATTGGGGCAGCACGGTTCATCACGGAACTGTTCCTCAAAGAAAAGGTGCAGACTCTCACGTTCGCGAGCAGCCGCGTGAATGTCGAAGTCTTGCTTCGCTATCTGCAGAATTCGCTCAATAAGATTCCCGGGGAGCGACCGGCCGTGCGCGGTTATCGGGGCGGCTACCTTCCGAAAACGCGCCGGGAGATAGAGCGCCAGCTGCGGGATGGCGAGTTGCTTGGCGTAGTCAGCACGAATGCGCTGGAGCTGGGAATCGACATAGGCAGCCTCGAGGCAAGCGTGCTCGCCGGTTACCCGGGTTCCATAGCCAGTACGTGGCAGCAGATCGGCCGGGCCGGAAGACGCAAGGGGCGCTCGGCATCAGTCCTGGTTGCTCGCAATCTGCCGCTCGATCAGTTCATCATCAATCATCCCGACTACTTCCTCGGCCGGTCTCCCGAACATGCCTTCATTCACCCGGACAATCTGCAGATTCTGGTCAATCACATCAAGTGCGCCGCTTTCGAGTTGCCCTTTTCCGAAACGGAGAAGTTCGGAGGTGAGGACCTTCGGGAGATCCTTGACTTTCTCCAGGAGCAGGGGATGGTCTGTAAATCAGGTGATTCGTGGCACTGGAGCAGCGAAGCGTACCCGGCCGATTCAGTCAGTCTCCGCAATATTGCGGACGAGAACTTCGTTGTCCTGAATACGGAGGATGGTAATCGCGCAATCGCCGAAGTGGATTTCAGCAGCGCTCCGGAGCTCATTCACGACGAGGCGATTTACATGTGTGAGGGCAGGCAGTTCCACGTCGATCGCCTCGACTACGCACGGCGCAAAGCCTACGTGCGCGAAGTCAAAGCCGACTACTACACGGAAGCGATCACCTATTCGGGCCTGCGGATCTTGCGCTCCGAAGCAAGGGAAAAAACTCGACTGACTGACTCCGAACATGGGGAAGTGCATCTGGTTAAGAAGTTTCCCGGCTACAAAAAGATCCGTTTTTACACGACCGAGAACCTCGGGTACGGCAAAATCGCCCTCCCGGTCCATGAGCTCCACAGCACCTCTTACTGGTTCTCGGTACCCGAGGACCTGTTGTCTTCGTTGGCACTCGGGAGGGACGAGATCGTTCGTGGATTTCTCGGTATTGCCTACGCGATGCAGTACCTGGCCACGCTGCTGCTGATGTGCGATCTATCCGACCTCGGGCGAAGCGTCGGCGACCGCAGCACCGAGTGGTTTGCCCAGGCGGGCCGTGAGGGACTTGGCTTCTATTCCGCGGCCGGAGAGAACGAAACGATGACTTTGGCGACCCTGCCGCAGTTCGAGCCAACCGTGTTTCTGTATGACAATGTGCCCGGCGGCATCGGCTTTTCCGAGCAACTGTACGGGCACCATACCCGTCTGATCCGCGAGACCCTTGACCTGGTCTCTAAGTGCGGCTGCAAGCTGGGCTGCCCTTCATGCGTCGGGCCGGTCGACGAGGTCGGGAGATCGGCCAAGCGAAGCGCCCTGGTTATCCTCCGCGCAATCGCGCACAGTGACCTCCCAACTCGTCAGATTTCGGGTGGGTAATGAGCTTGAAGGAAAGACTGCACCAGCTTTACGGCGTCGAATCCGCTGGCTCAGACCTGCGCCAGCGGCTGGA
>CAYQYP010000007.1:0-4499 GCA_964421755.1 uncultured Acidobacteriota bacterium
CCGATCTGGATCCTGCGCGCTCCGGGGCTATTCGTCCCGTTCTCTGAGTTCGTCGGTGTGAATTTGAGGAAGTTGGGGTCCGTGAAGCCCGTTACGGGCGCGCCCCAATTCACGTGATTGAACACATTGACCGCCTCGATGCGGAACTCCGGCTGGAAGCGCTCGCCCACCTTGAAAATCTTGAAGAGGGAGAGGTCCAAGTTCCAAACCGGCGGCCGCCGGAAGCCGGTGCGGCCCGAATTGCCGAACCCTTCCTTTCCCTTGCCGGTCGGCTGCGAGAACAGGCTCTTGTCGTAGTACGTGTCATTGCTGCCCGATCCCACTTTTCCAATCGGCTCGGGTTCGCCGCTGACGTTAATCAGGATCGAACCGCACCCCTGGCAATCGAGCGCGGTGTTGCTCCCGCCGATGGAATACGGAGTTCCGGAGTAAGCGCCGAATATACCGTTGGTCTGCCAGCCTCCGAGAAGGGCGCCCTTCGCTCCAGTCGCTTCCCTCAAGAAAGGCAGCTGGTAGAGGAAACCCATCTGGAAGTTGTGGGTCCGGTCAAAGACAGCGATATCGTAATTCTCCTCGTACATCATCGGGTGATTCCACGTGAGCCCTGTCCATCCGTCCTCGCCACCCGTCGTCATGTCCTTCGCCCTGCTGAAGGTGTAGGCGCCTTTCAGCATGAGCCCGTCGTCGAAGCCGCGATTCGCCTCGATCTGGAGCCCGTGGTAACGGGACTTGGTTCGGGCGGCCCAGTCGTTGATGGAAGTGGTGCCAGCCACACCGAAGTACTTGCGGGCGGCATTGCCGCCACCCGGCTCGCCGTAATTCAGGTTGAGGTCAGCGTAGCCGCCGTTCGTGCGGGTTCCGACGTAGGAAATGGCGGCAACGATCTTCGCCGGCATCTCGCGCTCGAACGTGAAGTTGTACTGGTGGATGGTGGCCCGGTCGAGACCCTTGCCGGAGCCGGGGAAGTACTCAACGCCGATATTCGGTGACCGCATGTAGACGCCGCGGGGCAGCGTCACCCTGCCGGAACTGTAGTCCGGGATCGGAACAGCCGGAATGCCTTGGCTCAGGGTCGTCGTCCACAAGAACTGATCGGCGGTGCGGTTGAAGTTGATGTCCTGCGGGAACGAGCCGCGCAACGGGCGCGACCAGGGAAGCGCGTTGAAAGTCTGGCTGTAGCCGGCCCTCACGACGGACTTTTCGCCCACTCGGTAGGCTGCTCCAATGCGCGGCGACAAATACCAGGTTTGCATCTCGAGGCCGACATCATTCGGTACGTCCCCAAGCCCGCCAATCAGGGCGGTGTATGAAGTGTAGTCCAGCCGCTCGATGCCGCGGGTTTCACGGGTCATGAGCGGGTAGGCCTCGATCCGAGCGCCCAGGTTGAGGGTGAGATTCTGGTTGACGCGCCAGCGGTCGGCAAGGAAAAAGCCCCATTGCCATTCGCGGCCGCTCATGTCCTCGTTCTGGACATCCTTGGAGAAGAACGAAGCTCGGCCCAACAGGAACCCCGCGAATTGGTTCCAAGCCTGCGGACTGTACCCCGGCGCTCCCGTAGTGTGCCCGCTGAATTCCATACCACCCTTTAAGCCGTAATTGCCCCATTCGGCTTGGCGGTGATTCAGTTCCAGCTTGACAATCTGCAGACCGGCCTTGATGTCATGCTTTTGGAAGATCTTGGTCAAGTGGCTGCTGAAACTGTAGTTGACCTCCTTACGGAAAAGCGGCATCCAGTTCGGAGTCGCGCCGATCGTGTAGCCGTTGGCGATTGTCGGCATCCCGCTCGCTCGCTCGTCGTTGGGGTCGTTCGTGCCCGGAATGCCGAGCTCGATACCGTAGTTCTTCCCGTAGTCCGGCCCCGTTACCGTCTGATCCTGGCGGTAGTACCCGAAGTTTCCATCCAACAGGAGGGTCGGGCTGAAAGTCCATGTATGACCGAGGCTGGTCACGTAGACATTCGTGTCGCCAAAGCTCCCCTCATCCCAACCGAGGATGAAGTTGTCGACCACGGCGGCGTTCAGCATCGAGAACTTGCCCCAGATCGTGTGTTTCTCCGACCGCTGCCACGTGATCTTCGTGTCGTAGTTGGGTCGATCAACCTCGACCGTACGCTGCTGCACGTAGTCGTCAAGAAGCAGATTCGAATTGAGGTCCTTGTCTGAATTCACCTTGGGGTAGAGGGCCATGATCTTCTTCGAGATCGGGTCGATCAGGTTGCTCGGAACCGTAAAGTTCGCATACGGCTCTCTCCCCGTTCCGTTTGTCCCGGTGTCGGGATTGTACAGCCGGAAGTTCGAGCGCGCGGCCGCGACTTCAGTGAAGTCACCGAGCTTCATCTTCTCGGTCGGGACAACGTAGTTGACCTGCGACCCGCGGCGGTCGCGGAACTTCTCGTAGGATACGAAGTAGAACAGCTTGTCCTTCAGGATCGGGCCGCCCAGCGTTCCGCCGTAGATGTGTCGCGATAACGGGGGTTTGGCCAGGCTGAACGCGTTGTTGTAGAACGAGTTGGCGTTCAGCTCGTCGCCGCCAATGAACCAGAAGGCGGAGCCGTGCAGGTCATTGGTTCCGGACTTGGTGATGACCGTCTGGGCCGCGCCTGCAGCAAATCCCGTGTCGGCCTCGAAGCTGCTCGTGGTGATATTCACCGTCTCAATGGTCTCGGCCGGCTGGATATAGCCGGCGTGGTGCGGCAGCCAGACGTTGATCGCAACAGCCCCGTCCACTCGGGTTGTGTTGGTGTTCGGCTGCACGCCGTTGACCCAGGTGCGCAGCGACCGGCCCGGTGTATCGATCTCCGCGTTTTGGAACTGCACGGGCGTGGCGCCCGGCACCAGGTTGAGCAACGACTGGTAGTTGCGGTACTGGTTCAGGGGCAGCGACGTCAACTGCTTGCTGGTCATTTCCGTGCTGACATCCGATGTCTCGGTCTGGAGCGCGATCGCATCCGCCGAAATGGTCAGGGTTTCCGTCGGTGCGCCGACCTCCATCCGGCCGTCCTGGCGCCTGGGGGTGCCTGCGGTGACGACGATGCCCGTCTGACGCACGGTCGTAAAGCCCTGGAGCGACAGCGTCATCTCGAAGGTGCCCGGCAGAAGGTTACGAAACACGTAGTTGCCGGTGTCGTCGGTCGTTGTCTCGAGCTTCAGGCCCGTACCGATGTTGGTGATGGTCACCGCAACACCGGGTAGAACGCCGCCTTGAGCGTCCGTCACATTGCCGACAAGGCCGCCGTAAAGGACCTGAGCCTGAAGCGGCGACGTAGCGACGCAAACCAGGCTGATCACGGCTATCAAAAGCCATGAGATCCGAAGAATTCTGAGCGCCATAAATTGCTCCTCCGCACGTTAGGTAAACATGTATCGAGCTACTGTGTCGCGGAAAGCACTGCCGCCTGGGATGGCAGACCGCGGCATAGGGATGCCGCTGTTGGTAAGATCAGTCAAGGATTCCACTCCCTCCCCTAACCGACTTCTATACCTGAACAGAAAACGAAGTCAAGTATACACGGGGAACGGAGCTAAAAACAGGAAGCCGAAAGCAAAAATCTCAATTTTGGGGCCGATCCGCCCGTTCGCTATTTCCTATCGTTTCTATGTGTTAGCACGCGTGCTTCATTCTACTCGCCCATCGGCAACCCGGGGACCGCGGCCAGAAAGCGCCCGTCGTAGGCCCGGAAGAGAGCCGGCGTGAGATTCCAGTCAAACGGAGCGCGGACGTCTCGTCCGCACTGGGTTCGCGGACGCCCGTCCGCGCGGCGGCATCCTGCCCGCCATTGTCCGACTTGGAAGTCGGACCAACGCCGGACGAGCTCCGGCTGCTGTGACTGGACGTCCCCGGATCCGTGATTGTCAGCTCAAATGTTCCATCGTCTTCAACGGCACATCCTTGGACGCCGCCGGTTTCAACGGCTTCAGGCTCTTCGAATCGAACTGGTAGCCCGCCTCGACCAGCGGCCAGACGATTGGAGCCAGGCAAAGCACGGCCGTCTTGAATCCCTGGACGGTTGCCCCCAGATTTCCCGTATGCGCCGAATTGTCCGCTTCGTTTTCGATGACGAAGGGCCGGTCGAAGCCCTTGTCCATCAGGGTCTTCAGGAAGGCTCGCCAGTCCATGCTGTCATTGCCGCCAAAGCCCGGCAGCATCGGCTCGTAGTGGTGACGGTCCCATTCGTGGGCCGGGACCGGAACTCCGGCCTTCTTAGCCAATGCCGGGTCGACGGCCTGCATGGGGTACAGCGCTCCCCAGTGGACACGGGCGGCGCTCTTGAGATTGCGCGTGCCTTTCACATGGACCCGGTGAATGCGAGACATGTCGCTGGCCAGGATCACGTCCACCGGGTCGATGTTCTGCCAGACATCGTGCGAAGGATCGTAGGTCTCGCCGTGGGCGCGGCTGGGGATCAGCGCATACATCAGCTTGCGCGCGGCCAGCGTCCCGGGCAGGTTGTTGTAAGTCGTGGGTGACGTTGCCGGTCTCCAGCCTTCCATCGGGCAGTT
>CAYQYP010000008.1:0-17778 GCA_964421755.1 uncultured Acidobacteriota bacterium
TACGGGCCAGCCGTATTTTGTGGTTCGACGGGGACAGGGAGATTAAGGAACATGAAAGCAAGATTGACTTTGGCCAAAGGAAATCTGATCTGTCTGCTGGCCGGCGCCCTGGCGCTCGCTGGCGGAAGCGTCTTCGGCGCGGCGCGTCCAGCCGCGGCTGCTCCGGACCCGGGAATTGAACATCGGAGGTTAGTCAAAATGACACTTCGCGCTTATTTCGCTCTCGCGTGCCTCCTGTCAAGGCTGAATCAGGGCCTTGGCCTTAAAAGCCCATTATGGCAGTGCTTTCTACTGGTGCCGGTCGCTGCCCTTCTTACGGGAACCACCGTCGTGGCGGAACCTGTGGCGGCTAACATTGACGCCACACGCACGGCGCAGCCGATCACGAAATTCGTTTTCGGCGGCTTTATGGAGCCGGCCACGACCAGGGTTTGGGCCGAGCTATTGTCGGACCGGAAGTTCTTCAACGAGATCAACTCGAACCCGCAACCCGCGGCCCCAACTGGAGGCTTTGGCCGAAGAGGACCGCAACCCCGTTGGAGGCCCGTTGGCGCCGACGCGTTTGTGACTATGGACAGCAGGAACGCCTACGTGGGTGATTGGAGCCCGCTCGTTCGTCTGGAGGCGGCTACCCCGCACGGCATCAGCCAGTCGGGGTTCTCGCTACGCGCAGGAAGGGCCTACACCGGGCGAGTCGCGCTGGCGGGCAGCCCGGGCGCCAAAGTGGACGTCAGCTTGATCTGGGGGCCGAATCCGGGAGATCGCCAGACGATTAGCATTCTTAGGTTGACTGCCAACTACACCAAGTTTCCCCTTAATTTCACCGCCAAGGCGGACACCAACGAAGGAGCGTTCGAGATTGTTGGGACCGGCAGCGGCGCGTTCCAAATCGGCGCGACTTCTCTGATGCCTGCGGACAACGTCTCGGGTTTCAAGGCCGGCATGGTCCGTTTGCTCAAAGAGCAGGGAATCGAGATTGCACGCTGGCCCGGCGGGAACTTCGTCTCCGCCTATGACTGGCGCGACGGGATAGGCGACGCCGATAAGCGCCCCTCGCGGCGCGAACTGGCGTGGGGCGGGCTGGAGTCGAACGACATGGGAATCGACGACTTCATGACCTTCTGCCGCCTGTTGGGCGCGGAGCCCTACATTGCAGTGAATACGGGACTGGGCGATGCCCACTCGGCTGCGGAAGAGGTCGAGTACGTGAACGGTCCCGCCACGAGCCGGCTGGGGCAGTTGCGTGCGGCTAACGGGCATCCCGCGCCGTACAGCGTGAAGATCTGGGGAATTGGCAATGAGATGTACGGTCCTTGGCAGTGGGGTCACATGGCCCCCAACCAGTACGTCGAGAAGCACAACTTGGTCGTCAAGGCCATGAGGAAGGTCGATCCGGCGATCAAGGTGATCGCCTCAAGCGCCACGCCCGAGGAGACGTCTTGGTGCTACATCGAGAACCTGCAGCTCGGCAGCTTCAGAGGGCGGGAGCGGCTGAACGAAAAAGTGCCGTTCCCGTTCGGATCAAAACACGACTGGACGGGAGCGTTCCTTGAGCATTCAGCCGACTACATCGACTACCTCGGTGAGCATTTCTACGGCTACCCCAACCTGGCCATCGACGTCGATAAGCAGGAGTTCGTCGACGCCAACGATGCGCTCACCGATAAAGTGCGCCGGCTCTCAAATAAGGTGCAATTCAAGTTCGAGGCATGGGAGGAGTATCTGAAGAAGATGCCGCACTTGGAGAACAAGGACATCAAGTTCGCTTTCGACGAGTGGTCTCCCAGAAATCGGTCGGTCGATCCTGCCAGCACTCCCCCAGTCAGCCATCCGATGCTGAATCCCATGACCAATGCCTTGGTGTACCATGAGTTCTTCCGGCACTCAGACAAGGTGGGTTTGGCGGTGGCCACCGGCGGCATGGGGTTGATTGCAATGGACGCTTACGGTGAGCCGGTCGGGTTCCGAATGGACGGGCTGGTCATGAAGGTGCTGCACGACCACTTTGCAGGCGCATTGCCGGTCCCCGTCACTGGCGACTCTCCCCAGCGAGCCATCAAGGGGGCTGTCGGGGTGGACACCTCGGCGCGCCCCTCTGGAAGTCCAACCTACCCGCTTGACGTGTTTGCAGCGTTGAGCGCCGATCGCAAGAAGCTCGTCATTTCGGTGGTCAACCCCACCGAGACATCGCAGGATTGCCAACTGAATCTGACCGGTGTCCAGCCCAGCGGGGCGGCAAAGCTTTGGCGCCTGACCGCTCCAGCTGGAGTTGCGCCGGCGCCGACCGGACCAGGCCGGTTCGGTTTTGGCCCTCCGGCCACAATGGGGGAGGACTCGCTGCCCGAGGCGCCAACCAGGATCACGCTGCCTCCCACCAGCATCACTGTGTATGAATTCGAGGTGGACAAAGACACGCTTAGTTAGTGTCCAAAATGCACGTACTCTGGAAGGTGGCGCGCTCGTGAAGCCGAAATCCATACCAGAAGTTTCCGCTCGAAAAGTCGTCAAACCCCCGCCTCCGGGGGAGAAGGCATCTGGTTTTAAGCTACCCGGGCTGCGCTGGTGGATGATCACCCTGATCATGCTGGGATCGGTATTGAATTATCTGTCGCGCAACACGCTGTCGGTGGCCCAGGTGCAGCTCAGAGACTCACTGCACATCTCGGAGGCGCAGTACTCGTGGATTACGGGTGCGTTTCAGATCACGATCATGCTGCAGCCGATCTGCGGGTATGTGCTGGACGTGGTGGGGCTCAGGATCGGATTTGCGATCTTTGCCACGGCCTGGTCCCTGATCAACATGGCTCATGGGCTGGCGGGTTCGTGGAAGGGACTGGCGGTCCTGCGCGGGCTGATGGGCTTTGCGGAGGGATCGGCCAACCCGGCGGGAATGAAAGCGACGGCCCAGTGGTTTCCCGCTCGAGAACGGGGGTTTGCGGGAGGGATTTACAACATTGGGGCGTCGGCGGGGTCGATGCTGGCCGGGCCGCTGGTGGCCTTTGCAGTCATTTACCTGAACTGGCAGAGCGCGTTTGTGATCAGCGGCGGGCTGGGTTTGGTGTGGGTGTGTTTGTGGCTCCTGCTCTATCGGTCGCCCTCGCGGCATCCGTGGCTGTCGGAGAAAGAGCGGGACTACATCGCAACGGGCCAGGAAAAGGCGCTGGACGAAGGAGGACGGCCGTCGATCCGGGAAATCATCCGGCAGCGGAATTTCTGGGGGATAGCAATCCCGCGTTTTCTGGCCGACCCGACGTGGGGCACGTTGGCGTTCTGGCTGCCTTTGTACTTGGCAACCGAGCGGCATTGGGAGCTCAATAAGATCGCCCTGTTTGCGTGGCTGCCATTCCTGGCGGCGGATTTCGGCTGCATTTTCGGGGGACTGGTGGCCGCGACACTGCAGAAGTACGCGAGTGTATCGCTGATTAATGCGAGACGTCTTGCGTTTTCGACGGGCGCCCTTCTCATGGTCGGTGTCGCGTTCGCCGGCCGAGTCAATGACCCGTATGTGGCGATTCTCCTCTTCAGCCTGGCCGGTTTTGCCCATCAGACGCTTTCGGTTACAGTCATTACGATGTCATCGGATCTTTTCCGGCGGAGCGAGGTGGCAACCGTGGCCGGCATGGCAGGAACGATGGGCAACGCCGGGGTACTGGTCTTTACGTTGATTCTGGGAGCGCTGGTGACCCGAGTCGGCTATTCGCCGTTCTTCGTGTCCCTGAGCATTCTGGACATCCTCGGCGCCGTTGTGTTGTGGACCCTCGTGCGTGAACGGAAAAACACGTGAACATTACCAATCCGATTTTGCGCGGCTTCAATCCTGATCCTTCGATTCTGCGAGTGGGCGACGATTACTACATTGCCACGTCCACTTTCGAGTGGTACCCCGGGGTGCAGATTCACCACTCAAAGGACCTGGTGCACTGGCGGCTGCTGACGCGGCCGCTGCGGCGGGCAGACCAGTTGGACATGCGGGGTGATCCGGATTCCTGCGGCGTCTGGGCGCCATGCCTGACCTATGCTGACGACCTCTTCCACCTGGTCTATACGGACGTGAAACGGTATGGCCGGGCGTCGGGCGGCGGCACAGCCAATGCATCGCTGCGCGACTTTCACAACTACCTGGTGACTGCCGAGCGCGTCGACGGCGACTGGTCGGAACCGACCTACCTGAACAGCAGCGGCTTTGATCCGTCGCTGTTTCATGATGAGAATGGCCGCAAGTACTTGCTCAACATGCTCTGGGATCATCGCGCGGGCCAGAATCGTTTTGCCGGCATTGTGCTGCAGGAATACTCGCCGCGCGAACGAAGACTGATCGGGCAGCGGCGGCTGATCTTCCTGGGCACGTCGATTGGCTTCACCGAAGGGCCGCATCTGTACAAGCGCGGCGGATACTATAATCTCCTGGTTGCCGAGGGCGGCACGTTCTGGGGCCATGCCGTGACGATGGCCCGGTCGCGACAGATTGACGGCCCGTACGAGGTGCATCCCGACACATATGTTCTGACGGCGCGCGATCGGCCAGACAGCGCGTTGCAGCGCGCCGGGCATGCCTCGCTTGTGGAGACGCCGGACGGCGAGACGTACATGGTCTACCTGTGCGGGAGGCCGCTGCCCAATCGCGGCCGCTGTACCTTGGGCCGTGAGACGGCGATCCAGAAGATGGTCTGGTCGCCGGATGGGTGGCTCCGCACTACCGACGGCCAGGGCGTGCCGCAGGTCAGCGTACCGGCGCCAAACCTGCCGGCGCACCCGTTCCCCGCGCCGGCCGTCCACGAGGACTTCGATTCGCCGGAGCTGCCCATCGACCTCCAGTGGCTTCGCTCGCCTTATCCCGAGCGGCTCTGGACCCTTACGGAACGTCCCGGCTTCCTGCGCCTCTTTGGCCGCGAGACCCTGGGCAGCCAGTTTGAGCAGGCGCTTGTGGCCCGTCGTCAGCAGGCCCATTGTTTCACTGCCGCGACGCGCATGGAATTTCTGCCGGAGCATTTTCAACAGTCTGCCGGCCTCGTCCTGTATTACCACGCCACGAAGTTTCATTACCTGTTCCTGACGGAGGACGACACGATCGGGCGTCATTTGCGCGTCATGTCGTGCGTGACGGATGCAGGCGACACTTTCAGTGCGCCGATTCCGCTCCCAGCGGGCACCGGAAACATCGAACTGCGCATGGATGTGGATTACGAGCGGCTGATTTTTGCCTACCGAGTGCCCGGGCAGGCCTGGCGGGCTTTCCCCGAGGTTTTTGATGCGAGCATCGTCTCCGACGAGGCCGGTCCGCCGATTTTGCCCAACTTCACGGGGTCGTTTGCGGGTGTCTGCTGCCAGGACGGCGCAGGAACGCGCCGACCGGCGGATTTTGACTACTTCGAGTATCAGGAGCGGGGCTATCAACCCCGGCCTGCCTTTTGATCTTCATGAAAGGCGGGATATCGTGGCGGCCACCAGCAAAATGGTGTTCACAGACAAGGAAAGGAACTGAAATGAACCGTCGCCTGCAGCAAAGGTATCAATCTTGCTGGTTCGTTTGTGCCTTCACGGCCCTTTTGCTCCTGGACGCGCCTGTCCAGGCACAGCCCTCGGGCGGGCCCTACGGCCCGATTCAACAGACCTATGCGGTACCCGCCGGCGCGGCCCACGTCTACTACGTGGCCCCCGATGGGGCGGCATCCCATGCCGCGGCATCCCATGCCGCGGCATCTGCCGCGGCCGATGCAACAGGAGCGACTTTGGAGCAGCCTACGACCCTGGAGACGGCTATTTCCAAGGCGGTGACTGGGGACGCAATCATCCTTCGCGGTGGCACTTACCGCACCGGCGGGCTGAGGTTCAACCAGGGGATCACGATACAGCCCTATGCAGGTGAGCATCCGGTCCTCAAGGGCACGCGAGTAGCGACGGAGTGGAGGGCACTGCGCAACAACGTCTGGCGGACGCCGTGGAAGACGCTCTTTCCGGCCGCTCCGCTCGGGTGGTGGCAGCGTGACCGCGAGGGCATGCGGACGCCGCTGCACCGCTTCAACAACGACATGGTCTTCGTTGATGGCGAGATGCTGAAGTCTGCAGGCTGGGAGGGCGAGCTCGACGCGCACTCGTACTACATCGACTACGAGAAGGGACAGGTCTACATCGGCGTGGACCCGACGAACCGGCTTGTCGAAATCACTGCCTTCGACGGCGCCCTGATTCGCACGGCGGAGCCCGTCAACGGCAAGACCAATGACCACAAGGGGCCGGTGATCCGAGGGATCACGTTCACCCAATACGCGCGGCGAGGCATCGAGATCGAGGGCAAGCGCAGCTTCGGTCCCAACGACGAGCCGACCGATGAGCCGGTCGGACCCAGTGACCCAGCCACCTACGGCAAGGAGGCAACGGGCGCGACCCTCGAAAATGTGACGATCTCCTTCTGCTCTCGCGTGGCCGGTTTCTTCCGCGGCGATGGCCTCACGATTCGCAACTCGCTGTTCAGTGACACGAGCACCGAGGGCGTGTACGTGATCGGTTCTTCCGATGTGCTGTTGGAGAAGAACATATTCCGCCGGAACAACGTCGAGGGCCTGACCGGTTACTACCCTGCCGCGGTGAAGATCTTCAATCAGAGCCACCGCGTCACCTGCCGTGACAACCTGGTGATGGACAACCCGAAATCCAACGGGATCTGGTATGACGTCGGCAACATGGACGGCGTGTTTGTGAACAACTGGGTGCAGGATTGCCTTGACGGATTCTTCTTCGAGATCTCCAAGGGCGCCATCTGCGCGGGCAACCTCTTCCTTAATTGCGACAAGGGTATCCGCGTCCTCAACAGCGCAAACGTCCGCGCCTGGAACAACACTCTGATTAACTCCGTGGCCTCGTTCGAGCGGGATGGGCGGAGTGCCACAGCCGATCTTTTCGGCTGGCATCCGGCCACCGGCCCGGATGTGGACAAGCGGGAGGGCCACGTCTTCTGCGGCAACCTCCTGGTCGCGGGGCCCCGGTTTTCGAAGCCGCTTCTGCGAATCGAGCAGAGAGTCCCGGCCGGGAAGCTCACCAAGCCCCAAGTCACACAACTGGACGGCAACGTCTACGTGCGGAACGAAGGAGGCGACCCGGAGGCCCTGCTGTTCTGGAGCCCGTTGGAAGCTGGCGAGGGAATGACCGAGTTCAAGAGGCTCGCAGAGTTCCAGAGGCTGCACCCAGAGTTTGAAGCCCATTCCAAGGTCGTCACGAGTTCGCTTGGGGCTCTCTTCAAGAGTCCGGAGCTCTGTCGTTATGAGCTGGCTCAGGATATTTCACTGCCCGAATCTGGCACAGTCTTGCCCGACGAAGTCCGACACCTGCTCGGCTGGCAGAAACGGGAGGCGATTCGGCCCGGCGCCTACCCGCCTCGGCCATGAATGTTGGCAACCGTGACGGGGCGGACCTTGCGGAAATCAGAACTTTCCGGTAAGAAGAAGGAATAGTTCAGCTATCGAACTAATGCGCCAGCCGGGCGGAGTGCGCCAAGTTGTAAGCGATCATTTGGATTAAGGAGCAAAAACGATGAGCGAGTACTTTCCTGGAGTAAAGAAAATCACGTACGAGGGACCTGATTCGAAGAATCCTTTTGCCTTTAAGCACTATGACGCCAAGGGGGTGGTGCGCGGCAAGACGATGGCGGAGCATCTCCGGTTCGCAGTCTGCTACTGGCACAGCTTCAAGGGCCTGGGCGGCGACCCGTTTGGACCGGGCACCATTATCAGGAGCTACAACGCCTCCTCCGATCCAATGGAGGTCGCGAACATGACCATGGACGCGGCCTTTGAATTCATCACCAAGTTGGGCGTGGGGTTCTGGTGCTTCCACGACCGTGATATCGCGCCTGAAGCGGACAATCTCAAGGAGACCAACCGCCGCCTCGACGTGATTGTGAAGAAGGCCAAAAAGCTCCAGGCCGACACCGGTGTCAAGCTGCTTTGGGGCACCACCAATGCCTTCAGCCACCGCCGTTTCATGGCCGGCGCGGGAACCAACCCGTCGCCCGAGGTGTTCGCATACGCCGCCAGCCAGATCAAGAAAGCCGTTGAGGTCACCCACGAGCTGGGCGGTCAGGGGTACGTGTTCTGGGGCGGCCGCGAAGGCTACGATACGCTGCTGAACACCGACATGAAGCGCGAGCTTGACCACCTGGCCCTGCTGCTACAGGCGGCGGTCGACTACAAGAAGAAAATTGGGTTCAAGGGACAGTTCTATATCGAGCCCAAGCCCAAGGAACCGACCAAACACCAGTATGATTTCGACGCGGGCAACTGCATCGCCTTCCTGCAGAAGTACAATCTCACTGGAGACTTCAAGCTCAACATAGAAGCCAACCACGCCACCCTGGCTGGTCACGACTTCTGCCACGATCTGGAGCTTTCAGCCATCAACGGGATGCTTGGCTCGGTGGACGCCAACCGCGGCGACCTGTTGCTCGGCTGGGACACCGACCAGTTCCCGAACAACATCTACGAGACGGCTCAGGCGATGTACATCATCCTGAAGGCAGGCGGCTTCACCACCGGCGGATTGAACTTCGACGCCCACGTCAGGCGCCAGTCGATCGATCCCGAGGACCTGTTCCACGCGCATATCGGCGCCATGGACTGCTTTGCGAGAGGGCTGAAGATCGCCGACAGAATGCTCGAGGACAAGACGTTCGAGGACGCGATCCAGGAGCGTTACAAGGGATGGAGCAGTGACCTCGGCAAGAAAATCGAGGGCAAGAAGATCGGGTTTGAGGAGCTTGAAGCTTACATCGTCGAGCACGGCGAGCCTGCTGTGCAGAGCGGTCGGCAAGAATACCTCGAGAACCTCTTCAACAGCTACATTTAGAACGGGCTGCGAGTTGGGTGCTTCCGGTGAGAATCCGCGCGCTCTCGCTGGAAAGCGCTCCGCTTGCGGTTCTGAACCGCTCGGTCACCCGGGCGGAGCCGCGCGCGAGCGCTTTCCAGCAAGGCGGGTTCCGTTGACAAATGCGCCGCGAACCCGCTTACTCCGCGAAACGCGCTGCGAGGGTGTTGAAAAGGTTTACTCGTCTGTAAATATCCCTCTGTTGGTCAGGCGCCGGAGAGGAACAGATTCTTCCCATTCGGGACTCCAAGAGAACCGGCTTTTTACATTTTTGTATATTCCTTCAACTACGATAATTCGTAGGCCGCTTATTCAACACCCGCGCTGCGTGTGAGCGGCTCTGACAGACGCGCGCCAGGCGACCAGGTCGAGCTGAACAGCTCCCCCTCTGGCCAGAGAACTGGAGCACACTCACGCGGGCCGTCGGGCCGGACGGAACCGCAAACGGAGCGTTTTTCAGCGAAGCGCGCGGATTGTCCCCGTGGGCAAACCTGAAACCCGGGGCCGCTCTGGTCGTGTGCTTCCTTGGGAGGGAATAGGTTCACGACTCGGGATGGCTATTCCGAATCTTCGACGACCTCAATCGCATTCACGCAGGCCATTTTCATGACGGGAACAAAGGTGAGGACGATCTTGCCCTGGGCAGTGGGTCGAATTCCGGAAAAGGTTTGATCCACAGGTCGGCCTTCTCCGCCAGCTTGCTTGAAGATGTCGAAGTTCCTCAGCAGGGCGACCCCGTTACAGTACACATCAAAGACGCGACTGCCCAGCCCACCCACGCCAGTATTACCAGGTCCGTAGTGACCTTCGCAGAATTTCAACGTTACCCGATAGCGCCCCTCGGCCACGGGCACAGCGTAAGAAAAATGCCCCCACCGCTCGCTGGCATAGAGCGCCATGTCAGGTGAGATTGAGTTGTTTGCCCGAGTCGGATTCTTACCGCGGACCAGCGCATTTCCTCCCAAGAAATACGAGTCGGCGCGCCACTCTTGCCCGGCAGAATCTCGCCATGAGGAGGGCCAGCCGGCTCGAATTCGAATAGGCCTGACCTTCCCTGAACTGACCGGGAGCACCTCGATTCCATTCAGCATCGCTGCGCCTCGTTGAGAAACGAAATTCAGGCGAAGGAAGCCGTCCTTGGCTGGTGCGATGTCCCGGAAGACCCTCTCATCCGAAATGTTGGCGCCTGCGGCATCAGCCACTACATCGAAGAGATCCAGAATTTGTTTCCCATTGGCGAAGACCCGAAAGAGGCGCTGCCCTTCACCGCTGGATTCAGCGCTGATGAAATCAGCCAACCCCGTCTCGGCGAAATGAAGATGCAACTCGTAGGAGCCCGGCGCGAGCGGAATGTCATACTTGAAGTCGCCTTGGCGTCCGTGCCGGTAAATATCCGGATCTAGTGTTCGAAAGAGTCTCTCGGATGCAGCGACGACGGGGAAGGAACCACCGGAGAAGAAGCGATCCAGGCCCCATGTCCGTCCGCTGCGGTCAACGTAAGAATTGGTGGAGCCCGCAATCATCCGCAAGTCCCCGTTGGCGGCCGGCGCCGTTGTCGGAACCGGTCCGGCAGTCGGGTTGGCATTGCGAGTGATGGGTCCCACCGAGGACCCCCGCCACAGCGAGTATCCGCCAGCGACTACCAGGAGGATCGCCGCGCAGACAATCACCGTGCGGATTAGCCGGCTCGGCCGCGCCGGGACCTTTGTCTCCGCGGCCGGCGTCTCCCAGTTGAATTCGACGCTGTAGGACCCAGGAGGCAGATTGATTTTGACCGGGTGAGGGGAGTGATTCTCGGCGACGTAGTGCTGGGCGAGCCTTTTTCGCAACTCATTGGCTGTTACACGGACAATCGTGTGCTGCCCCGAATCGAAATCTGGTGAAAGCTGGAAGAGCTCGACGCCGATCGAGCGCTCTTTCAGAGTATCGCTCGACCCGTCAATCGTGTGCTTGACAACGTACTCGAGGAATTCCTTGCATCGGTTACTGGTCCGAAAAGCAGGGCTCTTCAGCAGGAGATCGAGTTCCGCCAGGACGGCCCGCTTACGTGATTCGCTGAGTCCCGTCCGTTCGGTTTCACCCATGCTCTGGCTCCGTGTCGGAACGATACCATAAGGCTCCTGACCGGTCGAGGGACAAGTTAACGCGAGAGCTAACCGTTAACGCCAGAAGGCGCCAGCCTTTTCCAGTGAACCCAGCATACGACTCACTTAAGGCTTCAACGCCGTTATACCGTACCGTACCTAGCCCGTGCTGGACTTGCATGCTAGCGTCTCCCCGTTTGCCAAAAGGCAAGAACCGAAATTTTGATCCTGAATAGGAGCACTGAGTGACACGACACGCATCACTCGAGAGAGAACTTGTAGGAGTCATCGCACTGGCGCTGTTCATTTGCGGGTTGTGCTGGGGACAGGGAGCCGACGAATGCAAGCCTTCAACACTGAACATCCCGGGCGCGCAGCACCCTTGTGTCTATTCGGATCATCGCGCGACGTTTCGCCTGGTGGCGCCAGACGCCCAAAAGGTGCAGGTCAAGATTGTCGGGAAGACCCTCGATATGGTTAAGGGAGACGACGGGACGTGGACCGCTACCTCGGAGCCGCTAGTCGTGGGTTTTCACTATTACTCAGTGGTCGTGGATGGCGCTACGCTCGCGGATCCGGCGACCCGGACATTCTTCGGCTCCGGCTGGGCAAACAGCGGCATCGAGATTCCTGAGGAGACAGGTGCCGACTATTACCTTCCGAAAGACGTGCCGCACGGCCAGGTGAGCCAGCGGTGGTATTACGCCAAAGTCACCGGCAAGTGGCGGCGCTGCTACGTCTATACGCCGCCGGACTATGACACCGGGAAGGCGCGCTATCCCGTTCTGTATCTAATGCACGGTTGGGGAGAGGACGAAACCGGCTGGCACATCCAGGGGCATGTTGATTTCATCCTGGACAACCTGATTACGGCAAAGAAGGCCAAGCCGATGATCGTCGTCATGGACAATCTCAACGCCGTTAAGCCGGGCGAGGACGGGACGATCTTCACGTCTCGGGGACTCCGGCCCCCGCCTAGACCAGCCACCCCACCAGCCGAGGGAGGGCAGGCAGCGACCGCCCCTCCACCGCGGCGCGGCTTGTCTGGTTTCACCGGGGCGACATTCACCGAGATGATGCTCGCCGATCTGATTCCCATGATCGAGAAGACATACCGAGTGCGTCCCGGGCGCGCGAATCGCGCGATGGCGGGGCTGTCGATGGGAGGCATGCAGACGTTCCTGACGACTCTGGCGAACCTTGACAAGTTCGCCTACATCGGCGGGTTCAGCGGCAGCACGGGCGGCCGTGGGGGATTCGATCCAAAGACCTCGAATAACGGCGTGTTCGCGGATGCAGCCGCGTTCAATGAGACAGTCAAGGTCCTCTTCCTTGGAATCGGTTCCATGGAAGGCCCCGGCGCGAAGAACTTCAGCGAACAGTTGACCAAGGCCGGTATCAAGAACGTCTACTTCGAGTCGGAAGGAACGGCCCACGAGTGGCTGACGTGGCGCCGGTGTCTCAACGATTTCGCTCCCCGACTCTTCAAGTAAACGACGATTAGTCGGGACTGATATCTGAGAAGCCACTGCCGCGGGACCGAGGGGGATGAGACCTGCGGAACCTGCAATTCGGGGCATGGCGCTCAACACATTGTCTGTAAGTCGTAACGCGATAGCGTCTAGTCGGCATCCCAGGCCACTTCAAAGGGGAGGTCTAGCTATGGGTTTGCAGAATCAGAGGTTAAGCGACGTTTCAGGGAGGGGTTTTTCGACTCTCAAAAAGGAGAACAGGATGAAGTTTCTTCGCGGGGGAGGAACATGTCTCATGCTGCGGGTACCCTTGCTGCTGGTGCTTGGCATCGCGTTGCTGAGCGCAGCAGCGTACGGCCAGGGGACTGCCAGCATAGTGGGAACCGTGACTGATGCTAGTGGCGGCGTTGCCCCAGGCGCCAGTGTCACGATCACCAACACCGCTACGGGACTCGTCCGTTCCACCATAACCAACGACACCGGCAGCTATGCCGCCCGCGAGCTCCCCATCGGACGCTATAACGTCCGGGTGGAGATGCTGGGCTTCAAAGCGTACGAGCAGACCGGTATCACGCTGAACGTGAAGGACACCGTCCGCGTTGACGTGGCGCTTCAGGTCGGCGAGCTCCAACAGAGTGTCACGGTCGAAGCCAACTCGCTTCAGATTCAGTCGGAAACCAACGAAGTCAGCCAGACCATTACGGATACCATGGTGTCGCAGCTCGCCACCAACGGCCGCAACATCCTCCAGCTGACGGCCCTGGTGCCCGGCGCCTCATCCAACATGCCGGATTTTGATTCCCCGATGGCTCAGAATCAGAACCGGACCATTTCCTTTGGCGGCCAGCGTCCGGATCACAACAACTGGCTCATCAATGGTGGAGAAGCCTATGACCGCGGCGGTGGAGGTATTTTCATCGTTTCCCCGTCGCAGGATTCGCTAGAGGAATTCAAGGTCATGACCAGCAACTACGGGGCCGACCTCGGCCAGTCGTCTGGCGGCATGGTCACTATGGTCACGAAGAGTGGCACGAGGGAGTACCACGGCAGCGCCTGGGAGTACATGCGCAATGACAAATTCGATGCCAATCCCTTCTTCAACAATATGTACGGTCGGACGAAGCCGGAACTCCGCTACAACATGTTCGGGTTCAACATCGGCGGACCGGTCCCGCTCGGCAAGGAAAAGAAGACCTTCTTCTTCTACAACATGGAGTGGCGCAGGCTGATCAACGGAGGGGCGATCAACGCGACCGCGATTCCCAGGGGCCTGACGACCGGCGACTTCAGCTCCTTATTGCCAGTCGCTAATGGTGGCGCTTGCACAGGCAACAACTGCGTGCGGTTAAAAGTACCAGCCACCAATGACCCGAATCTCATCGCGAAGTTCGCAGGACACGGGCTCACCCCCAGCACCGCCGACACCCCAAGTTACTTTCCAGGGAATATCATCCCGAGCGGGTTGCTCGACGCCAACGCCAAGGCAGTCCTGGCGGCCGGCCTTTTCCCGGGGCCTAACACTGCCGATGGCCGCTGGTACGCTGTGAACAACAACAGCACCTACTTCCGCGAGGAAACAGTCCGAGCCGACCATCAGTTCGGTGAGAAACTTGCCTTGTTCGGTTCCTTGATCTATGACAACGGCACTCAGTCGCAAGCTCCCCCATTGTGGGCCGGCGGTACCTATAATACAGCCGGTTCGACCATGTCCGTTCCCTCCTGGGCGGGTGTCGTGCACGCCGTCTACACCATCAGCCCGACCCTGCTGAACGAGGCGGCGTTCAACTTCAACGGCAACAACATCCTCATCACTGCCGAAGGCACCTGGGAGCAGCCGAGCGGATACAAGGTGAAGACCTTATTCACGCCCGCGGCAAACACTCAGAACAAGCTGCCGGCGATCAATATCGGAGCTCCATACAATGTCGGTTACACCGCCGGGTGGTGGCCTTGGGAGAACACCTGGCGCAGCTGGCAATGGAAGGACGATCTCTCCTGGATCCATGGGACGCACAACATGAAGTTCGGCGGATCCTATATGTTCACCCATAAGAACCAGGAGCTCCAGTTGAACACCGCCGGGACCGTCAATTTCGGTACGGTCACGGGCAACAGCATGGGGGACTTCATGCTCGGCCTCGCCTCTTCGTACAGCGAGCCGAACATCAGAGACTGGGTGTCCATCTCCAACAACACCATCTCGCTCTATGCCATGGACGACTGGCGCGTCTCCAACCGACTGACTCTCAATCTGGGCCTCCGTTGGGAAGGTTTGCCTCACGCTTACGACACCAACAACCGGGCATCGAATTTCTATCCGGACCGCTATGATCCGGCGAAAGCGGCGATCTTCCTGCCGAGCGGCGCTTTGGACACGAACGGTCCCGGCTTCGAAACGGTGCCTGGCATTCCTCTCGCCAATACGAAGTTCTACATGAATGGCGTGGGAATCGCCGGACGGAACGGAATCCCGAGGGGTCTGGTTAAGCAATACTGGAACACTTTCGCCCCGCGCGTCGGATTTGCATATGATTTGACGGGGAAAGGGAAGACCATTCTGCGAGCCGGCGCCGGGATGTTCTATGAACGCCTCGGAGGAAACGAGCAGTACAACATGGGCCCGAACGCTCCGTTCTCGTTCCAGTCCAGTCCGAACACCGTGTACTGGGCCGATCCGGCGACGAACTACCAAACCGGACTGACGGCGTCTACGTCGTACTTTCCTTCCAGCATGACGACCGTTGCGTACGATTACCAGATACCCACCGCTATTCAGTGGAGCTTGGGAATCCAGCAGCAGTTGCGCGAAAACGCTGTGCTGAGCGTGTCCTATGTGGGCAACGAGAATTATCACCAGTCGATGGGACGCCACATCAACACCGTGATCGAGGATACGGAAATCCGTACGCGCGTTTGCGGGGCCACTTGCGGTTACAGCGGGACTTCCTACAATCCTAACCTCTACCGCCCCTATAAGGGCTGGGCATCCATCGCCCCCCTCGAATTTGGCGGAACCTCCAACTACAACTCGTTGCAGGCCTCCTTGCGGGTTACGGCGTTCCAGGGAGTGACGGTCAACAGCTCCTACACTTGGTCGCACACTCTCGACATTATCGATGGTGAACTGTTCGCCAACATTTCCAACCCGTTCAACGTAAGATGGGACTATGGTCCAGCCGGTTGGGACAGGAGGCATGTCTCTGTCACGAACTTTGTGTACGACCTCCCGTTCTTCAGGAACCAGGGAGTTGCCGGGAAGATCCTGGGAGGATGGGTAGTCTCCGGCATCGCGTTGTTCCAAACCGGAACGCCGTTCTCCATCGGCGGAGGCCCCGACAACCTCGGGTATGGCGGTGGCACCAGCAACCGGGCGAACCTGGTCTCGGAGCTCACATATCCAAAGACCCGGGAAGCATGGTTCAGCAAGGCGTCGTTTGCAAAGCCGGGACCGCTCCAGTGGGGGAATTTGCAGAGGAATTACTTGCGCAACCCGGGGCGTAACAACTGGAACATGTCGCTGTTCAAACAGTTCAAGTTCACCGAACAAGCTGGGCTTGAAGTCCGGCTTGAAACCTTCAATACCTTCAACCACACGCAGTTTTCTGGTGTCGACGCGAACATAACCAGCGGCACCTTCGGAACGGTCACCAGCGCCAACAGCCCGCGTAACTTAGAGCTAGGCATGAGGTTGTTCTTCTAAGCTCTAGCGGACATAGGTGTTTTTGATCCACTTCCCTGGCGTGCAGGCTCCCCGCCCGCGCGCCAGGGGATTTTGTTTGGTTGACCTCAGGAGTGTCTTAGCGGTCCCGGGAGTGTGCCGGCACTGCCTTCGCAAAAAAAGGCTAAAATCCAATTGCGGCAGGTGAGTGCGGATTTATGGAATACTGTAAATTAAGCACGGCGGTCCTTCTTTTCCTTCTCGCAATCTCTGCCTTCGGACAGACCGGCAGCCCTGCGGAAGCGATGGCTTTGGAAAAACAAGGCAGGTTAGAAGAAGCCGTTAAAGTCTGGCGTACGGTCGTCAAGCGGAATCCCCAGAACGCTGCTTCCTTCGCCAGTATGGGAGTCCTCCTCTCCAAGTTGCAGAAATTTGACGAGGCTGCTGTCGCCTATAAAAAGGCCCTTGCCCTGAATCCCAAGCTGCCGGGGATACAGCTGAATCTGGGCCTGGCAGAGTTCAAGCAGGGCCACATCAAGTCAGCGATCGCGCCGTTCAGCGCTGCCTTGGCCGCTGACCCGCAAAACCAACAGGCACGCATTCTGCTGGGCTTTAGCTTCTATGGCAGCATGCAATATGCGGAGGCCGTCAAGTATCTTGAGCCGGCGGCCAAGCTTGATCCCGCCAATATCGAGCTCCATCAGGTGTTGGCGCAGAGCTGTCTCTGGGCAAAGAATCACGCTTGCGCTGAAAATGAGTTTCGGCTAATTCTGAGACAAAACCCTAATTCGGCTGCGGTCCATATCTTCATGGGGCAGGCGCTCGATGGGCTGGGGAGAACCCCGGAAGCGCTTTCGGAATTCCAGGAGGCCGTCAAGATCGCGCCACGCGAGCCCAATCTGCATTTCGGCCTCGGCTTCTTGCACTGGAAGTTGAGTCAGTACGAGGACGCCCAAAGAGAACTGAGCCTTGAACTCTCACTCTATCCCGCTCACGCCCAAGCGCTGGCCTATCTCGGCGATGTTGCGCTGAAGCAGAACCGGCCAGAGGACGCTGTTCCCCTTCTCAAAGAGGCGATTCAGGTGAGAAGCGACCTTCGTTTCGCCCATCTCTGCTTGGGCAGGGCTCTGACAGAATTGAAACAGTACCCGGAGGCAGTCGCGGCGCTGCGTCGCGCCGTGGCGCTCGATCCGAGCGAGCCTGATGCGCACTACCAGCTGGGACGTGTCTATCGTGCCCTGGGCAACACAGCGGCGTCCCAGAAGGAGTTCGACAAGGTCCGCCAGCTGCGCCGCAAGGCCGATGAGGACCTTGTGCGCAAGATGTCTGCCTCCCCACCGGCATTGCCGCAGTGACCCGAACCAAACACGAAACGGCAGCCCGATCGTGCTCGTTCGTGGAAAGCGTTAATGATCTTGAACATTTCCGGAGAAGAACAATGGCCTTTACCAGTTCCCCCATGGGTGCATTTCTTGTCAGTTTCGCTCTGATCGCTTTTGCGCTCCCGGCGCATGCCGTTGCTGCGGATAGGGTTGAGTTATCCGTTGACGTGTCGAAGGCCGGCGCGAAGATCGACCGCAACATTTTCGGCCAGTTCGCCGAGCATCTCGGCCACGGCGTGTATGAAGGCGTATGGGTCGGTCCAGATTCCAAAATCCCTAATACTCGCGGCATGCGCAACGACGTCGTCGCCGCGCTCAAGGCGCTG
>CAYQYP010000009.1:0-4537 GCA_964421755.1 uncultured Acidobacteriota bacterium
AGCGCCAGGCTTTCAAACCGTGCGCTTCGACGATGTCGAGCTCCAGGTCGGGACCGTCCGAACCCTGGATGTGAAACTGGAATTGCGAGGCGACACAACAGAGGTGGAAGTGCGGGGCGAAATGGGTCAGTTGCAGCGGACTTCAGCAGAAGTCGGCTCGGTCATTGAAGAATCCCGGCTCGCCTCGATGCCGGTCAACGGCCGCCATTGGGCGGGACTCATGATTTTGTCGCCGGGCGCAGTCAATACAGGTTCGGGCAGCCAGGACTCGACCCGCTTCGCCGGCCGTGCCAACGACGACAATAACTGGACGCTCGACGGCGTGGACAATACGGCGATCAAGGATCCGACCTACGGCAGCAATATCCGCCTGGTCGTCAGCATGGACTCGATTGCGGAATTCAAGGTCAGTTCCTCGCTTTATTCGGCCGAATCAGGCGGCGGCATGGGCGGGCAGGTTCACCTGGTAACGAAAGGCGGCTCCAACGATTGGCACGGCGGCCTTTTCGAGTACGTTCGAAACGACATATTCGACGCCCGCACCGTTTTCGACGGCCCCGAGCTTCCGCCCTTCCGCCTGAACCAGTTCGGAGGCAACATCGGCGGTCCCATCATCAAAAACAAGCTGTTTTTCTTTTTCAATTACGAAGGCCTGCGCCAGCGCAAAGGGTCGACCTACATTTCCCAAGTGCCCAGCCAGCTGCTCAAGACCGAGGTGCTCGCCACTTCGCCCGCTTTGAGGCCCCTGATCGAAGCGTACCCCGCTGGCGTTCGCCCGACCACGGATCCGTACGTCGACGACTACATCGCGGATTTCTCCAACTCGAGCGATGAAGACAGCATGACGGCACGAATCGACTACAATATCTCGGATAAGACGACACTCTTCGGCAGGTGGAACTTCAACGACCACTACAGCACCACCCCGGACCCGTTGGGAAAAGGTTGGTTCGCCGGCGAAAGCCAACGGCCGAACAACTTCGCCCTCCAGCTGCAGCGGACTTTCAGCCCCTCTTTACTGAATGAGGTGAAGTTAGGAGTCAACCGCGTTCCACGCGTGGAAGAGGATTTTGGGGTCTTCGAGGCGATCGAGTTTGGTATCCCCGGCCTATCCACGGTGCCGCGCAACGAGCAACAATCCGAGATCGGCACAACCGCGTCCCTGATCGACAATCTCAGCATCTTCAGGGGCCGCCACAATTTCAAGTTCGGCGGCGAAATCCGCAGAATCTGGATGAACGTCGGCTGGTCGCCGTCCCGCAGCGTCGGGTTCGACAGCATGGAGGACTTCATCGGTAACAAAGTGGACGGCATCGATATCGATGGCGGGCTGGCGATGCTGGGCGGCCGCCGGACTTATTATTCCGCCTACGCTCAAGACGAGTGGAAAGTGCTCCCGAACCTGACCTTGAGTCTCGGTGCCCGCTACGAGTATTACACGGTCATCAAGGAGGAGTTCGACCGGATGTATGTGTTCGACACGGCGATAGGTGACTTTGCGCCCCAAGGGACTCCGCCTTACGAGCCCGACCGCGATAATATCGCGCCGCGGCTGAGCTTTGCCTGGTCTCCCTCCGCATTTAAGGGCAAGACGGTCCTCCGAGGCGGATACGGCATGTACTACGGTCCCGGCCAGGTGGATGACGTCATGGCATCAATGGAGAGCGTTGAGGAGAGTTTTAGCCTCGACTCCGCGGACGTCCCCACTCTCTCGTTCCCGATCGAACCGTTCCTTGACCAGGCGGTTTCCGAGGGAAGAACGCCGCGGCACCTGCTGCCCAGACGGCGTGACATGTACTCGCAGCAGTGGGGCCTGTCGGTGCAGCAGCAACTGCCGGCGGAGTTCACCACCACGATCTCGTACAACGGCGGAAACGCCCACAAGATCCTGTCCCGTGTTTACATCAACAACATCGATCCGGCCACAGGAAAGCGCCCCTGGCCGAAGTTCGGCAAAATCGATTCCAAGGAATCAGCCGGCAACAGCAGCTTCAATTCCCTGCAACTCTCCTTGAACAGGCGCCTGGCCGCTGGTGTCCAAGCGCAGGCGGAGTACATGTGGTCGCATGCCTTGAACGACGGAATGATCGGCGCGGGCGAGTCGACGGCCCCTCAGAACTCCCTCGACCGCCGGGCCGGAAAAGGGAACAGCAACTACGACATCCGGCAAACCATCACCACCAACTTTCTGTGGGAAATGCCGTTTGGCCCAGGAAGGCGCTTCCTCACCTCGGGCGTGGCTGGGGCGATACTGGGCGGTTGGGATTTGAGCGGCATCTGGTCCGCCCGTACGGGAAGGATGTTGAATGTCAGCGTCACCCGGAGCTCGAAGGACCTGCCCGACGGCAACTCCAGCAACCAGCGGCCAGACCTGGTGGCCGGCGTCCCTCTTTACCCAGACAACCAGACGTTGGGTAACTGGATCAACCGCGCTGCATATGCAGTTCCCGCCAAGGGAACCTGGGGAAATCTGGCTCGGAATACTTTGACGGGGCCGGGAGTCAACCAGTGGGATCTGGCCCTTCTGAAGACCTTCCCTATCAACGAGAATCACAAGATCTCCTTCCGCGCCGAGTTCTTCAACGCCTTCAATCGGCCGCATTTCGGCAATCCCGCCACCAACATCTCCTCGTCGTCCTTCGGACGCATCACGTCGCCCATGAATCGTGATATCGGAACCGGAACGCCGAGGCAGATCCAGTTCATGCTCCGCTACGCTTTCTAGAGCACTACCGCGAGCGAGGGCGCCCCGTTGTCACTCGGGGTGCCCTCCCGCACCTGTATTGCAGGGCAAGAGCTCTGCTCCCTCCTCACCGCCCCCCTTGCGCTCAAAAACCAGCCGCTCAAAGAAGACTGCGGAGTCGTTGCAGATAGTCACAATCCGCACGCTTCGCGAAAAGCGCTCCGCTTGCGGTTGTGTCCACCCTGCCGACCCTTTCGGTGGTTATACACCGGGACCAGAGGTCCCTTCGCGACACGAACTTGTAGACAAATGCAACACCAGGCGGTTCACGTGAACACGTGTGAAAAAACTATTGACAGCGCCTGTATTTTGGGCATAGGGTCGCGGCAGTAGGGTTTCAATTTCTGGCGATTCGGCACGTTTCTGAAAGATATGGGCCAGGAACCAGCGTTGAACGCAAACTGTCAAACGCGAAACGGCATCGGGGGCTGTCCCGAAGCCGGCATCCCAGGCAACCCAGGCGAATGGAGGTCGGCGTATGAAGGCGAAGAGTCGAACACTAAACACGGCTCGGGCGACGATGACGTTCCTGGTCATTGCCGCCCTTACTCTTGTCCCTCTCTTGGGACAGGCAGGCGCGAATACCGGTCTGCAAGGTCGGGTCGTCGACCAGAGCGGCGGAGCGATCCCGGGCGTCACGGTGACCGTAACCAAGACGGACACCGGGGAGGATAGGAGCATCGTCACCGACGATACCGGGGACTGGGAGGTCCGTGCGCTGACTGCGGGGCCCTATACGGTTTCTTTCGAAATGACGGGGTTCAAGAAGTTAATCCAGTCCGGTGTGAACGTCACCACTTCGGAAATGGCGACCGTCAACGTCACGATGCAGCTGGGAGAGATCGGCCAGACGATCGAGGTGAACGCCGACGCCGAAATGGTCTCGTCCACTTCGGCCACGGTCATCAAGACCCTGGACAAACGGGAGCTGGAGCAACTACCCACGTCTTCCCGAAATTTCACGCAGCTTCTGATTATCGAGCCCGGTGTCTCGGCCGACATCAGCGAGTTGTTGTCCAACGACAACGCTTCGATTTCCCCGAGCGTCAATGGGGCGCGCACCACAAACAACAGCTTCGTATACAACGGGATCGACGTCACCAACCTATTGTGCTGCAACGATGTTACGGGCGGCTCAGGTGGGTCTTTGTCACGCAACATGGCCCCGGCACCCGAAACACTCGAAGAGGTCAAGCTGCAGACCAGCCTTTTCGACGCGGCGACGGGCCGCAACGGCGGTGGGAATTTCCAACTGGTCTCCAAGAGCGGGAGCAACGAGTTTCACGGGAGCGCTTATTGGTACCTGCAAAACGACAAGTTGATCGCCAATGAGTTCTTCTTCAACCGGGCTGGGATCGAGAGACCCGTTCTGAGACGGAACGAAGCCGGCGTCACACTGGGCGGGCCGATTATCAAGAACAAGACCTTCTTCTTCGGCTCATATCAGGGTACTCGCGCTTCGACTTCTTTCGTCAACCAAGCGAGTAACACGGTCAGGATACCGCAGGCACTTACCGACGACCGCTCGGATGCCGCGATCGACCAGTTTGCCACGGCAGTGTGGCGTCCCGCCAGCGGCCCCGTCCAGCTGTCGGCCATCAACCCGATATCGAGGTCGCTCCTGAAGGCCAAGTTCCCGGACGGCAGCTACTTGATCCCCTCGGGAGACAAAGGCCAGAACTGCACCCTGCTCGAGGACCAGAACGCGCCCAGCTGCCAGGTGACCAAGGTGATACCGGCGACTTTTGAGCAAGACCAGTTCTCGATTGGACTGGACCATCAACTGACCGAACA
>CAYQYP010000010.1:0-4646 GCA_964421755.1 uncultured Acidobacteriota bacterium
CACTCCCCAGGACTGGGGCTGTCGGACGAATATCCCGAATGATCAGTGCGCGGTATTTGAGCTCGTTCGAAGCGAGGCTGATTGCGGATTCGATGGGATAGCGCAGATCGACGGGAGTCAGATGGTCACTCTCGACCCTCGAGAATGTCCCAAGATCCCGCGTGATTTCCCTGATTTTGCGTGTCCCTTGTACGGCTTCCTTCAAGCGTTCCGACGCATCCAACCACGTTGAGGCGTTCAACGCTCCCAGATTGGCCCCCAGAATCTTTCCCAGTTCTTCTCCGAGCCGTTGGTTGAGCGCAAGGCGAGCGCCGGCCAGTTGCTTTGCGTACCGGGGCAGCTCCTCGGAGAGGCTTTCCAAGTTATAGAGAATGTAGGCCAGCGGGTTGTTAATCTCGTGGGCCACTCCGGCGGCGAGCATGCCCACACTGGCCAGCCGGTCGGACTGGGCCAGGTCTATGTGGAGCTGGTGCCGTTCATCCTCCTTCCGCTTGCGCTCCGTGATGTCGTCAAAAACCGATATGAAGTTGCGGACACTCCGGTCAGGTTCGCGTTCGCACGCCACCGTGAGATAAACCCAGACAATGCTGCCATCTTTACGTATGTAACGTTGTTGGATGCTGTACGTCTGGATCTCGTCGGCGAGCATGCGTCGATATTGCGTCAAATCAGCGTCCAGGTCGTCGGGGTGCGTCATATCCTGGAACGTCATCCGCACCAGTTCGTCCGGCCGGTAGCCGAGCATGTTGCAGAGCGTCTGGTTCACTTCTAACCACTCCCCGTTCCGGCCAACCCGGGCGATCCCCACTTTAGCGTGCTGGAAGATCGCCCGGAAACGTTGCTCGCTGTCCCGCAGTTCCGCTTCTGATCGTTTGCGGGCCAGTGCATGGGCAATCGTCTGTGCCAACAATCTGAGGCGGCTGACAGTTTCGTCCGACCAGAACCGTTGTTCCGTCACCGTGTCAAAGGAGAGTGTACCGATGACCTCACTGTTAGCGGCCACAAGCGGAAACATGAGTGAGGTCTTGATGCCGAAATATTGCCAGGAAAGCCGATCACGGACCGCATCCTCGGGTAGATCCCGAGTGGAGCAAACATAAAGGACTTTGCCGGACAGCAGCTCGCGTTGACACCACGGAAAGTAGGCGTCCGATCTCAACTCCTCGGGTACGGGAGGGAATGGAAGACCGGGGCGGAGATACAGATAGGTTAGTTGGAGCGCCGTGGTCTTGTCCGCGCACGGTCGGTAGATCGAAGACAGATCGCAACCCAGAAACTCACACATCAGTCGTTGAGCATCGGATATGGTGGCGTCGAGCTGTTCGAACGGAGCAGTGGCTATCCGTGAGGACAATTCAGCCAGCAGCCGTTCGAATCGGACCTGGCTCGCTCCTTCTTGTTCTGCCCGCCTGCGCGCCGAAACATCGAGGAGATTGCCTATGAGGGCGCGACGACCGGCGCCCAGATCGGCCGCCACCCCGAGCACCAGGACGTCGATGATTTCCCCATTTTTCCGCACGGCTCGGAATTCGTATCGCCCGGACTCGACCTCGCCCGCCATGCACCGCCGGATGTTCTCCTGGACGAGAGCGCGATCTTCAGGGTGGATAACCCTCGTCACCTCCATGCCGATCATTTCATCCCGGGAGTATGCTGCGATTTCGGCCAGGGCCGGGTTCACGTAACTGAACCGGCCGTTTTCGACGATGTAGATCCCGGACAGGGAATTCTCGCAAAGCAAGCGGAAGCGGGCTTCGCTTTCGACGAGAGCCTGCTTGGCCCTCTCCCGCTCCGAGACATCGATCACCGCTGACTGGTAGCCGATAGTCTGGTTCTCACTGTCGGTTAACGATGTTGCTAATCCGTAGGCGAGAAAAGTCGAGCCATCCTGCCGTCTGGCCGTGTACTCGCCCTCCCAGATGCCTGTCTCTTTAAGCTGTGCAATGATCGACAGCGCCTTCTGGGGATCCTCGAGAAAGTCGGAGATTGCTCGACCAACGGCCTCCGCCCGGCTGGGATATCCCCAGATGCGCAGAAAAGTGTCGTTTACCTCCGTGATAATTCCATCGGCATCCGCGATGCTGTTAGCGGCTATCGACCGGTCGAAGACTAGGTTCTTAAGCCGGAGCGATTCCTCGATCCGTTTGCTTTCGGTAATGTCGTGCGCGAAAATGACGAACTGGCGTTTTCTTCCTTCGGGAGTGTGAACGGGATAGACGGTGCTATCAGAGAGTCTTTTATCTCTGGAATCAATCCACCGAAAGGGCTTGTTTTCCTGGAGCGCCCGCCTGGCGACGGATTGCCTTCGGCGCCTTACTGCTGGATCCGTGAAACGGTCAAGCAAGCACGTTCCGAGCATCTCCTCTTGTGAAGCCCCGAAGGAAGCGGCCCCCGCGTTGTTGAGATCGAGTATGGTCCCGTCCTCATCGAGAAGATACGTCAGATCACTGGTTGCATTCAGAAGCGTCCGCGCGAGCTGTTCGCTCTTCCGCAGGTCCTGTGTCGCCAGCCTCTGTAGAGTGATGTCCCGACCGATGGATAATACGAGCCTTTGCCCCTGCCGCCAGAAGTAGCGCGTGTGCAGCTCGACGGGCATTAAGCTGCCGCTTTTCGTGACGAGATTTGTTTCGACGGCGCGCTCCTCGCTGTGCGCGTCGGACTGCGGCTCAGGACACGAAGAATTGGCGTCGACAGCGAGGATGTCCACCAGTCGCAGTTGTCTCAGCTCATCCTGGGTATAGCCCAAGCGCTGGCAACCCAAGTCATTAACGCTGATTAACCGGCCGGCGTTCTTTTCGTCGTCAAGCTCGTGCAGAAAGACGAAGTCATTGGCGGCCTCGAAGAGGAGACGGTACTCTTTCTCGCTTCTATATAGCTCCTCCTCGGCGACTCGACGCCGCAGGGCAATGGCCACCATGTGCGCGACCGACCCCATCCACTCGATCGGAGGATCCGCGACCTCTGCCTTGAACGCCAAAATCGAGGTGCCAAACAGCCTCCCGTCGATCACGTGTGCGATCCCGATGAAGCGTTCCGCACCGAGAAGCTTCTGAACCGCAGCGCCAAGGTCCGGCGGGATAGCCCCAAAGCTCACTTCGGTTAAGGTCTGCAACCGGCCTACAACAGTGGACACCATCTGCTTGTAGACCTCATCGCTCACCGGGACCTGCACGTCCTCTACAGGCTGTCCCAGTAAGGTGGTAATTTCGCCCAGCAGGCCGGGGTCGATGTCCAAGCCGCCCAAGCGGAGCGTCCGGCGTTCGGTGTCAAAGTCACTGACCCACACGGCGGCGGCGCCGGCGAGGGACCTCAGATTGCGGGCGACAACCGAGCGAGTGTCGCCGCCAACCTGGAGAGATGCCAGGTCAGCCAGGAAACTGTTGGTCCCGGAGAACAGTCGCCTACGCTCGGCCAGCTCAAGCTCCGCCGCCTTTCTTTTCTCCTCGGAGGCCGTCACTCGCTTCTCGAGCTCGCCCTGCACCCGACGGAGCTCGTCGAGGTCTTTCAGTGCCTCGGAGAGTCTCTCGACTTCGGACTGGAGCCGCTTCACATCACGCGCGAACACTGATCACCCCTTGGCTATCCGGCACTCTAACGGGCATTGATTGCACCTCATTGTCTGGCGCAAGTGTTGATCACAAACCTTTGGATCTCGGACGGTAAAGGGTGATTTGCGCCTCGAACCGACATCCGCGTGCCTGCAGTCAATTCTAGTTAAATCTCCTCCCGCCCCATACTGTCAATTCTGACAGTTGCCTGCAGCCCCGCCGCGTGCCTCGCCGGCATTTCCTACGACGTGAGAAGCGGCGTCGCCTCGAGGGTTGATGAGTTGTCGGCCTCTCGTTGCCCTACACTTTATACATCTCAGGATCTTGTCAGCAATGGCGTGCCTCTGAAGCAAGGGTCAGAGTCCCGAGGGGACGAAGGCCGCTTAGCACATGGACGCAAAGCCCCTCAGCGGACCTCGACGGGGCTCTGTGGCCCACACGTGAGACTGAGGTTCGCTCCGGCAAGAGTGAAGGGTCGGCCGCCCACTGGTTTTCGACCCCAAAGGGGGTCGCGTAGCAAAGCCCGGGGTTGGCCGCGTCGTTTGCGGCCTACCCTGGGTGGGACAGCAGCGACATTCCAACCCTGAAAGGGTTGCGTATCGCGCTCGGCCTCATTCCGTGCAACTATCGTCAGTCCCACACGTAGCGTTCGTCCCACTCAAGCCCATGTTTGCGCAGCAATGCGCGGAATTCGTCCTGAAAGGTGACCTTCTTGTGCCTTTCTTCCTGCTCGAGAATATACTTCTGAACTGCGTCGACATTAGATGGGCTGACGGAAAAGATGCCGTATCCGGCCTGCCATGCAAAACGGCACTTGCCGGGACCTGTATCGTTAATCCACTGAGTACAGGGACGCTTCATCTCTTTGATCCATTCCGCCAGCGTGATGGTCCGGCCAAATCGGGCCAACACGTGAACATGGTCTTCCATTCCACCGATCTCCACTGGGGGACAATCAAGCCGGTTGGTGATTCCGGCCAAGACGGAGTGGACTTCGGCCCGAAAGGCTGGGTCTGTGAGGTACGGCCAGCGTTCCTTGGTTGAAAACACAGCATGGAGATAGACGGCTGAAAGGGATTGAGGCATGGACGCAAAATG
>CAYQYP010000011.1:0-6761 GCA_964421755.1 uncultured Acidobacteriota bacterium
ATGATCTTCGTCTATCTCGGCCTGATGTTCTACTACAACTCTCAGCTCACCATGGTCGCGCTCCTTTTCATGCCGGGATACGTCGTTCTGACCCTGGTGGCGACACCAATCCTGAAGCGGCAGAACCGCGAGGTTTTCGAGAGGAGCGCGGAGGCCGATTCGCACATGGTGGAATCGGTGACAGGCGTCGGTACCGTCAAGGCGACCGCAACCGAGCGGCGGATTCGCTGGAAGCTGGAAGGGCTGATCGTGAAGGCCCTGAACATCGAATTCCGAAACGCGCTCAGCGGGATGGTGGTCAGTTCGCTTGGAAACGTCCTGCAAACCCTCAATACGGTGGTTCTCCTCTGGTATGGGGCGCGGCTGGTCATCGACGGCGGGATGTCGGTGGGTCAACTGGTGGCGTTCAACCTGCTCGTCGCGAACGTGACCCGTCCGATTCTGAATGTGATCGACCTGTGGCGCGAGTTCCAGGAGATCAACGTGGCGCTCGAAAGGCTGAATGACGTGTTCGACGCAAAACCGGAAGAGGATTCCACCCGGTCGGCCTTCGTCCACATCCCGTCGGTGCGCGGCCACATCAGATTCGAGCAGGTTACGTTCCGTTATCCGACGCGCGGGGACCGGAACGCGCTGGAGAACGTCAATCTCGAAATCTCCGCCGGTCAGACGGTAGCGCTCGTCGGCCGCAGCGGCGCCGGCAAATCCACGTTCGCGAATCTCCTGCTGCGGCTCCACCATCCAAATGCCGGAAGGATCTTCATCGATGGTTATGACCTGCGACAGGTGTCCATCACGAGCCTGCGCTCGCAAATAGGCGTGGTCCCCCAGGAGGTCTTTCTGTTCAGCGGCACGATCCGCGAGAACATCGCTTTTGGTGAGCCTGACGCGCGTTTGCAGGAGGTGGTGGGCGCAGCAATGCTGGCCGGCGCTCACGAGTTCATCAGTGAGCTGCCCCTCGGTTACGAGACCCGGATCGGCGAGCGCGGGCAAAGCCTCTCGGGCGGTCAGAAGCAACGCATTGCCATCGCCCGGGCCCTGTTCATCAAACCACGCATCTTGATTTTCGACGAAGCCACGAGCGCTCTCGACACGGAAAGCGAACGCGCCATCCAGCAGAACCTGAACGCGATACTCAAGGATCGCACAACCTTCATCATCGCGCATCGGCTGAGCACCGTGCGCAACGCCGACCTCATCGTGGTGATGGATCGGGGGACCATCTCCGAGACGGGGAGCCATTCCAAGCTGATAGCGCAGAAAGGACTGTACTACTACCTGAACAGCCAGCAGCTGGCAAGTTAGCCGATTGGGGTTTGCGACATTTTCAGAACCGCAAACGAAGCGTTTTCTGCGGAGTGCGCGGATTGTCACCGCATGCAACACGCCGCCAGTCAGCAAAAGGAGAAGGACATGGTCACGAAGAATACGAAGACCGAGGGCGAGAAGAAGGGACGTGTCAAGGTCGACAAGTTGAAGGTCAACAAGGAGACGGTCAAGGACCTCTCCGACAAGGATGTCAAGGACGTCAAGGGAGGAGGCTTTATTATGCGCGACACGGTTATCGTCCGGCCCCCCGGGCGATAGAGGGAGCGACTCAACCCTACAGAACAAAACGAAGCAAGAGAGGAACCAATCATGGCTATGAAGACCACGAAGACTGAACAAGGGAAGAAGGGACGTGTCAAGGTCGACAAGTTGAAGGTCAACAAGGAAGCGCCGAAGGACCTGTCGGACTCGGCTGCAAAGGAGGTTAAGGGAGGCCTCATGGGGAGGAGGAGACTCACGGGGACCGAACAGAACTGATTGCCCGTAACTCAGCCGGTTCCGGGTCGGCATTCCGCCCGCCCGGCACCTGTTTTCAAAGAAAGGAACAGACCATGGCTAGCAAATCGGAAAAGATCCAAGAAGCGAAAAAGGGACGTATTAAAGTCGATAAGTTGCAGAACAGGGGAGCGGTGAAGGACCTGTCCGACTCGGCTGCAAAGGAAGTCAAAGGAGGCAGGCTCCGGAGAAAAATCACAGCCCTGGACCCTTACAGTATCGACACCGAGGAAAAGTAGTGCGTGAGGCCCGACCGGTTCCGGGTCGGGCCCTTCGCCCGCCCGGTGCCGGTCTTTCCAGGATGGGAGCCCAAAGAGTTGCAACGCATCCGCCGTCTAACGTTCCATAGAGGAGACTCATGAGCTCAACAGCGGAAGTACGAACACGAGACACCCGATCAGTCGAGCCAGGCCCTCAACCGCTTGACCTGGCCGCGCTCGGGCAAACCTGGACGCCGCCGCAAGTCGTGGACACAACGCCCGAAGTTGCAGATGTTCTGAGCGAGATGCCCTGGTGGGCGGCGCGTGGCCTGCTCTACATCATCGCCGGATTCCTGGTGACGGCCCTTGTCTGGGCCCACCTCAGCCAAGTGGATGTGGTCGTCGAGTCCCGAGGGACCTTGGTTCCGGAAGGCTACACGCGGCCTGTCCAGGCGGCCAGCGGCGGCGAAGTGCAGTACGTCTTCGTCCGCAAGGGCGAGACCGTCGAGCGTGGGCAGCCGCTCCTGCAACTGGACGCCACCGAGCCGCATGCGCGCCTCAGCAGACTGCGTGATGAGCTGGCGACGACTCAGGAACAGATGAGGCAGCTTCGTGCCCTGAAGGGTCCTGTAGCGGAGACCCTCGAGCAAGAGAATCGGCTTGCCCGCCTGCAGAGCGACATCGCCGCCGCGGAGTTAAACCTCAAGCATACAATCCTGACCTCGCCGGTGGCTGGCCGCGTGACCACCCTCGACGTACGAGGAGGGGGCACGGTCTTGCAGGCGGGTCAAACCGTCGCCACGATTGTGCCAACCGGCGCTCGACTCCTGGTTGAGACGCTGGTACCAAACAAAGACATGGCCTTGGTTGAACGGGGATTGCCGGCCAAGCTGAAATTCGATGCCTTCCCGTTTCACGACTATGGCGCCGTGCCCGGCACCATCGTGGACGTCGCTCCCGACGCGGAGACGAGCCGAGAGACCGGCTCGTTCTACAAGGTGCTGATTGCCCCGGCAACCGACCGCATCGTCGCCAAGGGTAAAACCGTGGCGTTGCGCCCCGGGCTGACCTTGACGGCGGAGGTCGTCACGGAGCGCAGAAGCGTTCTCAGCTTGATACTCGAGCCCTTCCGGAAACTGAAAAGCGGGCTCACAAGCACGTGAAGGAGGTCGGATGACGAGTCTGGACCAGTTTGTGGCCGTTAAGGTCAATGGGGAACAAATCAGCCTGGCTGAGGCACTCCGGTTGGCGGGGTGGCACGGCCAGCTGCACTTCATCAAGAGGGCCGCAGATGTCGCGCTGATCAGGCAAGAAGCCGCGGAGTTAGGCGTCGAAGCGTCGGACGACGAACTGCAAGAATCGGCGGACGACTTCCGCTTGTCGAAAGGCCTGAGTGAACCGGCAGCCGTCGAGGAATGGTTAACCGCCAATCATCTCAGCTTCCCCGACTGGGAGCGCCTTCTGGAGAATGACATCCTCACTCGCAAGTTGCGGGACGCGGTCACCGATCCTAAGGTGGAGCAATACTTCGCCGAGAACAGGCTGTCCTTCGACGCCGCAACAATCTCCCAGATCGTCGTCGGCAGCGAGGAGATAGCCAGGGAGTTGATCATCCAGATCTCCGAGGAGGGCGCCGATTTTCACAAGCTGGCGCGACGGTATTCGATGGATGACGCTACACGGCCGGCCGGCGGTTACGTGGGCGCAATCGCCCGTAAGGATCTCGATGCCAGTGCCGCGGCTGCCGTTTTCAGCGCCCGGGCCGGTTACATCGTCGGTCCTCTGAAGACCGAGCAGGGTTGGGTCCTCATCCGCGTCCACGGTCTTCAGGCGGCAACCCTGGACGGTCCGACTCGTGAACGTATCAAGTCGCTTCTCTTCGAGGAGTGGCTGAGCCGGCAACGCAGCAAAGCGCAAGTCGTGGAAACGTTGTTGGAGGGATTACTGGAAGCAGACGATGAGGCATATCCAAAGGTGGAGGCCTGACCGGGGAACCGGAGAAAATTTACGAACGAGGTGACGAATGCGAGATGGAAACGAAACGGTATTCGGCCTGCTGGTCCTGACCCTTCCGATGGTGATCGCTTTCGCCGCATGCGGCGCCGGCGACACGACGGTCAACGCCGGCAGTCCGGTCAACGGGGGCTCTCCCTCCGTCTCGACTCCTCGCACCCCGGTAGATGTGGAAATATTTGAAATCAAGGGTCAGACGAAACAGGAGAGGCTCGTCCCAGCGGTACTCTCAACCGAGGCAACAGCCACGGTACTCGCGCCGCGCGACGGGATCGTCCTGGACCTGCGAGCCCGAGAGGGTGCCGCCGTGGAAAAGGGGGAGGCACTCGCGCAGCTGAGCACTGAAGACTTGAACGCTCAGCTGGAACAGGCCCAACTCGAGGTCAACCGTTTGTCCATCGAAGAGCGGCAGTACGAGGCGATGGTCCAGGCGAATCAGAGCGAACGTGACCAAGAGGCAGAGTTGCTGAAAGACGGGTTGATCAGCAGGCGCCAATTTGACCGAAGGCAGTACGAGCTGGATGCCTCGATTCAGGAACTCGAGAAGGCGCGGCTGGCGACCGAAACCGCCCGGTCACGAATCAAGACTGTTCAGATGGATATCGAAAAATGCACCATCCGGGCGCCTATGACCGGGATTGTGACGCAGTGCAACGCCAAGTTGGGGACGAGTATCATCCGAAACGAGAGACTCTTCGAGGTCGCAAGACTTACCCCCCTCGAGGTCAAGTTCCGGTTGCCGCTGTCCGACCATGCCCGGATCGGTCCCGGGCGGGTCCTGGGCCTTTCGCTCGCCGGAAGTGACCGGCTGGCGGCCCAGGCTCGCATCCGCAGACTTGACCCGGTGGCCGAGGTGTCGAGCAATAGTCGAGGCTACTGGGCGGATGTCATCGGCGGTGCCGGGCTGATTCCAGGTATGGCGGTTACGGTCCACCTTCCCCGGGAAAATGCGGCATCGACTGTATCAGTCCCGCGCGTGGCGTTTCCAAACAGAGCGGATCTGGGTCTCGGCGCCTCAAACGCGCTTTTCGTACTTCAGGCCGACCACGCCCGAGTGCGCGCTGTTTCGCTCGACGCAGTCGATAGCGACCAGGTGCAGATCTCTTCCGGGCTTGCGGTGGGAGACCGTGTGATCCTGGCGCCGCCGGCAGGGCTTACCGACGGCGATCGCGTTCGTGTTGTCCGGGACAGCGGGATTCTCGCTGTGGCGCCCAATCGCGGAGAAACGATTCCCGCGTTGGGGAAGTGAGAACGTCAGCATGACCGCGCGCAAGCAGCAGTCGGGTGAGTTCATTTCTTCCCGGCTGCCTCTCGCGCACGATCCAGCACCCGCCTGACCGCGCGGTTAGGCTGCAGGATCTCCGCCGCCGAGCGGATGGTGATTGTCGGGATGGCCTGGTGCTCCTCGTGGATCCGCATTCGCAATTCCTCCGCCTCGTCGCGGCCCGAAAGCCCCGAGTAACCGATGGTGCGGCACAGCCGTCCGAAGAGGAACTCGCCAAGCGGGCATCCGCCGGCCCGCTCGAGTCCCTCCGCGTTGGTCTGCCAGCTTTTGAAGAGGTGTGCCTGCGCAAAGGTCTGTCCCTGCATCGTGATCTCGTTGAGACCCTCTCCCCCGACGACCAATCCCTGTCTCAGGCCTGCGACGTGGTCGATCAGCTTGTGCATGCCCTCGGTCGAAGTCATGCCTTCGACGAGCGAGTTGTGGAGGTTGTATGTCGTGAGCGTAACGTCGATAAACACGGTATCCAGGGCCAGATCCACCGCCGCCTTGGCGATGTTGTCCCCCAGTATTGATCGCCACATGCTCAGCCCCGGGTGGACCTTCACCATGACCTTTTTGTCACGGTGCCCGATCCGGTTGTTGTTCGACTCGGGGACGCCGATCACCCGCCGCTCGAACCAGCTCCAGCCGAGGACTCGCCTGGTTTCGATATCCCGGTACTGGAAGTCCCTCAGAAAGTTGTAAGACGGGTGGCTCGGGTCCATGTCGATGGAGTTGAAGTGAGGCATGACGCGGAATCCCATCTGACGGCCCTTTGCGACAAATTCGCGGCCTCCTTCGCTCGCCACATAGGTCGGGTAATTCTCGTCATATTGATCCGTTCTCCAGTTGGGCAAGTGGAGCAACACGCGCCCCGGCGCAACGACGCCCGCAAGCGCGTCAAGCACGTCGAGCTGGGTCGGGCACCAGGAAACAGCGAGCGAGACGTCGCGCATCCAGGCCGGACGGCGCTGCTCCCTTTCGTCGAGGCCGTACACGCGCCACAGCCAGTCGCGGTAGGCGGCCGCAGGGACCTTCCAATCGCCCCTGAAACAGTTGATGCGCCAGGTAAGCCCGCCGGCGCTCAGGTTCTGATCCACCGGCCCGTATGCTTCTGTGTCGAATCCGAGCGAGTACGGCTCCTCGTCCGAGCCGACGTGAAGCGCCTTGTACCGATAGCGGGTGTCCTCGGTCCGCACCCAGAAGCCTCCGCCGGCCCCGGCGAGCACGGCAAAACCGGCCTCCCAGGATGACGGCCACGGCCAGTGGGAATTCTTCAGCAACGCGTCGGACATCGGAAGCCTGGTGCCTTGAAAGAACGGGGCGACCAACTGGAGGTCCTCCGAAAGCCCGCGAACATTCCAGCGGCAAGCGCGGACGCCCGGCCGGGAGGAGTAGGCGGATGGCTCCACGAGGAGGTCGCCCGAAACTGGGTCAGCCGAAATGGCGACGACTCCATC
>CAYQYP010000012.1:0-4715 GCA_964421755.1 uncultured Acidobacteriota bacterium
AGGGGCACGATGCAGCCGCCCTCAGGGCGCCGCTGCCGAGCGGTACAGAACCGCAAACGGAGCGCTTTTCGCGAAGTGCGCGGATTGTAGCCGTAAGCAGCGCCTGGCCCGGAGCTGGTTGCTTCCGGTGACAATCCGCGCACTTCGCGAACAACGCTCCGTTTGCGGTTCTGTTCTGCTCGACGACCCGGATGGGCAGAGTCCAGTAAATCGACTTCCGACCTACGATCGGACCCCAAGGGCGTCAAGGACAGCAAGGACGAAAGTCATCGCCGAATTGCCTGTACTTGGGGTCGTTGGACCAGGCTCGACCCGCTTTGAGCCCTAATTCCTTTGTTATAATGGACTAGCCGTTCCAGGAATCGGAGAAACCTCTCACATGAGTACCTTTTTCGGGTTCTTTCTGTTGCTGATCATGGCGGCAGCGACAGTCGGGGGCATGATTTTCGTCGCTCAGTTCCTTGGGCCGAAGCGCAGCGGAGGAGTTCATGACTTGCCCTTCGAAAGCGGAAAGATCCCGAAGGAGATCATGCGCGGCCGGTTTTCTGTGAAGTTCTTTCTCGCTGCCCTGCTCTTCATCCTGTTCGACGTTGAGTTGATATTCCTGTTCCCCTGGGCGGTTATTTACAAGGAACTGGGCTACTTCGGGTTCTTCTCGATGCTGATCTTCCTTGGAGTAGTCCTCCTCGGCCTGTTCTATTCCGTCAAAAAAGGGGCTCTTGAATGGAAGTAATGAATCAAGGTGGATTCGAGTCGGGATTCTTCACGAGCAAGCTCGACAAGATGATCGGCTGGGTCCGGAAGTACTCCCTTTTTCAATACCCGTTCGTCACTGCCTGCTGTGGCATGGAGTACATGGCGGTAGCCAGTGCTCACTACGATTTGGACCGCTTTGGCGCGGCCCTTCCGAGGTTTTCGCCGCGTCAGGCGGATGTTTTGCTCGTTGTGGGGACAATCAACCAGAAGATCGCGCCGGTTCTCGTGAATGTCTACGAGCAGATGACCGCTCCGAAGTGGGTGGTAGCCTTTGGCGTCTGCACCTGTACTGGCGGGTTCTACGACGACTATGCGACGGTACGGGGAATTGATCACATTCTGCCCGTCGACGTCTATATCCCGGGGTGTCCGCCTCGACCGGAAACCGTTCTGAACGGCCTGATGATGCTGCAGGAGAAGATCCAGAATTCAAAGCAGGAGATATAAGGTGGCCGAACAGCAATTGAGCAAAACCTTGGAGCGAATCAAGGGGCAATTCTCCGATCAAATCGTGGATTTGCACACCTCGCTCGGCATGGATACCGTGATCGTCCCAAAGACCATCATCTTCGAGCTGGTTCGCTTTCTCCGGGACGACCCCGACTTGAAGTTCAACTTGTTGAGCGATCTGACCGCTGTCGACTACTTCAAACGCAACCCTCGCTTTGAGGTGGTCTACCATTTCTACTCGCTCGAAAGAAACACGCGGGTCCGGATCAAGGTCCCAGTCGCCGAACCAAATCCCGAGGTCGAGAGCATAACGCCCCTTTACAAGATCGCCAACTGGCTCGAACGGGAATGCTACGACATGGTGGGAATCAGGTTCGCCAATCACCCGGATTTGCGGCGGATTCTCCTTTACCCGGAGTTCAAGGGACACCCGCTGCACAAGGATTACCCGGTCACCAGGCGTCAACCGCTGGTTGGCCCCCAGGATTCAATGGCTTAGGAGCTTTACCCGAAAAATGAGCGACAGTACCGAAGTGACCAAGGATATGGCGGAGGCCCAGGTCCAGACGCCGGACCCGATATCGAAAAGGATGTTTCTCAACGTCGGGCCATCCCACCCGGCCATGCACGGCGTCATCCAGATCCTGGTCGAGCTTGACGGGGAATGGATCCGGAAGGCGGACATCGAGATCGGCTACCTGCACCGGGCCTTTGAAAAACACTGCGAATCGGGCACTTACACTCAGTGTTTCCCCTACACCGACCGCCTGAATTATGTCTCGCCGCTGATCAACAACTTCGGTTTTGCCGCAGCGGTCGAGAAGCTGATGGGGCTCGAGGTGCCAGAGCGATGTAACTACATCCGGGTGATCATGAGCGAGATATCGCGCATCACCGACCACCTGACCTGCATCGGCGCCTCTGCAATGGAGCTGGGGGCGATGTCGGTCTTTCTTTACATGATGAAGGCCCGCGAATACCTCTACGAGCTCGTCGAGAACGTCACGGGCGCACGCCTGACGATTTCGTACGGCCGCATCGGCGGGGTCAAGGGGGACCTGCCGGATGAATTCGAGGGGCAGTGTCGTAATGCGCTGCGCAAGACACGCGAGGTGCTCGCCGAGGTCGATGCGCTCCTGACTAAGAATCGTATCTTCTACGACCGCATGAAGGGGACCGGAATCATGTCCAAAGAGGATGCGATCAGCTTCGGGATCACGGGGCCTTTCCTGCGATCGACAGGTGTTTCGTACGATGTGCGGAAAGCCAGTCCTTACTTTGTCTACGACCGCATGAATTTCGAGGTCCCGGTCGGCGAGGTCGGAGACAACATGGATCGTTACCTGGTTCGCATGGAGGAGATGGAGCAGTCTATCCGGATCGTCGAGCAGGCGCTGGACACGATTCCCAAGGGTCCGACCAACGTTGACCCCGAGGGGAAAGTCATCCCGCCGGACATCATGGCCGATCTCGGCAAATTCGGCAAAACGGCCGGGCTGCTTAAGAACGAGGTCCTGATCGAACCGACCCTGGCCGGAACGCAGCAGAAATACCACCAGTTGATCCGGGCGGACAGCAAACAGGCGTGGCTCCCGCCGAAGGAAAAAGTCTACGGCAGTATCGAAGCGCTGATGAATCACTTCAAGATCGTGATGATGGGGCACGGGATCCGCCCGCCTAAGGGAGAAGTGTACTTCTGCGTCGAGGGCGGAAACGGCGAACTGGGTTTTTACATCGTAAGCGACGGTTCCGACCGGCCGTGGCGGGTCCGCTGCAACGCGCCCTGTTTTCGACCAATGGCCGCGCTGGCCGGTCTCCTCGAAGGAAGCCAGATGGCGGATATCATCCCGACGTTCGGGTCCGTGAATATGATCGCGGGAGAATTAGATCGATGAGCTCAGCCGAGTTCGAATACACCGCGGAGAATCTGGGCCGCTTTCAGGACATCCTGAAGCGTTATCCGCAAAAGCGCGCCGCGCTGCTGCCGGCCCTGCACCTCGCCCAGGAGCAACACGGTTACATATCTCCAGCGGTCGAATCGTACGTGGGACGACTTCTCGAAGTGCCCGAAGTGGACGTCCACGAGGTGGTCACTTTCTACACGCTGTATTTCCAGAAGCCCATGGGACGCCACCATATCCGGGTCTGTATGAGCATCAGCTGCACGCTCTGCGGCTGCGAGGCGATTCGCGATCACCTTGGGAAAAGGCTCGGTGTGGCCTCGGGCGGGGTGACCGATGACGGCAAGTTCAGCTGGGAGGCTATCCCGGACTGCCTGGGGGCCTGTGAGCTGGCGCCGATGCTCCAACTGGATGGAGAGTTCTACGGCAATCTGACGGCTGAGAAAGTGGACCAACTGCTGAGCCAAGTGGAATCGTGAGTTTATGCCGATCCTTAAACTGATTTCGGAAGATTTCGGGAACGAAAATGCGCGGGGGCTCAAGTGGTACCGCGATCATGGCGGGTACGAGGGCGCGATCAAGGCAATGGGCATGGACCCCGCCAAAGTGACCGAAGAGGTTACCATCTCCAACCTGCGCGGGCTGGGTGGCGCGGGCTTTCCCGCCGGGAAGAAATGGTCGTTCGTCCCCAAGGATTCCAAGCTGCCGAAGTACCTGACCGTGAACGCGGACGAGGCGGAACCGGGGACGTTCAAGGATCGCTACATCCTCGAGTGGGATCCCCATCGGTTGATCGAGGGCATCATAATCTGCTCCTGGGCGGTGGGAATCCACACCGCATACATCTACATCAGGGGCGAGTACGTACGTCCATACGGCATCCTGCAGGCGGCGATCGACGAGGCTTACGCCGCCGGGATTCTTGGGGATCGAGTCCTTGGGAACGACTTCTCGCTGAACCTTTATGTTCACCGGGGCGCAGGCGCATACATCTGCGGGGAAGAAACGGGACTGCTGCAATCGCTCGAGGGGAAGAAGGGATGGCCGCGCCTGAAGCCTCCCTTCCCGGCGCTCGTCGGGCTCTTCAACGCACCGACGGTCATCAACAACGTCGAGACGCTGAGCCACCTTCGGAACATCATCCTGAAAGGCGGCAAGTGGTTTGCGGACATCGGATCGGAACGAAACGGCGGCACCCGTCTCTTCGCGCTCTCCGGACGAGTGAAGCGGCCCGGCGTCTACGAGCTGCCGATGGGGACCCCTATGCGCGAGCTCATCTACGAACATGGCGGAGGAATGATCGGCGACCGCGCCCTCAAGGCCATCATCCCCGGCGGGGCTTCGGCCCCGGTCCTGACAGCGGATGAGGTCGATATCCCGATGGACTTCGATAACCTGGCGAAGGTCGGGTCGATGCTCGGATCGGCCGGAATCATCGCCATGGATGAAGACGTCTGCATGGTGAAAACGCTTCATCGCATTGCCGACTTCTTCGCCCACGAGTCCTGCGGACAATGCACGCCGTGCCGCGAGGGCACCGGGTGGGTCTACCGCGTCGTCTCCAGGATCCTCGCCGGCAAGGGAAGCGCCGACGACCTCAAGAATCTG
>CAYQYP010000013.1:0-6870 GCA_964421755.1 uncultured Acidobacteriota bacterium
AGGAAGTGGAAAACTGAACGGGCAAGATCTCAGTCGGCGTCCCGATTCGTCGAAACGAACCCCGAGCTAACCGGCCTTCGTCGCTTTGGGATTCCGCCCGCGGTATCGCAACACGCTTGTGGCGGCGGCGGCCGACAAGATACACCAGACCGCAAACAAGGCGCCCGGCAAGGCTGCCCGGGGACCGAAGTGGGTAAGGGCTAAGGCGACTCCCAGGCCCGCGTTCTGCATCCCGACATCGATCGCAAGAGCAATCGCATACCGATTGTCGAAGCGAAAAAGGCGGGCGGCCAGCCAACCGAGCAGATACCCAAGGCCGTTGAGCACCACGACCCAGCCCAGAACGCTCGGGCCCATGTTGGCGATCAACTGCTGGTTGGAAGCGACGGCGTACGCACAGATGATGACGATCGACAGGACGGCTACTGCCGGCGCTGCCTCCTGCACGACTCTCTTCGCGCTCCCCGTGAATCGACGCAAAATCATCCCGGCCGCTAAAGGTAACGCGACGATCAGCATGACTGTCCGGAACATCGGCCAGAACGGGACCGGGAGAAAGACTCCACCCAGAAGGAGGACGAGCGAAGGAGTCACAAGCGGTGAGATGAAGGTCGTTACCGCCGTCAGCGCGACTGAAAAAGCGGTAGCTCCGCCAGCGAGGTAGACAATGAGATTGCCTGCCATCGCATCGGGTGCACAGCCCACCAGGATGAACCCGAGGGCGAGATCAGAGTCGGCGCCGGAAAGCCATGCGGTCAGGAATCCCAGGGCGGGCATGATCGTGTACTGGGCCAGGACGCCAAGCGCGATGCTTTTCGGTCTCCGCAGCGTCTCTCGTAGTTCGGCCGGCTCAAGTACCAGACCGAGAGCGAACATCGTCACCGCAAAGAACCACAGAAAAGAGTCGCGGAAAATCAGGAAGACCCAGGGCGCAAAGTAGGCGGTCACCGCACCCGCCAGGGTGAGCAGGGCCAGACTCTGAGAGATCAGCCGCAGAGCGCGCACAGAACTTTAAGGGTAGCAGAAAGGTTTGACATCGACCATCGACGGGGGAGGAGGCGAGAAGGAGGCGAGAAGGGGGCGAGAAGGGGACACTGCTTTGTGCCATCCGCATTGCTGGTCCACCGAGAACTGGCCCACACTCGGGAGGTCGAGGCTGGAGCCGAGCGTCATGGTTTTGGGATTGCTGGTTCGCGAAGCGCGTCCAGTCCAGTCATACTCGGTGTACGTCCACCCCTGCACGGCGCCGGTTACGCCGGGGGCACGGCTGACTGCGCTTTCAGACGACTTGGATGACCGCGTCGTGCTTAAGCTGACACGGCTTATCGAAGTGAATCTCCAATTGGTTGGTCAGCACGAAGCCGCCGATGGTGTGGGCGGCGGTGAAGGGATCCGTCCCCTGGGCAACTGAATTGACATCCTGCGCGAAGACAAAGAGGTACCAAACACCCGGCCGGTCGACTTTCTGTTCGCCTTTGCCGGGGCGGAGGTGGTAACCACCTGTGTACCAGCCGTCATTCGGTTCTTTGTCAAACTGCATGCCGTGGTCTCTCAATTCGAGCCAATGAGCCACACCATAGGTGCTGACGAGGGCTGCCGATACATAAAGTTCGGAGCCGCGAAGGAATTGGCCGCCCGGTTTCCGAAACCGAGCCCGAACGATCAGTGGGCCTTGCAGGCGGTCGTGGACAACCGGTGCGTCAACCTCGTAGCTATCGATCCAATGAAGGTTTTCGCGTTGATCAGCGGCCGAGAAGCGATAGGTCCCACCCGTGGTCGTGCGGGTATACTCCCATTTCCCCTCGATCGGGAACTTGACTCCGAGGTTGGGTGGTGCGACATAGTTGACACTGAGCTGGACGCTTTCGCTGAGAGTCAGTTCGCCAGCTCCTGGTGGCGTAGCGTCCTGACCGCGGTAATGCAGGTCGGGTCCATCCGAGGCGATCGCGGCGACCGCCGCGATACCAACCGAGGCGTAAAGGCCGCGACCGATCCAGTCTTCGGTATCGGTCGCTGAGGTTGACACATCTGTGCAACATGACACCGAAGGATCGGTCTCCTCAAAAGTGCCGCTTACCGAAACCATTCCTCCATCGAGTGTACCGTCACTGAAATAGTCGTAAAGCAGCGCACCAGCGAGTAACAAAGCCGCGAGAATGCCGAGCGCGATCTTCCACCAGGGGTCCTCATAGGGGAATGGACCCCGGACTCCCTCGTACGGAGGCTCCGGAATCCAATCATAAGTGACGTCTTTAATGAGAGCAATGAAGGGCTCTCTGTCGTCTTTGCAGCGACTCCCGCGGGGTCCGACGATGGCACTGTGGATGTTGATCTTCATAGTGCCTTGCGGCATCACCACGGAATAAGTCTTGCTGGGCTTGTGATAGTCGACTCGCGTAATGAAGATCTTCTTGAGGATGCGCTTGAAACTAAAGCCATCGCTTTCGACAATCAGACTCACCACGGCAGTTCCGGGCGCGGCGGTGCGGAAATCCGCGAGAAAACGCACCGGCACTGACGCACCAGCCGGGACGGCCCCCACTGACATGAGGCCAGGCGTGTAGACAACACCAACATCCGAGATGCCCTCGATATACACTCGGACGTTGCTGAGCGGCGCCGAGGAGATGTTGGTGATGGTTGCTTCGATGTACTGCCGGCCCATGTTCACCACGAAAAACCCGTCGGGGTTCATCAGATTAGTGGGGGGGCAGATGGCATAGGGGCGGATTGGAATGGCGGCTGGTGTTACGGGCATGACAGTCATCCTTTCTTAACAGTCGTCCTGTCCTCTTTAGCGGGGACGATGAGGACAGCCATGCCACCCAGAGGCTTGTCCTCAACAATTTGTTCGATCAGCACGAGCGCTGCGGTACCCGCTTTGAATCGGTCAGGAACGCGGGCGACGAGCACCAGGCCTTCCTGGTGGCCTGGTGAGACGGCGATTCGGAGATCGGGCTTGCCGGTCTCATGGATTTCCTGGCCGCAGCGGTAAGGCTGCAGCCCGAATTCTTCGAAGCCTTCCGCCTCGGCTGGGAGCTCACGGAGGCCGAGGTTGCGAAGAAGTGGTTTGAGGATCTCGACCGGGGCGCGGCGTGCGCGAACCAAAACCTCCCCGGTTCGAAAGCGCATCGGGTTGCCGATTCGGAACGGATGAACGAAGCGTGCCATGCGAGCCATCGCGGCTCCCACGGTGATATTGCGTTGGGCGAGATGACGGTCCGCAGGCACGTTGAACGGATCATTGGGGCCCTGGGGAGGAGCGGGGTCCGACGGCGCAAATGCCTGCGCGATGAGGCATTCGTGCCCGTTGTTGACGAAACTGGGAATCCAAGGCGTTACACAGAGAACTTCTTTTGTCTCTCCGGCCGTGAGACTAGCCGAACTCGTTCCGATGAGCGTGGCCGTTGTCGGCGTAATGACGGTGGACGGATCGGCCCAGTAAAAGCGAACGGTCGCGTTGGATACCGCAGTCGAACCACGGTTGTGAACCCTGGCCCAGACGTAGGCCGACACATTGGCAAAAGGTAACCCCGGCGGGTCACCAGGGTCATCGCTGGGGACTACCCATATGTCTGGACTGAGATACCAGGGATTCCCATCATCGATCCAAAGCTCGACAGCCATAAGCATCCTTTCTGTTTCAACCGTCAGCTCGAGCAGGGCTGGTCGAGCCCTGGCGTCGTCTTATCTTTGACGAAGTCCTCTTTACCCACGAGTGGCACCGGGCCAGTCCAGGTCTTGTACCCGTAGCCCCGATCCGAATCCAGATTCCAATTCGTGTGGACAATCTCGCGCTGGTCCGCCGGGGCTGCGGCTGCCGCGACGGAGATCATCAGTGTAGTCAGGGCCGTGGCGTTTCCGATCCGGAGGCAGCGGTCTTCCAGCGTACGTGTTCGCGCCGGTGTCAGCGCTCGGGCGTAGAGCGCCAGAGCATCAGGGTTGAGCGGCTCCTCATTGATGAAGACATTCGGCGTAGTTGTGTCCGCCGGAGGTGCGAAATTCGCCCGAGTGGTCGGAGCTTCGGGCACGGGCGGCGGACACACCAAGTGGCTGACGGAGAGGTCGGTGAGTCGCGGGAAGACCGGTGCGCCTGATGGAGCCTTTACGGTGGGCACTACGCACCCTGCCAGATTGCAGTGGAACGGCGTGGTCAGGTTCCGGCCGTGGGCATCGTTGAGATCGCTTGGCTCCGGGTAGATGAAGCCAGTGAGAGCGAGGGTGCTGCGGACCAACTGGAAAATCTCGTACAGGAGAAGCTGGATTCCATACAGGATCGCCAGCAGCACCGCAACCGGAAGCGAAAGCAGCAGGGTTAGCAGCAAGTCGAACAGGTCGAGCAGGGTTTCGAAGGCCCACGTCAGGAGCTCTCCCAGGTATTCCAACCAGTCTTCGAGGGCGTCAAAGAACTCGTCGTAACAGTCGCGGGAACTGGATGTCAAGCCGAACGACAGAATGTCGCCTAGCGAGCAGGCTCCGCTGGGTGAGCTGGGTGGCGAAGGCGGCGGCTCCAGCAGGTCGTCGAGGGCATCCTGGAGGATCTGAGCGACGTTGGAGAAGGGTTCTTCCGGACGAGGGACCGCCTGATCCCTCATCAACTCGAGTACTTTGTACAGGATGTCGTACGTTTCATCGATCTGGTTGCGGCTGAGGAAGCCGTCGCCTCCGAGGCGGTGGGGATGGTCGACGCCGCCGTAGACATCCTTCAGAGTCTGGTGCAAAAGGTCGCCGACTGACGAATCGAGCGCAGGACTCAGGCCTAGTGTGTCCAGTAAACGTAGATTGATGTTTTGCCCGTAATACTGCTGGTACTTCCAGGTGTCCATCCAGTTTTCAACAGTCACGTGGCGTTGCACTTGCAGGCGGAAGGGTCCGCCAACTACCTGATTGACATACGCATGACCAACGAGATCGGTAGCGATGTGAGACAGGTAACCGTAAGCGTAGGCGCGCTGCTGAGGCGTGCCAACCCGGGCGTTTTCCACCAGACGGCGGCCGAAATCGCCGGTGTTGCGGTAGTGGAGCATGTCGAACCAGTACCAGCAGTTCTCGCCCTGGCCAAGTTGGAGCGGTGGCACAAATGCCTGGAAGAACACGGACGCGAGGTGCGGGAAACCGGCAGCATCGGAAATCAGGTCCGCACCGGAAATAACTCCGGCGAACAGTCCTGTGCTAACCGTGCTCTTGAACAGTTTCGCCGTCTCCTTCATCTCCTCGAGTAACTGAGAGATCAGGGCGACGGTAGACGGGGCCAGAGTTTCGACTGCATCTTCGATCGGCTCGACAACCGCATCGCGAATGTCGCGGATCGGTTGGACAACCTGATTGTAGAGGCGCTTGAGGTCCGCGTAATTTTGATAGAGTCGGTAGAGCCTCTCGACAATCTCGTAATCGGGCGCCCAGAAGAAAAGGTCTGGACCCATCGATCCTAGATTCGCGATCCCGGGATTGGCAGCCAGGTCAGCGGCTGCTGACCGCGCTGCGGGGCTCTGACTGCCGAGCAATTGACCGGTAGCATCGTTGAGAACAATGTGGTGAATCGCGTATTTCGGCATATCGTTAGTCCAAATCCACGTAGTGGACGCTCGTAATGTGACGGTTGATTTGCTCGACCGCGTCGAAATCGAGGGGGTCGAGCAGCGGGTCGAAGACAAGGCCCACAATCCGGCCCGTGCGCTGCTTCCGGACCCAGGACAGGTGTACCTGCTTGCGCTCAGCTGGATGAAGAGTGATGATCCGCCGCCCGCGCAGTTCATACGCCGACAGCGGGCTGGTGTAGCCGCCTGGGCCTTCATACACCTCGACGTAGCAATTCCAGGCGGGATAGCTACCGTCATTCCAGACCGTGAAACTGACGCTGCCTTCTTCGCCGACTTTCAATGCTGTGATCTGCGGCCCGAAGTTTGACGTCGCGTCAACCCATGGCCGAGGCATTCCGTCCGGCCGGCGAGGGCATTTGCAGTGTCGCTTGTCCTTCTGCCACTGCTCCCGCTCCTGGCGTCGTTCCTCTTCAAGTCGGCCGAGCCATGAGTCGACCTGTTCCTTCCATTTGCGGTCCCCTTTCAACACGACCGGCTCACCCGTCGCGACCGGAGCAGGCTCGGGTGGGAGACTGTATTTCGGCTTCCTCGGATAGCGGAATTTGGGTTTGTTTGCAGGTCTTTCATCAATTGGGTCCATACTCGCTCGCCTTCCTACCGTATGGTTCAGGATTCCCGGTCCGCGCGGGCGGCGTTGTCACAAGTGTTTATTCAGCAGCTTTATTGACAGAATAGTCAACGATACGAACCGACTGGAACAGTGTTTTAATCGTCAATTCTGTCGTTGTGTTCGTCGAACCTGTCGATTTGGCCGAATTGTTTCAACCGAGCGGCTCGGAAGGCGGAGATGAATAGGGATGAATAGGGTAGGTGATTCGGACCTCGCGAAGCGCGTAGAGATCGCCGGCGCCAACCGGAAGCGGGTGTTTTCTGCGCCGGTAAATGCCCCGCTCCCGATACCTCTTCAAGCCGGATTCGATCGTCTCCCGGGTCCCGCTCCTGCGGCCCCGTGAAGAAATCGCGGCGGGTCAGGTAAATGCCCCGCTCGAACTGCTCGCGCGCTCTCTGCGCGCCTACTTTACGACGACATCCGCCCAGCCTTGGAACGCCTTCTTGCAACAAGGTAAATTCCAAATCCGACGAGCAGAGTGCCGTACTCAACGACATTTAACACCACCGAAGAGTTGTCAATCTCGGTCCGACCCAAATGCGACCGACCCAGATGTGCGCCAGATGCGCCCACCCAAATGCGCGCCCGAAGAACCTCTTTCCGCAGCGTGGAGTTGTGCGGCTCGGGACAACAGGTGTCCGGATCTGAAACAGAATGTTC
>CAYQYP010000014.1:0-95292 GCA_964421755.1 uncultured Acidobacteriota bacterium
CAGTCGTCAGTACTCAGTTGCCTTTCTGCTCCTCAGCCCATTTCTCGAACAGCCTGGCGATGCCCGCCTGCTCGGCGTTGCCCGCGTGGACGACAACTCGGTAGTTGAGCTCGAGACTCTTGCCGGATGCCACCTGGAACCCGTCTGCATCCAGCCAGTCCAGCGGCGTCGGAGAGAAAAAGCCGTAGTCACGTGTGAACCACTTGCTGGGGAACCAGGGATTGCGGGGACTGTCGAAGATAGCGAGCCCTTCCGCCTCACCGCACTGCGTGCCCGAATAATCCGCCCAAGGGGACGCGATGCCAAAGGTTCCCTTTTCGGTCGTGCCTCCGACTGCGTTGATCAGAGTCCCGCCCTGCTTGACCGAGAGCGCCGGAACGACCCGGGCAGCGAAGAGCGAGTGGTTGGTTTTCTCGATTTTGACGTCCGTCAGGGCGTGCAGGACCGCTTTGAAATCGATGACCCGTTGTCCGTCCGGGAGGACGTGGATCCGGATGTTCCTCGAATCGAAAACGATGGGTGCCTGGCCAGGTTGGCGCCAGTCCGCCTGGTCGGTGATCTCGACATAGTCCGGGCCGTTATGCGCAATAACCGCGCCGCGTGAGACAATCTGGCCGCGGTCGTTCCCCTCCTGCCAGTAGTTTCCGCCGTTGACTTTGTCGCAACCGAAGAAAAGCGACCGGTGGTGCGGCCAGGGAAGGGAGGACTCGGTGGTTACCGAAAGACCCGAGACAGGTCCGTTGACGGGATAGAAATACGGGTACTTTTGACCCGAGCCGAACCGATAAACCGTGAACGTCTGGTCGTTTATACGGACAATGATGCGGTCGTCCAGCCGTTCCGCCGAAAGCTTGGTCTGACCGGCGGCGCCTGGCGTGGCCCCTGTCTGAGCGCCAGCCGTTTCCATGCCGCTTGCGAACAGAAAAAGGAGACCAGTGATGCCGAACAGGATTCTCATGCGTCCTCGCTTCCGATTATCGCGGCATATTTAACTGCTTTTCGCCCGACATTGCACGGACAAGAACGTAAAATCTTCTCCTGTTGCCGCAGCCTCCGTGGCATCATTGAGGATCAGACAAGGAGAAGCATGAATCGGCGTCAATTCCTGAACTCCACCGGCGCATTTGCCGCTTGCGCCGCCGCCTTCCCGCAGATCGTACCCTCTTCGGTTCTGGGAAAGGATGGATCCACGCCGCCGAGCGAGCGGATCGGCATGGGCTTTATCGGCGTTGGCAGCATGGGCGGTGGGCATCTTCGGACCTTCCTTGGCTACCCTGATGTCTGCATCCGAGCAGTCTGTGACGTGAGGGAGGAATTCCGTCTCAAGGCAAAACAATCAGTGGAATCCAGTTACGGACCCAATACTTGCGCGGTTTACGAAGACTACAGGGAGTTGCTGGCGCGAACAGACATCGACGCAGTCCTCATCGCCGTGCCCGATCATTGGCATGTGCTGATCGGGATCGAGGCGGCCAGGCAGGGCAAACACATGTACTCTGAGAAGCCCGTGGGCCGTACCGTGGCGGAGGCCAAGGCGTTGCGCGCGGCGGTTCGTCGCTATGGAGTCACATTTCAGTTCGGAACACAACAGCGCTCGACCAGCTACTACCGCCAGGCTTGCGACTTGGTGAACAACGGGAGGATCGGGACGCTTCACACAATCATGATCGGGTCAGCTACCTCCCAGTACTGTCCCATCCAACCGGAACAGCCGGTGCCGTCGGGGTTCAACTATGAGATGTGGCTGGGCCCGGCTCCCTGGGCTCCGTATACATTCGAGAGATGCACGCGAAACTGGACCCTCATCTACGACTATTCCCTTGGATGCGTCAGCGGCGCCTGGGGAGTTCACGACGTGGACATCGCGCAGTGGGCCTTGCGGGCGGATAACACGGGCCCTACGGAAGTTGAAGGTACAGGTACGTTCCCGACCGACAACCTGTACGACACCGCGACGTCCTGGGAAGTCGAACACAAGTACCCGAACGGCGTGAAGCTGATCCACATGGACATGCCCACCGCCATGAAGCGCGCTCCGGAACAATTCTCGCTCAACTGGATGGGCATGCTCTTCCAGGGGACCGATGGATGGGTCTATGTCAGCCGGGCCGGAATCCATGCTCGTCCGGAGTCGATCCTGCGGCAGCCTTTTGGGCCAAACGATGTGCGGTTTCCCCGTAGTACGGATCACCGTCGGAACTTCCTTGAAGCCGTGCGAAACGGCCAGGATCCAATTTCGCCCATCGAGGCTGCGGTTCGCGCAGACACCGTCTGCCATCAGGCGGACATCGCGATGCGGCTCGGCAAGCGACTGCAATGGGACGCGGTGAAAGAGGAATTCGTCAACGAGCCAGCCGCCAATCGCATGCTCTCCCGGGCGATGCGAAGCCCGTGGCGACTCTAGGAGAAAACAATGAGCGCGATAGTCATTTCGCTGCTGCTGGCCCTTTGGCAGTCAGCGCCACAGGCAGATCAGCTTTCGATCGAGCAACGGACAACCATCGAGAAGGCCCTGCCGGCCAAGGCTCCGGGCAAACCAGGCAAGCCCCGGAAGCTGCTTGTCGTAACCCTTAATGTGCGCGATGGAGTGCCGAGGACCGGTCACCCGTCAATTCCGCACGGGAACTATGCCCTGCAGCTGATGGGCCAGAAAACGGGCGCTTACGAAGCGGTCTTCAGCAACGACGTGGAGATGTTCCGTCCTCGGAATCTTGAGAAGTTTGACGCCGTCTGTTTCAACAACACCGTCGGCGTCCTTTTCGAGGACCGGGAGCTTAGGATGTCCCTGCTGGATTTCGTTTCCGGGGGGCATGGTTTCGTCGGGATTCACGCGGCCGGTGCGACCTTCGTCCAGTGGCCCGTTTATGACCAGTGGCCTGAGTTCGGCGACATGCTGGGTGGCTATGAGAACGGAGGCCATCCCTGGAAGCCGGACGAGACCATCACCCTTCGCGTGGAAGATCCGCAAAACCCGGTCAATGCGGTCTTCGGTGGACAGAGCTTCCAGATCAGCGACGAGGTATTCCAGTTTCAGGCGCCATACTCTCGACGCAAGCTGAGGGTCCTGCTCAGTATCGACACGGAGAAGACCGACATGAACCCGAGCCGCCGCTTCCTGCCCGACCGCTTCGCCGAGAGAGATTTCGCGATCTCGTGGATTCGCAATTACGGAAAAGGACGGGTCTTCTACTCGTCGCTCGGGCACAATTCGCACATCTTCTCCAATGCCCCGGTTCTCGCTCACTTTCTGGCCGGCATCCAGTTTGCCCTCGGCGATCTGGCCGCCGAGGCGAGCCCGAAATAGGAAGAACGACGCATTTCGGGGACATAATACTTAATTCCCATTCGGTTATCGCCAGTGTTCCCGTCAGCGAGGGAACTAAGTTTTGTGTCCCCGAAATGCACCCGAAATGCAGATCGCTTCCCCGAGCCTAATTTTGACTTTCCCGCCCGCCGAATAGCTGCTAATGTCGTGCGGTTTTATGGACGAAGGGGGTTGTTAAAATGCGCTCCGTCGCTCGATTCCTTCTTGTGATAATGCCCTTGCTTGTCCTCGCGGCCGCCGGGGCTGGCTCCAACGAATCTGTCGACCTCGGTATGCTGACCAGGATCCGTGAGGAAGGCTTCTCGAATTCCAAAGTGATGGATACTGCCTCTTACCTGTGCGACGTCATCGGCGCCCGGGTCACCGGATCGCCTGCCTACGAACAGGCTCATGAGTGGACCCGCAAAGAGCTGGAGACCATGGGCCTCCAAAACGCGCATCTCGAGAGCTGGGACTTTGCCAAGGGATGGTGGATGGAGTCGGTTTCGGTTCAGATGGTTCGTCCGGATCGGGCCCCGCTGCTCGCACTGCCCCGGGCGTGGACCCCGGGTACGAACGGTCCGGTTGTGGGGAAAGTAACCCGGGTCAAGGTCGAATCGGAACAGGACCTCGAGAAGTTCAAGGATAAGCTGGCCGGTATGATCGTTATGCTGGATGATCCTGTGAGCATCACGGTTCATGAATCGGCCGATGCCGATCGCTACACTCAAGAAGAGCTTGAGCAAATCGTCCAGGACCAGATCAGGCCCAGACGCCTGCCCGGGGGACCCTCTGGCGACCGCAACGCGTTCCTCCGCCGCGAAGCCCTGTCCCGAGCTGTCGACAAGTTTCTGGCTGAGCAGAAGATCCTTGCCAGGGTCGTTCCGGCAGGAGGCGACGGCGGGACCCTCAAGCAGGTGCAGGGGTCTCACCGTAACCCAGTCACCTTTCCGGTCGTCTTGATGGCGCCTGAACACTACAACCGGATCACCCGGATAATGGACAAGAGCATCGACGTCGAGCTGGAGCTGAACATCAAAGTCAATTTCTCCGAAAAGGAGCGCAAGGGACTCAACACAATCGCTGAAATCCCGGGCGGCGACCTGAAAGATCAGGTCGTGATGCTTGGCGGGCACCTCGACTCGTGGCACGGCGGGACCGGGGCCACCGACGATGCAGCTGGCGTCGCGGTTGCCATGGAGGCGGCGCGAATCCTGAAGGCTCTTGACGTGAAACCTCGCCGGACCATTCGCGTTGCCTTGTGGGGCGGGGAAGAGGTCGGTCTCCTCGGTTCCCGCGCTTACGTAAAAGAGCATTTTGGATCCCGGCCGGAACGTCCAGAGGCGGGGCGTCCCGAGTCAGGTGAGCGTCCGGCGCAATCCGGGCCTCTCGAACTGAAGTCAGAGCACGCGAATCTCTCCGCCTACTACAATCTTGACAATGGAACCGGGAGGATTCGGGGCATCTACGTGCAGGGCAACGCGGCACTGGTCCCGATCTTCGGTGCCTGGATCGAGCCGATCAAGGATCTGGGCGTCGCGGCGGTGACGATGCGCCGGACCAGCGGAACGGATCACCTTCCGTTCGATTCGGTTGGCCTTCCCGGATTCCAGTTCGTCCAGGACTCGGTCGAGTACTTCAGCCGAACATGGCATACGAACATGGATGTCTACGACCGGCTGCAGCGTGAGGACTTGATGCAGGCCTCGGTCGTCATGGCGTGGTTCGTGTACAACACAGCCATGCGCGACGAGATGCTTCCCCGCAAGCCCCTGTCGAAAGACCAGTCCCAGTCGGGTGGCCGTCCGCCGTCGGACTAGAAGCAAAGGGGCCGAGGGGCAAAAGAACGAAGGCAAGCAGAATATCGACCATCGAATATCGAATATCGAATGTCGAAGTGAGGACCAATACTAAAGTCGCTGGCTGGCTTGGCGGGTTTTCTACCCCGAAGGGGTTGCGTAGCAAAGCCCAGGGTTGGCCGCGCCGTTTGCGGCCTACCCTGGGTAGCGGACCGTAAGTGACCAACCCTGAAGGGGTTGCGTATCGTGCCCGGTACGCAACCCCTTCAGGGTTGGTTTCTCTATCAAAGCCACCCAGGGTAGGCCGCAGAAAACGCGGCCAACCCTTGGCTTTGCCACGCAACCCCTTCGGGGTAAAGACCCGACCGTCCAGAGTACGTCTACGACCCCAAGAGAAGGTCCGCGCATTCAGGACCCGGATTTCTGCAGTTGGCTCTCGATATTCGATATTCTGCTTTGCTTTCGTTCCCTTTTCTCCTGTTTTACTGCTTTTCCGCCTCCAGGTCGATTCCCAGCTGCTGGCACTTCTTGTAGAGGTGACTGCGTTCGAGTCCGAGGGCTCGGGCCGTTTCGCTCATCCGGAACTCGTTTCGCTCGAGCTCCGTCAAGACGACTTGTCGCTCGAAGGCTCTGACGCGATCGGCCAATCCCCCTGATTCGACGCTGGCGAAGCTGGGGCGCGGCTCGGTTGTCAGCGGGAGCGCCAATTTGACCGCCGCAGCATCCACTTCCTCGTCGGCAAGGAGCAGCAGCCGCTCGACAACGTTGCGCAACTCACGGATGTTGCCCGGCCAGGAGTACCGTTCGAGCGCACGGATGGCTTCCGGGGTAAAGTTCTTCGCCTTCCAGCCATTGGTTTCGGCCACCTGTCGCGCGAAATGGTCGACCAGGACGGATATGTCATCGACCCGCTCGCGCAACGGCGGAAGCAGAATCGGGAAAACGTAGATCCGGTGATAAAGGTCCTCTCGAAACGTGCCTTTGCGAACCAGCTCCTGCAGGTTCCGGTGAGTTGCGACAAGCACCCGCACGTTTACTGCCACGCGGCGATCCCCGCCGACTCGCTCGATCTCTCCCTCCTCCAGGACCCTCAGCAGTTTGGCCTGCATGACAGCGGGCATGTCTCCAATCTCGTCAAGGAAGAGCGTGCCCCGATTTGCCTGCTCGAATTTCCCCAAGTGTCGAGACAACGCCCCCGTGAAAGATCCTTTTTCGTGGCCGAAGAGTTCGGATTCAATCAGGTCGGCAGGGACCGCCGCGCAGTTCAGCGTGACAAAGGGCCCGTTGCGCCTGGCGCTGTTCTCATGGAGCGCACGGGCGATCAACTCCTTCCCGGTGCCTGTCTCTCCTTGGATGCAGACACGGCTCTCGCTGGCTCCCACCCGCTGAACCTGAGTCATGACCCTTCCCATAGCGTCGCTTGCCCAGATGATCTGGTGCTTTCCGATCCGTCTCTTCAACTGCCGGTTCTCCCGCTCCAACTGCGACAGGCGAAGAGCGTTCTGGACCGTGAGCAGGAGCTTGTCCGTCGAAAGCGGCTTCTCGAGAAAATCAACCGCACCCAAACGGGTGGCTTTGACCGCCATTTCGAGAGTCGCCTGCCCTGAGACCATGACGACCGGCACGGTGCTGCCCAGCGCCTTCAAATCCTCGAGAAAAGAGATCCCGTCTTTGCCCGGCATGACAACGTCCGAGAGGATCAGGTCGAACTGCTGCTGGTTGACCAGTTGTAGCGCCTTGCCTGCATTGTCGGAAACGGTCGCTTCATACCCGGACATGCGAAAGGCCCGGGCAAGCGACGCGAGCGTGTTCACGTCGTCGTCAACGATCAGCAAATGGGGCTTCCACTCTTTGGATTCCACGTCATTTCCCTCGATTCCCGCCGTTCGCCGGCGGGTTCCTGAATAGCCGGATGCGGAAGGTTGTGCCCTTTCCGGGCTGGCTTTCCACTGATATGCGGCCACCGTGGTCGCTGATGATCGACTGCACGATCGCCAGACCCAGACCGGTTCCGTGCTGTTTGGTTGTGTAGTAGGGGGTGAAGATCCGTTCCCGCTCCTCCTCGGTCAGTCCCACGCCGGAATCGCTCACCTCGAGAACCACGCCGTCGCTCTCATCGCGCGTCCGGAGCCCGAGTGTTCCCCCTTCCGGCATCGCGTCGAGCGCATTGAGGACCAGGTTTTGCAGCACGCGACGAATTTGCTCGGGGTCGGCGCGAATCGTTCCCACCGAACCATCCAGATGGACTTCACAACGCACCGGGTGATCAGTTCTGCCGAGCTGGGACTGAAACAGGTTCAAGAGCTCGCGGGCGATTTCGTTCAGATCCACAGTCTGGATCTCGGGCTGTGGCATTTTTGCGAAGTCGCTGAACCTCGAGATGATGTTTTTCAGATTCGCTAGCTCTGCGAGTATCGCCCGGCTGCTTTCCTCGAAGACCTCGTCGAAGTCGTCCGGGCAGGTGGCACGCGCCCGCTGCATGTTCTCCACCGTAATCTGCAGCGGGAAGAGGGGGTTCTTGAGCTCGTGCGCCAGGCGGCGCGCCAGTTCCCGCCACGCGGCGACCCGCTCGGCCTGAACCAGTCGTTCCTTCTGGTCCACGAGTTGTGAAGTCATCTGGTTGAAAGACTTGGCCAGCTCGCCAATTTCGTCATCCGAAAACACGTAAACGCGGGTATCCCATTGTCCGCCCGCTACTTTGTGAGCTCCAGAAACCAGTTTCTGGACGGGCCTCGTGATGTTCCGAGTGGCCCACCACCCGAGGAGGATCCCCAAAAGAATGCCGCCCGCTGCCGCGAAAGCGCCCGCCGTCCGGATGAAACTCGTGATGCGGGCCAGCTCGGCAGTGCTGCTTACCACGAGGAGGGCGCCAAGCATCTTTTCACCCTGTCCCCTGAGCGGAAGGGCGTGGACCGATAGCTGTTGACCGGTTTCGTCCGACACCGTTCGGACGACCTCTTCGTTCTGTCTTCGTACATCAGTGATTACTTCCCTGAAGTAGCTTCGAGGCTTGGACAGCCCGGCGCTGTCAATCAGTCTTGCCTCTCCGCCGGGCGCGCCTGGTTCCAGGTGCAGATAGAGCCTCATGCCCGCCGAGAGAGCAAGGGAAGCCAGAAAGCGTTCATCCAGGCGGATCCCGGCGAGCACGAGCACCGCCTGGTCCCCGGCAGTGGCGTGCGCGAGGGAGAACAGTCCAAGCGCAACACCGTCGGGCAACTCCTGCCGGTCAAGGAAGGGCGTGCCCTGTTCCATTTTCCCAAACAGTGCAAACGACGGGTGCCTGTAACCGAAACGGGCAGGCCACTGCGCGGAGGAAATGATCCGCCCGTCGGAGCGCACCAGTTCCACAAAATCGAGCGATTGTGACCGCGCGAATTCAGAACCGCTGTTGAAGTACGGCGAGAAGTCCGGTTCCTCTTGGTTGAGGGCAATCGCGATTCGGATAACCGACTCGTCCCGGGCGATTGCCGTGGCTCGTCTGACAACCTCTGCGCCACGCGATTGAAACTCGCGGCGGAACTGTCCCACGATAGTCAGGCGGCGCTGCTCGTCCTGTTCTTCGAGCACGCCGCGAGTCGTCGTCAGGAGAATCCAGGTCCCGATGATTGATCCTGCCGCCACCGCACCGGCAACGGCCAGAAGGAGCCGAGTCCTGAAAGTCACGGTGTCCCTCCGGTCGCCGGGGTCGGTTGTACCCAGATGTCCTCGAAGCGCCATTGGCCAAATCGGAAAACGTCCTGCAACCGGGTGTATCCAACACGCTCGCTCAGCCCGAAGCTCACCGGAAGGTGGAGAAGCGGCACAACCCGCCACGAGGCAAGGATCCCGGCCTCTCCCTCGAATAGGTCTTGAGGGTTGTCGAGGGCCGACCCGCGATCCGGGAGCTTCGCCGGCTGGTCAAGGAGCGTGCTGATGACCTCCAGCGACCCGGCTGCATCTGCCGTGAGCCGGATGCGCGTCAGCACCCCGTCAGGCGCGGTGCTGCCTGGAGGCGCAGGAAGGGCGACTGTTCTAGCCTCCAGCCCCGCTTCTCGCAAGTCCAGCGTCAGGCGTTCGGCGACGGATTTCAGGAACCCATCCGAAGACGGATACCCAAGAGTCAGGCCGCCGGTCCGTCGAGGGACGGATGACGAGAGCCTTCGAGCGAGAGACAGGTCCCGGCTGCCAGTAAACAGAAAAGCGTAACCGGTCAACCACTGTGGGAGCAGCGCCCCGGTTGGGCTTCCTTGTCTCTGGGCAATGATCTGATGAATGGATGCTCGGTCGACCGAGTGGTTGATTGCCCGAACCAACGGCTCGTCACTCGCGCGACGATTTCGGAAGACGATTGCGATCAGATCGACGGGCTCCGAGACGGGAAGTCGAATGCCCGAACCAACTCGACGCGCATCGGTAGCTGGGATGTCAATCAAATCCGCCCTGTTCAACTGCAGATCAATCATCTGATCTCGCTCACTGCGCCCCATTCGGATTTCCAGTTCGTCCACGAATGGCCGCCCGCCCCAGTAACCCTCGAAAGCGCGAAGGACGATACGTTTCCCTGGCTCGAAGCCGGCGAGGGAAAACGGGCCAGTTCCTGCAGCAGTGGCCGGGCCGGTTGCCCTGGTGACAGCCCAACGCGGACTGGCCAGCTGCCTGAGAAGGTCGCCGGCCGAACCGTCTCCGGCGGTGAAAACCACTTCTGCGTTGCGCGCCTCCATCTGGTACCGGGCATCGAGTGTGCGAAGGCTCTCGAGGACCGACGCCTCGTTCATCATGGAGCCGTCGTGGAATCTCACGTTTGTTCGCAGGCGGAAGGACAGGCGTTGACCGCCCTGTCCGATCCTCCACTCGACAGCCAGCTTGGGTACGACCGTGCCCCCCTCGTCGGTCCCCACAAGGCCTTCGAATACGAGCGGCAGCAATGCACTCTTGGCATCTCCCGGGACCGCAGGCACCGCTGGGTTGAACTCCCCAAGGGTCGATCGCATCTGCACTCGAAGCTTGCCTCCATAGACGGGCCGGGAGCTCGCTTCGACGATCGGGAAAAGGAAAACGAGAAAGGCGCCGCAAAGAGCGATCCAAGGCGCGCTCGCCCGCCTGCGAGCAGAAGCTCGGCCTCCCGAAAGTCCGTCATCCTCGCCGGACCTCCGGGGGGCGAGCGAGCTGGTTCTATCGGGCGGCCGCATCTGGCACCTCAGCACAGGCAATCTCCACGAGGTAAAGGGCGAACCGACCCGACGCGTTGTTTCGGCAGACTACGACGGCCTTGGTGCCTGCAGAAGGCCAGATGGCTGTGACGGTTTGGAACCGAACTGGATCCCCGATTGGAACCGGTTGCTGGTCCTTCACCTCGATGACTTCGAGCAGGCTTTCGGTCTCCTCCTCGCGCACCTGCAAGAAGATGGGCCCACACTGACTTGCGATCTGGGTCAAATGCGTTCCAAAGAGCGAGCTCGCCCCCTTTTCCAGAAGAGCGGCGTCGTATATGCGGGTGGATCCCTCCGTCCCTTCAACCATCAGGATGGCCCCAGGGCCCTCTCCCACGCGGACAGCCGAAAAAAAGGACCGGATAGGCTCTGGCGGCCGGAGATCGACGGATGCCGCCTCGAAGTGGTTTCGCCCGGGGACGATACGCGCTCTTAACCGCCCATCCTGGGTCAAGGGCCACAGCTCCTCGCTCGGGAAGCACGCGAAACCCTGGGCCGTTGTCCCAGTACACCGTGAGCGGGGGAGTAGAAGGGTTATGGCTCCCGCCTGGTCTGCCAGGATCCGACCACGCGGATCGCGCGGCATCGTCCCCACCGGCTCAATGGGGATCTCTTTGGAGCCTCGCGATAGCCCGTCCCGCGTGTAGACCGACACCTTGGCAGGCCCCAGCACAAGGATCTCCTGCTCCATAATTAGCGCATCAAGGATCGGTTCGTTGCGTTCAATCAGGAGTTGGGCGCTCAACTCGACCTTCTTGGCAGGCTGCGGCCTGCCGGTAGCGCTCGATTCCTCGGACAGGAGCGCGATGATCACCGATCTGGTCCCCGGGGTCGGGATCTCAGCGATCAGCAGAAGGCCGCGCAGCCCACGAGCCAATGTCATCCGGACATCCAAGCCGGCATTGGGTTTCCGGACGACCGCCACTCCTCGTCTGGCGAGCTCGCTCTCCATGGCTTGTCGGACCGTCGCCAGAAGATGCTCGCTCGCCTCCAGGGTACCCAAGTCGAGCGAGATCGAGGTGTGTGCGGGGATCGTGCGAGTGATGCCGTCAGCCATTTCTCGGATTGTCGCTTCGAATGTTCTTCCCTGGGCGAAACAGAGCGCGGGAATGAAGAGAAGCAGGAAGAGTCCGGCCCGATATGGGTGCCTTGCGGTCACGTTGCGGACTATAAACCACAAGAGTCACCCGATACAACGACGCGCCCGATCCCGCGTGCTTGGAGTCCGGGCCCTCACCTCGTGACCCCCATGGCGATGACCAAGCCCGGGTTCAAATCCTTTGTCGGCTCCGGCGCCGGCATAGTGCCCGCCGGCTTGGGGGCCGAAGAGCCCAGCTCTCCGAAGATTCCAGCCAGGCGCTCATCCGTCTGATCGCAAATCTCGACCGAGTCTCCGACCTGTACTTTCTCGAACAGGTCTTCGGCGTCTCTGTTGTGCATTCGGATGCAGCCGTGGGAGGCCGCCTTTCCGATGGAGCTCGGGACATTCGTCCCGTGGATGCCGAACCCCTTTTTGCTCAAGCCCATCCAGCGGGTTCCGAGCGGGTTTGCCCGGCCCGGCCGGACAACTTTCCCAGGAGTGTAATACGTGGGGTTTGGAACGCGGTTCATGATCACGTGCCGGCCAGTGGGGCTGGGTGTGGATTCCGTTCCAACGGCCGTCTCGTAGATCTTGACGACCTGGCCATGAGAAATCAAAGCGAGCTGGCGATGCGGAATACTGATCAGGATGAGTCGGTCCGAGTCTTCCGGTTCGTCTGCCAGCGCGGCCATGGTCTGCGCGCCAAACGCCAACAACCCGATCACCACCTGTAGAACCCTGCTTCTCATGTTTCCTGTTCTCCTTACGGTCACGGGAAGAGCACGAAGTGATCCAGAAGATAAGCAATTACCAGACAACAACTTAACCAAAACAGGCGGGGTCGAAACCGTGTTGGTCCTGGCCGGCGTGTGTCAGAACGGACACACGGATGTGCCGGCGTATTGCTTTGGAGCGCGGATGGGACGAGGGTGTCGGAAAAGTCCGCATTGACCCCAACGGGGTCACGTAGCAAAGGCCAGGGATGGCCGCGTCGTTTGCGGCCTACCCTGGGTTGCCCAGTAAAATGGTTACCAACCCTGAAAGGGTTGCGTATCAAGCCACATACGCAACCCCTTCAGGGTTGGTAATTTACGGTTTTCCCTTACCCAGGGTAGGCCGCAAACAACGCGGTCAACCCTGGGCTTTGCTACGTAACCCCTTCGGGGTAAGAGACAGCACACGTCAATGGGTACAGGTTATGCCATCTCGACTTTTTCGACACCCTCGGTACGTCCGCGCTCCAACTTAGGATGTCCGCGCTCCAAGACAAGATGTCCGCGCTCCAAGACAAGAAGTCCGCGCTCCAAGAGTGAAATTTCGGGACATCAGGCGCCATGACCCGTGCTAGAATCCTGCCGAGCAGTTGGGGGCCGGGCCCGGTGCCGGTTAACCCTAAACCGCTGTAATCCTCTTGTTACGGAGGTCAGGATGAGGAGAATTCTCGCGTTATTGTTTGTGTTTCTTCTGTCTATCGTGGCCGGACTAGCTGCGGGTCCTCACTCCTTCGTTGGAGTGAAATCGTGTAAGCCTTGTCACAACACTGAGAAGCAGGGCAAACAGACGCCCTTATGGCAGGCCAGTGAGCACGCGAAGGCTTTCGCCACCCTCAAGACGCCGGAGGCCGCCCAGGTTGCGACCAAGGCTGGGGTCAAGGGAGCGGCCCACGAAGCGAAGGAATGCTTAAGGTGTCATGTGGCCGCTTTCGGAGTTGCCGCTGCCCAGATTAAGCCGACCTTTGCGGCAGAGGACGGTGTCCAGTGTGAGAACTGCCACGGGGCGGGTTCGGATTACAAAACGATGGCGATCATGAAGGACCGTGCAAAAGCAATTGCCGCCGGCATGACCGACATCAAATTGTCTGACGGCTCTGCCGAAAAGCAGTGCAAGACCTGCCACAACCAGCAGAGTCCGACTTTCAAAGGTTTCGAATTCAAGTCGGCCTGGGCCAAAATCGCCCACCCGACACCAGTAGCCGCCGCGAAGTAGCCCCTGCCAAGCTTCGTGCGGCGAGTTCATTTCGCAAGGACATGCCGACCGGGCCGATACACGAAGGATTCTGAATAGGCAATCCCCAGTGTTCGGCCCGGTTGACGAAATCGTCGCGTGAAAGTCCTCCTCCTGCAGCCACCCATCCGTGACTTCTACCAGACCGATGTTCGACTGCAGCCGCTGGGTTTGGGCTATTTGAAGGCAGCGCTGCAGAAACACTCTCCGGCCGTCACCGTTGTTCTAAAGGACTACCACTCCGGTTCCGGCCGGCGGACGGTTCCAATTCCGTCCGAGCTCTCTTATCTTCGGCGTTTTTATCCGCCAGTGGATCGAAGTCCATTCCGGACTTTTTCGCGCTTCTATCAGTTTGGCGCCGCCTTCGAGCAGATCGCAAAGGAAGTGGCCCAGGAAACGCCCGACCTTGTCGGGATCTCGGCGTTGTTCTCCGCGTACTCCGGCGAGGCGCTCGAGACTGCTCGTGCGATCAAGAAGGAGTCGCGCGTTCCGATCGTGTTCGGAGGTGCGCATGTCTCTGCGGTGCCGTGGGATGTGCTGGCAAAGGACGCGGTTGACTTCGTGGTCGTTGGAGAGGGCGAGAAGGCGATCGTCGATCTCGCACGTGCTCTTCGGGCTGAATCGTCCAACCATAACCCGCCCACGTTCCACTCGATTCCGAGCCTCGGATTCAAGCAGCATGGAAGACTGGTCATCAACCCGCCTGGGCCGAACTTTGAAGTCGACGATATCCCGCCTCCGGAGCTTGGGGATCTGGGGCTTGGCCGGTACAAGCATTCAGGTGAGCCGATGGCCTTTGTGGTCACTTCCAGGGGATGCCCGTACCGCTGCTCTTTCTGTTCGGTTTCCGCCGTTTTCGGACAGGGCTACCGCGCCCGGGCGGCGGCCTCCGTTTGTGAGGAAATCGCCTTGCGTTACCGACAGGGATATCGGGTGATCGATTTTGAAGACGACAATCTCGCTTTCGACAGAGACCGCTTCTCGGACATTCTCGAGGGAATCATCCGCGCTGTGCCGCCCGGGGCTCTCCGGCTGACGGCAATGAATGGCATCTGCTATCACCACCTGGATCACGCGCTGCTTGGACGGATGCGCCGGGCGGGCTTCGAGGACCTGAATCTGTCGCTGGTGACGGCCGATCCCGAACTCGCCCGTCACAACCGTCGCCCACACGACCTGGACGGGTTCGAGCGCGCCGCCAGAACCGCCTTCGGGCTGGGATTCCGGGTCGTGGGTTATCAGATCCTGGGACTCCCGGGAGGCACCGTCGAAAGCATGATCGAGACAACGGTCTTCCTTGCCCGTCTGCCGCTTCTCATCGGCGCTTCTCCGTTTTACCTGGCGCCCGGGTCTGACTGTTGGCACGGGCTGGCTAACGGACCGGAGAAACGATCGTGGATCGGCGCCCGGACCACCGCGATGGGCTGGGATTGCACCGAGTTCAGCCGTGGGGAGATCTTCACACTTTTTGTAACCTCCCGAATAATCAACTTCTTGAAGGGCTTACAGCTGACGGGGAGGTGGCTGAGTCTGGAGCAGGCTCTACGGGAGGCCGAGAAATCGTCCGGTCCCGAGCGCCTGGGGAGTGAGCTACTCAGGGCGCTATTGGAGACGGGCGTTCTGCTCGGCGCCGACGGTGAGCGTCGATTCCCAATCGAGCAGTTCAACGCCTCTTTGTTTAAAGTGATCTGGTCGAAGCTCGGTCGAGTGGCGACTCGGGACGGAGGCGTTATCGAAATCGGTTCGTCGATAGCTTGAACAAAACGACTGCAAGGCCGCAATATATAGCCGGACCAAATGATGGAATCTGACCGCATCCCGCCGAATCCGGATCTTTCGCGCGCACCTGCCCGGCCGGCGGTCTCCCGGCTGCTTCTCTTTTTGCTGAGCGTTACCTTCCTTGTGGTCCTGCTTTTCGTGGGATTTCAGACATACCGTTACAGCATTCTTGCGCAGGAAGCCAATCGGCTGGCGGCGAACCTTCAGAAGACGTTCGAACTGAATCAGAAGCTGCGTTACGGGATACAGAAGCAGATCACCATGCTGCACCGGCAGTTCGAGGAGCCAAACCCCCGGTTCCCGTACCTGTTTGGACAGTTGAACTACGAATGGGACCAGGGACAGTCCCGATATCTGACCATGGACATCGGTGACAAAGAGCGGTTGACGGTGGAGTCGATCAAGGCCCTTCAGTCCGAATTGGCGGTCCAGGCGACGCAGATATTTGATCACCTGCGTTCGGACAGTCGCGCCGAGGCCCTGGTCCGAATCGCGCGGGTGGAAGAGCTTGGGGAAGAAATGGAGGAGGAGTTCGAATCTCTGAATCGCGTTCAGGTCGCCAAGCTTCAGATGGTACTGGACAACGTGCACCAGTCGATGAGCCGCGCCTACTGGGCGCTCGGCATGCTGGGTGGATCGCTGATCACCGTGCTCGTTGTCTTCACTTTGCTCCTGCGTCGCCGCGTGTTTGGCCCCTTGCAGTCGATCCTCCAAGCTTCGGATCAGATACGGGAAGGGAACCTGGCGGCCAGGGCTCGAGTCGAGCGAGAGGACGAAATAGGGGCGATCGCCCGTGGTTTTAACTACATGGCCGAGTCCCTGACAAGCGGGTACGCGGGGCTCGAGAAGCAGATCGATGTCCGCTCACAGAAGGTTAAGGAACTGGAACAGCAGCTTGCCGAGGCGGGCCGTGCAAGCGCCATGGCGAGGCTGATCCGCGGCGCCGCATATGAGCTGAACAACCCGTTGACGGCGATCATAGGCTTCACCGAGCTCCACAAGCTGCGAGTGACCAAAACCCGACGCGATGAGGACGAGATCCGCATCCTGGAGGACATTCTCTCGCAGGCGAAGCGGTGCCGACGCATCGTCGCCAATTTGCTGGAAGTTGCTCCCCCGAGGTCATCCGAGACCGAAGAAATACCGGTCAGCCGCCTTGTGGAGCCGGTGATTCAGTTGCGTGAGTATGACCTCAAGACCCACAACGTGCGCGTGATCCGTGCCTACGACCCGTCGGAGCCGGTCGCGCGGGTCGATCCCTACATGGTCCGGCAGGCGGTTCTGAACCTGCTCAACGGCATTGCCGAGGTGATCATGAAGACCGGCCGGGCCGGCCAAATCCGGGTGTCCACCGCCCGAGCCCAAGGTCAGGTCACCATTTCTTTCCAGCAACAAGTGACGACCGGCGAACGAGCGGGTGAGCACGCGGATGCCCGAATTGCTGATCTGGGGGTTTCGTCGGCCCTGCTCGAGGAACAGGGGGGTGAGCTGAGCGTCGAGAAACGCGAAGAAGGCGCCGTTTATCATCTGCGGCTTCCCGGTACGCCGGTACCCGAGGCTCCAGTCCCGCGGGCGCCCGAACGCAGCTATACGGCCCTCGTCATAGAGAGCGAGTCGACTGCACTGGACACGCAGCTTTCTTATTTGTCCAGTCTCGGCATCCAGGCTTCCGGAGTGGCCACCGCGGATGAGGCCATTCAGTTCCTTTCTTCGCGCAAAGTAGACCTTGTAGTGGTGGACCAGCCGAACGGTGCGGAATCTCCGCAAAATAGCCAGTTGTCCGAATGGATAGCCCGGGAACGCCCCGAGCTCGTCCCGCGCTTGTGCCTGATGGGGACAAGCGGTGGCGGAGCCGGCGGTGCCCCAGGCCGGCATCCGGCTGGTTCGCCTGGCCTTAGTTTCGAGGAGTTTTCCAAAAAGATCCTTCAGGTTCTTCAGAGATGAATCGAAAAGCACTTATCTTAGTTCTACTGTCTCTTGTGCTAGCCGTCCTTGCCGGTTGCGGAGGGCGGCCGGATCAAGTGAGTTTCGGAGTCGGTCTTGCCGTCCTCAACCACCAGGCTATCCAGCTGGCGCTGAACGAAATATCGGCGGCCGGCGGGGTGGACGGTGTGCCGGTCCGCGCGGTCGGCATGGAGTGGAAGTATCGGGATACTGTGCAGCCGAGCGACGTGATCTCCTGGGCCGAACGGTTTTCTGGAACGCCTGACCTGGTGGCCGTGATTGGGCACAGTGACAGTTCCTCCAGCCTTTCAGCCGCCGCGATATACAACCAGAATCATGTCCCGCAGATCGTAACCATCGCGACCTCGCCGGCGCTCACTCAGGTTGGAGATTGGACTTACCGTCTTTGTCTGACTGATGCGAAACAGGGCCCGGCCCTCGCTCAGTACTCACTCGAAAAGTGGGGAAAGAAGAGCTTTGCGATCTTCTATGTGAATGACGACTATGGACGAGGCCTGGCCAGAGCCTTCGAGAATGAAGTGAGGCGCTTGGGCGGTTCTGTTTCCTCCAGCGTCATGCACCGGAACCTCCTCCAGACTGATGACAAAGACCTGATCCGATCCACGCTCGAGAGACTCACGGCCGAAAATCCGCCTGACGTGTACGTCCTGTTCCAGCGAGAGGCCGCGGCCGCCTGGACCCTTGGCGAGATCCGCACGCGAAACCCGCAACCGAGCATTCTTGCGGGCGATAGCCTTGGTGCTGTCGAGTTTGTGAAGGAAAATCCTGCGTTGACCGAAGGTATCAGGGTGTCGCAGTTCTTTCTTCCGGACCCCCGCAGCCCTAAGGCAATGGACTTCGTTCGCAAGTACAAGGAGTTTACAGGCGAAGAACCGGGTTACGGACAGGCCTTTGCCTACGATGCCGTGCACCTGATCGCAGACGCGATGCGCAGCCAGGGATTTACCCGCCAGGCGGTCAAGGCTTACCTGGATCAACTGATCAGGGAGAGGACCGTGATCCACGGCGCGGGCGGCGACTACAGGATCGGCCCGGATCACGACGGCCGAAGAAGCGTCTACATTGCCGAGGCGCGAAACGGCCGGTACAGCATGCTCGACCGCCTGTCCGTCGAGTGAACCCGACAGGCCCCGCCAGCGGAATCAAGGCCGATCTTCGCTGCTGAAGCGTGAAGCAGTGGAGCGAGTCAGGTGTCCGCTTACTCTCGCTCGCTTCGCTCGCTGTCGTGCGCGGCTCCATTCGATCTCGCCCTGCGCCGGGAACTCGCCGGTCTATCCGTGCAAAAATTAGACTTACCCGATAGGTTTAATCTAGAATTGAGCTGACTCCTCCTATGGGAGTTGAGAAGAGGAGAGGAAATGCAAACCGACATCGAAGAGAAAGGGTACGTCCACGAGGAGGTGCTGACCTCGACCGATTGGGTAGCCGAGCACCTGAACGACAAGTCGGTCCGGGTCATCGAATCGAACGAGGATGCCTTGTTGTACCCTTCCGGGCATATCCCCGGCGCGGTTCATGTTGACTGGACGGTTGATCTGAATGATCAGCTGCGCCGCGACTACATTCAGCGCGAAGGGTTCGAGCGGCTGGCGTCACGGCTCGGAATCACACCAGACACGACCCTGGTGTTCTATGGTGACAAGCACAACTGGTGGGCGACCTATGCATTCTGGGTTTTTCAGCTGTTCGGCCACACGAAGGCTCGTGTCATGGACGGCGGCCGATTGAAGTGGCAGCTCGAGGAACGGCCGCTTACCCGCGACGTTCCGAAGTTCTCGGCTACGAAATACCGTGCCCCGGAGCGGGACGACGCCAAGGTCCGTGCTTTTCGGGAGGAGGTGCTGCGGCACGTCTCTTCGCGACGGTCACTGGTCGACGTCCGGAGCCGGGAGGAGTACACCGGGCAAAGGCTTCACATGGAAGGTTACCCGAACGAAGGAGCGCTCCGCGGGGGGCACATCCCGGGCGCGGTCAATGTGCCGTGGAGCCGTGCGGTTAATCCCGAGAACGGAACCTTCAGATCCGCCGAGGAATTAAGGCAGATATACTTGAAGGAGCAGGGCTTGAAGCCCGAAGAACCGATCATCGCGTACTGTCGGATCGGCGAGCGGAGCAGCCACACCTGGTTCGTGCTCACGTACCTGCTCGGTTTTCCGCACGTCAAGAATTATGACGGCAGTTGGACCGAGTGGGGGAACCTTGTCGGCGCGCCGATCGAGCGATGAGAACTATGGGTGAAGCGACATTGGACAAGCAGCCGGAAAAGCTTGAAAGTGCCCTGTCGGTCTTGGATTCGTTGGATGAACCGGAGCGCGTCCAGATGCTGCTCGACTTCTCAGACCATTTCCGCGAAGTCCCGGAGTCTATCGCCAGGCGCCCGTTTCCCGAGGCCCATCGCGTGCCGTACTGCGAATCGGACGCCTACGTCTGGGCGACTCGAGGCCCCGGTGAAACCGTCAAGTTGTACTTCGCCGTCGAGAATCCGTCGGGAATTTCGGCCCGGGCACTCGCCTACCTGCTCGACCGCACCCTATCCGGTCTGAAGACGGAAGAAGTTGCGAGGATTTCCCCGGAGATTGTCCCGCGCATGTTTCGTCAGAATATCTCGATGGGAAAGGGGATGGGGTTGACGGCCATGGTGCAGGCGGTGCGATCCTTGGCGAGTCAACAGCATTTATCCACGAGGGACACGAAGGAACACGAATAAAGGCGAAGACCAAGCGGTTGTGTCCGCCTTTATTCGTGTCCCTTCGTGTTACAACCGTCACAATTGATCGCGCGGCGCGTGCAACTGCAGCGAACGAGGCTCTCAGTTATTGTGGAGTTGAATCTTGCGCCTCGTGGATGAAAACCGTTCAGTCCGCAGGGAACGTCGCTGCCATCCTCTCGAGATGGTCCCACTCTTCGCGGATGTGGCGGCTGGCGAGTTCCGGGTCCGCGATCACCTTCGGGAAACGCCCCTGGCGGCTGAAGTATTCGCCGGGAGGCGTGAAATCCGGTTTGACGTTGATGCGGAAGCGGCGCCCCTCGAAGACTTCGTACAGAGGGAAAAGACCCGTCGAAACAGCCAGCCGGTCCAATTCCACGCTTTCCTCCGGGTCGGATTTCCATCCGGTCGGGCAGGGGGAATGAATCAGGAGAAAACGAAATCCTCGGACGCTCGCGGCTTGCCGGACTTTTCGGACAAAATCGTCGGTGTGCGCCAGTGAAAGTGTAGCCGCATACGGGACATGATGCGCGATGATGATCTTCATCATGTCCTTCTTGATTCGTCTCTTACCGGATGGGGTGGTCGTCGTCACCGCGTTTTGGGGGGTGGCGCTACTGCGCTGTCCACCGGTATTCCCGTAAATCTCGTTGTCGTAGCAGATGTAGATGATGTCCTCGTCCCGCTCGGCTGCGGCCGAGATGCAGGCGGTACCGATGTCGTAAGTGGCCCCGTCCCCGGCGAAACAGAAGGTGAGCCCCGGGTCGTTGTTCAGGTTTTCGACAATGCGGATTCCGGCGGCTACCGCGGCGGCCGAGGCAAACGTCGTCGCCACGGCCGGGACGCCGTACGCGGTGGTTGGGTAAGCTCCCGCCGTTACTACGGCGCATCCGGCCGGGATGCACAGCGTCATGGGTTGGTCCGGCAGGGCCCGGCCGAGCCAGTGGAGTGCCAGGGACATCCCGCACCCCGGGCAGTTCGTGTTCCCCGCGCGGAGCACCCTCCGCCCGGGAGCCAGGGCGTCACAGCAGCACGTTTGGTTCACTTCCGTCTTCATTCGTGACTCTTCGTGTCCTTCGTGGATAGTTCCCGCCGTTCCCGTCAGAACATCCGCTCGTAAGCCTTGACTTTCCAGCACGGTTCGCCCGACTTGCGGCGGGCCAGGAGATCTTCAAGGATATTTTCCACCGCCTCCGGGGTCACGTCGCCGCCCCCCAAGCCGGTCAGGTAATCCTGCAGGATCAAGTCCGGCGTATTGAAAAGAGCGCCGCAGATCTCCAGCCAGAAGATGCCACCCGATCCGAGCGAAACATTCCGATCGATCACCCCAACTCGTTTCGCTCCCTTGAGTGCCTGGCGGATGAGGTGCCGCGGGAAGGGTCGAAACAGCTTGATTTTAAGCATCCCGACTCTCTCGCCGTCCCGGCGTCGCTTGTCCACGACGCCGCGCACCGTGCTGGCGATCGAGTTGGAGGCGACCAGGACCGTCTCGGCGTCCTCCAGCCGGTAACCGGAGATCGCGCCGTCCGGCTGGCGGCCAAACACCTCGCGAAATTCATCCCTCGCCTGTTCGAGAACGGCCGGGACGCGTTCCATGGCCTCGTGAAGCTCCAGACGATGCGCGGCTGTGTCTTCGGGTGTCACCATGGCCCCAAGCATCTGGGGACGATCATGGTTCAGCCGATGCGGGACATGACACGGGGGGAGGTATCGGTCCACGTCGGCCTGTTCAGGGAGATCGACCGGCGCGCTGGTGTGCGAGATGATGAACCCATCGAACGCGACGATCGCCGGGAGCAGAATTCGCGAATCTTCCGCGACCCGAAAAGCGAGGAGAATCGTGTCTGCCACCTCCTGGTGTGACTCGCAGTAGAAGTGCAGCCACGCGGTGTCGCGCAGGGCGAGCGTATCTCCCTGGTCGACCCAGATGTTCCACGGAGGGCCGATGGTCCGGTTCACCGCGGCGAGCACTACGGGGAGCCGGCAATATCCGGCCATGAACACGTTTTCGGCCATGTACATTAACCCGTTGGACGAGCTGGCCGTAAACGTCCGCGCCCCGGAGATTGAACCCCCGATGCACATCGCCATCGCGCTGTGCTCGGACTCGACTGCCTGCACCCGGCCTTTGGTGAAACGGAAACCGCGCAGGAACTCCATGATCTCCGTCTGGGGCGTGATCGGGTAGCCGCCCGCCACGCAGCCTCGGGCGTTTCGGTTGGCTTCTCCCGCAGCCGCCAAGACATACCCGGCAGCATGGTTTCCAGTGCAGAACTTGCGCATGATTCCTCGATTAGTACTAGAGCTGTTCCATCAGAATGACGCCGCGCGGGCACTCAAACGCGCACAGTCCACAGCCCTTGCAGTAGTCGTAGTCGAACGCGTAGTCGGTGCCGCGCCGTGTGAGGACGCCCTCAGGGCAGTTGGCCCGGCAGATATCGCACCCGGTGCACGCGCCGCAGGTGAAACATCGCTGGCTCTCAAGCACGGCCACCTCGTGGTCAGCTGACTCAGACAGGCCGACCCGCACCTCGTTAAAACTTCGTATCCTCCCGGCGGGTTCAAGAATCGAGCCCCTTGCCTGGGAGGCTCTCTGGAAGGCCGTCAACCGGATGGTCGCCGCCGAAACGACCGGCGCCGTCTCTTTGGGGAAGAGGTCCTCGCCGGACAACGTCCGGTGAATATGCCAGGCTGCTTTGCGTCCGCTGCCGATCGCCGCGGCAACGGTTCCTTCGTTGGACGCCAGATCTCCGCCGGCGAAGATTGGAGCTCCGGTTAAACCGATTAGTGTTTCGCCTTCTCGTACTTCCGAGCCTTCGGGGAAGAGTGATAGATCGCCCAGTTGACCGAGCGCGAGGATGACCCGGTCACACGGTAACCCGAGGCGGCCTGCTTCACCTTCGATGGCCACCGGGCTGCGGCGGCCTGATTGGTCGGGCTCGCCGAGCCGCATACGTTGGCACTCCAGGGTCCAGCCACTTCCGTTGCCGTTACGATTCAGCGCAACGGGTCCCAGCAGTTCTTTCAGCAAGACTCCTTCTTCGAGCGCTTCGTCGACTTCCTCCTTGATTGCCGGCATCTCCGCACGCGTGCGTCGATACACGATGCAGGCTTCCGAGGCACCAAGGCGTATCGCAGTTCGCGAGGCGTCTACCGCGGTATTGCCGCCTCCGAGTACGATGATTCTCTCGCCTTTCAGCGACATGTGCCCGGTAAGGGCCTCATCGAGGAAGGCGATCCCCTGCATGATGTGGGTCGAATCCTGGATACCGAGGTTGAGGGCTCGGGCTTCCTGTAGACCGGTGGCCACGAAAACGGCGGCAAAGCGTTGTGAGAATTTGAGCAGCTCGGTTTTTCCGACTTTGCAGCGTGTTTGAGCCGTCACCCCGTGCTCCAGCACGTGCTCAATCTCACGGTCGAGTACTGGCCGGGGCAAGCGGTACTCGGGGATTCCAGTGCGCATGACGCCGCCAAGCTCTGAACCTGCCTCGAAAATCGTGACTCCGTAGCCGAGACGGCCGAGATGGTAGGCGGCTGCCAAGCCGGCGGGCCCGGATCCGATCACCGCGACCGCGTGGTTGCGATTCATGGCGGCGGCCGCCGCGGGACTGGCGTGATCAGCGACGTAACGCTCGAGCTCCCTTATGTTGACTGGTTCATCGAGCTCGTTGCGGTGGCAGGCGTCCATGCAGGGAGCCGGACAGACCCGGCCGCAAACTCCGGGCAGAGGGGTGGTTCGGTGCAGGATTTCAAGCGCGAGGTCAAACTGTTTTTCTTTAATGGCTGCTAAGAAGCCCCGCACGTCGTTCCCGGCCGGGCAGCCCTGGTTGCAGGGAGACGTAAAAGAGCGCTGCATCGGTTTCTGGCGCGCCCATGAACCCGTCTGTGTCTGCGGTGGGATCCCGGCGTCGGGATCCAATATGCTCATCGTCGTGACAACCGACCTGGACGAGCTTCGCGCGGAACAGGTTCCGGCCGGCGTCTCGGCCACAGAAACGGTTTCGTACGCCCGCCGGGCCGACTCAAGGTTCGGGCCGACGAATTTGAGTTCCTCGAGCGCCGCCCGCACTGCCTCGAATGTCTCGCCCAGCACGCGCGCAGTTGCCCCGAGGATGGTCGTGTTCACGATGGGTGTGGTGCGTGTCCCAAGCCCGCAGGCAATCGCGATGGAGTTGGCGTCAATCGTGGCGATTCGATATCCGGGGAATTCGCCGGCAAAGACCGAAGGAGGATCCGGACTGTTAAGGACGATCCAGCCCCCTGGTTTCAGCCCTGAGGCGATATGATCCGTGACCAGGGTACGATCCAGAACGACCAGGTGGTCCGGTTCCGTGATTTGATTACGGCACAGGATTTCCTGGTTATCTGCGCGCACGAACGCACGCAGGGGAGCCCCTGACCGTTCAGCCGCATAGACGCCGAAGGCCTGGGCATCCTGCCCCTGCAGGAAGTATGTCATCGCGATCAGCTTGGCCAGAGTGACTCCGCCCTGGCCTCCGCGACCGAGGATTACGATCTCAATCATGGGCACCCACCTGATCTGTCGCTCCCGCAATGCAGCGAATCAACTCCACCCTCCAGATGGTTTCACCGGATCAACTCATCAACTCGCCGTTGCCCGCCAGACATTTTAAACCAAAACATGCGCGTTTTCCCTGCCCATTATCGTCTGTCGCAGCGGCCAATTAGCGCACTGTCTGCGCGATATCGCGCAGGGCCGCCGCCGCTGTTCCCCGCAAAAATGGCCCCGCGTCCCGTTGCGCAAAGGCCGGGGGCCGGAGTCCGATTGGGCACCCCGGATGCAGGTACACGCCGGACGGAGGGTTGTTGTATGCACAAACGAATCCTGTTGGGAGATGAGGCCGTCGCCAAGGGGGCCATAGACGCCGGGATCAGCGGCGCTTACGCCTATCCCGGGACGCCATCGACCGAGATCTTCGAGTTCATCCACCGCACGTCGCAGCAGGAGGCTCTGGGGATTCACGCGAGCTGGTCCAGCAACGAAAAAGTGGCCTACGAGGAAGCGCTCGGCATGTCCTACGCGGGGAAGAGGGCGCTCGTCTCTTTCAAGCACGTGGGCCTGAACGTTGCCGCTGACCCCTTTATGAATTCGGCAGTTTCTGGGGTCTATGGAGGTGTGGTGGTCGCCGTTGCCGACGATCCCTCGATGCACAGCTCGCAAAACGAACAGGATTCGAGGTTTTACGCCGCGTTCGCGCAGATTCCCTGCTTCGAACCATCGGACCAGCAGCAGGCCTATTCGATGGTCCGGGAGGCATTCGATCTCTCCGAAAAATACCAAACCCCCGTCATGCTGCGGCTCGTTACCAGGCTTGCACACAGCCGGTCGATCGTGACGACTTCGGAGCCGAGGCCGCAGAACCGGGCGAACTACTGCCCCGATTTCTCCTCTTGGACGCTCCTTCCGCCGAACGCTCGCAAGGGATTCGAACTTCTCCTCGACAAGCAGGCATACTTCAGGAAGATATCGGAGGAGCACGAGTCGAATCGGCTGGTGATTAACGGCGTCGGGCGGCCAGGCATTGTGGCCAGCGGAATAGCCAGAGGCTACGTGGAAGAGACGCTAAGCGAAAAGCTGGGTGATTACAACGTACTGTTCGTTGGTTTTTACCCGGCCCCTGTCCAGAAGCTCGCGCGGCTGGTCGAGTGCAGCTCGGAGATCCGGGTGTTCGAAGACGGCTTTCCCTTCCTTGAAAAGGCAATTACGTCTGACGGTCTGAACCGAAACGTCAGTGTGAAGGGTAAATTGAGCGGCTATTTGTCCCGGAGCGGCGAGCTGACTCCCGATGCGGTCAAGGCGGCTCTCGGCGTCTCCGTACAGCCCGGGCTAATGATCGAGGGTGTCAAGGAGGTTCTGCGGCCGCGCCCTCCTGTATTGTGCGACGGCTGTCCGCATGGTGATACCTACCAGGCCATCCGCAAGGCTACTCAGGACTATGGCGAGGTCAGGGTCTTGGGCGATATCGGGTGCTACACTCTCGGCTACTACACGCCCTACGACTCGGTCCATGCCTGCATTTGCATGGGTGCCAGCATCAGCATGGCTTCAGGTGTCAGCCACGCCGGTATCCGGCCGGTCCTGTGCGTCATCGGGGATTCGACTTTCACCCATTCCGGGCTGACGCCTCTCCTGGACGCCGTCCGGGAAAACACCGACATGACAGTCCTCATCATGGACAACAGTATTGTTGCGATGACCGGTGGGCAGCCAACGATGGTAACCGATGAGAATCTCGTCGATATGATCTCGGGAATCGGTTTGGATCGTGCCCACATCCGTGTGATTCGGCCGCTTGCGCGGAACTTGGACCAGAACGTCAAGACTATCCAGGAAGAGCTCGATTATCCGGGCCTCTCCGTGATCATTTCCCGGCGGGAATGCGTGACTTACTATAAGGAAATCAAAACCGCTCAACGAGCTCGAGAGGGAGAAGAGCAATGAAACACGATGTTCTTCTTTGCGGAGTCGGGGGGCAGGGAATCCTGTCGATCGCTTACGTCCTCGACAACTGCGCTTTGGATTCAGGGCTTTTCCTGAAGCAACCGGAAGTTCACGGCATGGCTCAACGGGGAGGCGCGGTGCATGCCCACGTTCGGGTCAGCGACCAGCCAATCTGCAGCGACCTGCTGCCGCTTGGCTCCGCGGATCTCCTGCTCTCACTTGAGCCGCTCGAAGCGTTGCGTTATCTCGAATACCTGTCCCCCGAGACCGGGTGGGTAGTATCCGATATCACGCCATTCACGAACATTGCCAACTACCCTGAAACTGGGTCGCTCGACGACATTTTGCTCCGGCTGCCCCGCACGATTCTCTTCAACGGCAGCCTGCTCGCTCGAAAAGCCGGTTCACCCAAAGCTCAGAACATCGTGGCGCTTGGGGTAGCATCCGCGCGTTTTCCGTACCCGGCCGAGCTCTTTGAGAAACACATCGCTACGCTGTTTTCCGCGAAGAGCGAGCGGTTGGTCAACATCAATTTGAATGCGTTCAAGTTGGGAAAAGTGGCGAGTACGTTCCACGGTCGATTGCTCGATGGCGGCGTGAGCCCCGCATTGGCGATGGCGCTTGTGTGCAGCCTGGACTTCAATCCCTGGGCGGTGCCGGATAGTGTCACGGAAGCTTGGCTGGGATTTTTGAAGAAAGCCGAGGCCGACCGTGTGGTGCGGCAGATCTTCAATTCCCGACAGGTTTTGGGGATCGACGAGTCGGTTCCCGAGAAGCTGGCTGCCGGGGAAGCGTAGGCGCGCCACCACCCATTGGAGCGCCGGCGAGTTCCCAGCGGAGGGCGAGATCGAATGGAGTCGCGCACGCAGCGAGAGAAGCGAGCGAGAGTAAGCGGACCACCTGACTCGCTCCACTGCTTCGTGTTTAAATGTCTCGATTTAGCGAAATGATTGGTGGTCCGCTTACTCTCGCTCACTGCCGTTCGCTTTCGTGCGCGGCTCCATTCGATCTCTGCCTTCGCTTGACCAAGCTTGAGGGCCAATTTGGAGCCAACCGCCCCGGGCATCCTGCCCACCGTTGTCCCACTTGGAAGTGGCACCCACAGCAGGCGGAGCTCCGTCGGTTCTGCGTGGGTCCGGCTTCCAAGCCCGCACAATGGCGGGCTCGCGGGAGATAGTTTCACGCAAGTCGCAGGGCCGGCAGTCGGGTTTACAAAGGCCCGTGGTTCGTAATACTCTTTCCATTTCTTCTCTTGTCCGTCCCGACGCCGGTGAAGCCTATGTCACGACTACTTTATTTTGATCCTTTCAACGGAGTAGCCGGGGACATGATCCTCGGAGCGCTCATCGACCTGGGTCTGCCGCTTGATCACCTGGAAGCCGAAATTGGCCGACTGCACCTTGAAGGCGTTCGGCTGGTTGCTGATCCGGTGGAAAGAGACGGTCTGCGGGGCACGAACTTCCAAGTGAAAGGCCCGGTGGATGCGGCTACCGACGAACAGCAGGAAATCGCTCATCCGCATCGGCACGAAGCGGACAAGCATCACAATCATCCACATCCGCATCACCACGACCATCCTCGATCCCACGGTCACGGCCACCCGGGCAGCGAGCAGCGTCGCAACCTGCCGGATATCCGGGAACTGATCATGTCGAGTAGCCTGGACCCTTGGGTGCAAAGCACCGCAGTCCGCATCTTCGGGCGGCTGGCGGAAGCGGAGGCCAAGGTTCACGGTCGGAGTCCCGACGAAGTTCACTTCCACGAGGTGGGAGCTGTCGATGCAATCGTCGATATCGTCGGCGCATGCATTGGATTCCGGTACTTCGGGATCGACGGATTCTACACGGCACCGTTGAACCTGGGTGGCGGGACCGTCACGTTCTCTCACGGGACGTGGCCCGTTCCGGCGCCTGCTACGGCCGAGCTCGTCAAGGGTTTTCCCAGCCGGATCGGCGGAATCGAGGCTGAGCTGACGACTCCAACGGGAGCGGCGATTGTCACGACGTTGGCTCGTCCGGTCCCGGGCATGCCTTTGATGTCATTGGAAAAGCAGGGTTTTGGGGCGGGGGACCGGTCCTTCCCGGGCATTCCCAACATGCTAAGATTGCTGATTGGGGAAGCCGGGATCCAGCCCGTAGCCCTCACGGCTGGCGAAGATCAGGTGCTCTTGCTTGAAGCGGCGATAGACGACATGGACCCGCAGACATTCGGGTACTTTCTGGATCGCGCTCTGAAGCACGGCGCCCTTGATGTCTACTACACCCCGATCCAGATGAAGAAAAATCGGCCGGCCGTTCTCCTGACGCTGTTGTGCGAAGCGGCCGATCAGGAGAGAATGATCGAACTGCTTTTCAGCGAAACGACGACCCTTGGTCTGCGCTACGGCCTGATGAACAGGGCCGTACTCGGCAGGGAGACGAGGGAAGTCGCCACCGACGCCGGTATTGTAAGGGTCAAGATCGGCAAGTGGCGTGGCCGTGTGGTGAACGTTCAGCCCGAGTACGAGGATCTCCGCGAAGCGGCCGAGCGCACAGGCCGGCCGCTGAAACTGGTTCGTCAGGATGTTCTGCGCGAAATCGCAAAGCTGACTCTATGAGCAAGACGTTTCTTGTTACGACTCCTTTGTTCCCCGTCGGCAGACTGGACTTGGCGCATTGTTCCCTGGCCGCCTACGGCGACGCGATTGCCCGATACAGAAGGAGTCTCGGCCAGAATGTGACAGCAATAACGGGGTTCAGTGAGCAGGCCGGATCGAGACGCACAACGCGGGAGCCGGCGGTTTTGGCGGGACTGCAGCTGGATTACTCTCGTACCATGTCGACCGCATCGCCGGATCACGAAGCGGCTCTGGCCGAGCTTTTCCGGCGGATCGAAGGCAGCCGGTTCATCTCCAACCACAGGCCGGCCGGTGCGGTGTGCACTCGATGTGAAACCTCGATCTCGTCTGGCGCCAGCTGCCCTGATTGCGGTGGGCCGCTCGAATCCGGGACCGAAGAATGCAATGTCTTCCGGCTCTCCAGCTTTCACGAGAAGCTGCTCGGCTTTTACCAGGACAATCCGGAATTCGTCTTGCCTGGTACTCGGATGAGCGAGGTCGTCAACCAGGTGCGGGCAGGGCTCGAGGACATCTGCGTCAGTCGCGGTGGCGGACGATCGGGCATTCGAGTTCCGGGGAACGACCATCAGTGCTTTACGGCAACGCTGAGTGCCCTGGCTGGTTATCTGGCCGGAATCGGATTTTCGGGAACAACCGAGCATGGGCGGTCCTGGCCTGCCGATGTCCAGTTGGTTTCAAAAGACTCGTTGCGGGTGCATGCGATTTACTGGCCGGCTTTGCTGATGGCGGCCGGGTTGGAGCCCCCGCGTCACATTGTCTGCCTGGGCGCCTGGGAGCCTGATCGGGAGTCGGGTTACCTCAAGGGCCGGCAGTCAGTTCCGGCAGACGAATTGACGGCGGTTCTACCGGCGGATTACATCAAATATTTCCTGCTCAGGGAAATGCCTTTGGGCGCGGATTCCCCGTTTTCCTACGAGGCGCTTATCGACCGCGTTAACTCCGACCTGGCGAGCGAATACTCGAACCTCGCCAGTCGAGTTTTCAAGATGATCGAAAACTACAGTGACAACAGCATTCCTGAATTTGGAGAGTTGGAGGCAGCCGACGACAATCTGCGGAAATTCTGCCTCGAGACAGTGGAACTGCACAGAGACAGTTTTGAGCGTTTTCAGATCAACCGCGCCCTTGGCAATGTCGGAGAGTTGATCTCGGTGGCCGGAAAATACATCGTTGCAAACGAGCCGTGGGTGCTGGCGCGTGACCGGTCCAAGAAGCAGCGGCTGAACACGATTTTGTACTGCGCGGCTGAGGCGTTGCGGATGTTGTCCGTCATGCTTTGGCCGGTAGTGCCGGCTGGCGCTGGCTCGGTGCTCGACTGTCTCAACGGCGGGGAGCGAACGGCGCCGCGTCCGAGTGGTCTTAGTTGGGGAGAGCTGCGGCCGGGAACCAGGATGGGAGCCCTCGGGCAGCTTTTCCCACGGGTAGATCACCGAAGTTTCTCGGGGCGCCTGGAATCGAGCAGACAACGGGAGGAGAGCGTGACTGAACAGGAGAAACCGGCAGCAGACGCCGCGTCGCATAGCGAGGACCAGCGGATCAGTATCGAGGATTTTGCGAAAGTCGAAATGAAGGTTGGCAAGGTGATGGCGGCCGAACGCGTACCGCAGTCGGATAAACTGATCAAGCTCCAAGTGGACTTGGGAAGCGAGACCCGGCAGGTTGTCGCAGGGATCGGCAAAGCATACCAGCCCGATGCGCTGCTGGGGCGTTACGTCGTGATCGTGACGAACCTCAAGCCAGCAAAGCTCATGGGAGTTGTTTCCGACGGTATGATCGTCGCGGCCTCACAGGGTGGCGTCCCCGTTCTCGTCGGATTCAACGAGCCGGTTGAGATAGGGGCTCGACTGAAATAATGTTCGTCGACTCCCATGCTCATCTGGACTCAGACCAGTTTCGAGGCGATCTCGAGGAAGTTTTCGCAAGGGCTGGCAAGGCGATGGTGACGGGCATCTTGACCATCGGATGCCTCGGCCCTGACCCGACAACCGAGCAGTCGATTCTCGATTTGACCATCCGGCGCGGGGTCTGGGGGGCGGTCGGCATCCATCCTCACGACGCCCGATTGTTTTCTGACGACGCGCTTGCCTCGGTCCGACGCCTGATGGATCATCCGAGAATCGTCGGTCTGGGGGAGATCGGATTGGACTATCACTACGATTTCTCCACTCCCGAACAACAGCAGGTCGCCTTCCGGGGACAGTTACGAGTCGCTCGGGCAGCAAACAAGCCGGTGATCATCCACATGCGCGAATCGGAGAACGACAGCTTTAGAGTGCTTGCGGACGAGATGAAAGCAGGGCCGATCCGAGGCGTGTTCCACTGCTTCTCGTCGGATAGCTCGGCCGCTGATCAGGCTCTCGAGCTGGGGTTTTACCTGTCATTCGGCGGCATTGTCTCCTTCAAGAGCGCAGGTGACCTCCGGGACATCGCACAGCGGGTTCCAGCCGACCGGTACCTGATCGAGACCGATTGCCCTTACCTCGCCCCGGTGCCATTTCGGGGCAGGCGCAATGAGCCAAGTCTGGTGGCCCGGGTGGCCGAAGTACTGGCGGAAGTCAGAGGGTCAAGCGTTCAGAAGGTCGCCAGTGAAACAACCGGGAATTTTCAGGAATTGTTCGGTGTCCGGGTTTGACGGGCAACCACAGGGGTTGCCGGGGCACTGGCCCGTAGGTTCCTTTGAACGGTGCATTTACGTTAGGCTATAGTAGCGCGGACGTTGCATGAAGACAGCCAACTCATCGGTACTGACTGCGAGAGGGATATTCAAGTTGGTCGAGCGTGAGCTTGCCGAGGTGGAGGCGGCGACGCTCGAACGGTCCGTTTCGCCCGTCGACCTGATCACCAAGATCAGCGGCTATATCCACTCGAGCGGTGGCAAGAGGGTTCGACCTGCGCTGCTTCTGCTGACGTCCAAAATGTGCGGATACAGCGGTGAGGCGGCAGTCAGCCTGGGCAGTGTCGTCGAGATGATCCACGTCGCCACGCTGGTTCATGATGACATCATCGACCACGCTTCTGTCCGGAGAGGGCGGCCGTCCGTCAATGCCGAGTGGGGAAATCCCATAACCGTGCTCGTGGGCGATTGGCTCTATATGACCGCTTTCCGAACGGCCCTGGACCTGCGCGATTTTCGGGTGCTTGACATCCTTATCGACGTGACCCGGCGCATGATTGAAGGGGAGCTGATGCAGTTGGACCGGAACGGTCGTCTGGATATCTCAGCCGAGGAACAACTAGACATCTGCCTGAACAAGACTGCGTATCTGTTCTCAGGCTGCGCCCGACTGGGTGGCGTCCTGGCCGGCGTTGACCAGAAGAAGGAACAGCAGTTGAGCGAGTACGGAACTGCACTCGGCATGGCATTCCAGCTGATCGACGACGTGTTGGACTATACGTCCAGCCAGCATACCTTGGGCAAGCCGGTGCTGAAGGATCTTGAGGAAGGCCGTCTCACCCTGCCGCTCACCTACGTTCTCGAAAAAGCGAGACCATCCGACCGCGAAGTAGTGCGCAGGATAGTGGACGAGAAGAAGTTTACGCCCGAGGACAAGCAGGCCATCCTTCGCCTGGTCGAACGCTATGGCGCGGTCAGCCAGGTGCGCGATCTCGCCGAGAGTTACGTCCGCCAAGCCTGCGCTTGCCTGTCGGGCTTCCCCGATTCCGTGTACCGGGATGCCTTGCTCCGAATCCCCGATTTCATCATGAACCGCGACCACTGAGTACTATTGCGGATTTCGGATTTGGGATTGCGGAATAGAAAGACAAACGCCGGAGGGCTTAAGATTCCCACTGGGCAGCACGCGACCTCGGACTGTTTCTGTTTAATCCGCAATCCGCAATCCGCAATTCCTAAGTGGGCGGTTTGATGTCCTCGACCACGATTGGGTCGGTCGACACCGGGATGCTCGGCTTTGCTTCGGGTTCGGTTGGACCGGTGCCTGGCGACGGTTGGTAGTTGGTTTCGAATTCGCTCACCGGCAGGTCCTTGATGGCCTCACCCATGAAATCGATCCACATGGGGAGGGCAAGCGTGGCGCCGAAGACGCGGTTTCCCAACGGTTTCTTCTCGTCGCGCCCAGCCCAGACTCCGGCTGTCATTTCGGGCGTGAACCCGACGAACCAGCTGTCGGTGAAATCATTGGTGGTACCCGTCTTTCCGCCCATCGGCCGCTTGAATCGATCGCCGGCGAGGTGGATAGCCGTGGCCGCCGTCCCGCGCTGCATGACCCCTTGCAGCATGAACACCATCTTGCCAGCGGTTTCGGGAGAGATGACTTCTTCGATTCGATGACGGTGTTCCTCGAGCGTTACCCCGTTGTAATCCTCGACCCTCTTGATGAAATAGGGTTCGGCGCGTACGCCGTTATTCGGGAACGTGGAGAAAGCCGACGTAACCTCGAGCAGGGTAACCTCCCCGGCGCCGAGACAGACGGGAAGGTAGGGCGGTAATTTCCTCTTGATGCCGAATCGATGGGCGACCTCGATAATGCGCTGGATTCCGAGCGCATTGGCCAGTCGGACCGTCGGCACATTCCGGGACTGGTATAGGGCCTGCTGGATCATGATCAGGCCTTTGTACTCTTCATCCTCATTGGTGGGCGCCCAGATTCGCCCCAGGCCGTCCGTGAAGCTCACCGGTGCGTCGAGGACGGTGTCATACGGTGAATACCCGCTCTCCATTGCGGCGACGTAGGTGAACGGTTTGAAGATTGACCCCGGTTGTCTGAGCGCTTGGGTCGCTCGGTTGAATTCGCTCAGCTGAAAATCAAATCCCCCCACCATGGCCTTAATGGCGCCGGTCCGGTTCTCGATCGCGATGAGAGACGCTTGGGCCTCCGGGATTCGGTCCAGGCTCAACTGCATGGTCCGCTCGTTGCGGTTGATTTTTTCGACCAGGAACATCGCCACGTCCCCGGGTTTGAAAACCTGGTTGACCTTCTTGATGCCCGTCCAACTCACACTCTCGGGTCCGAGCAGGGCTGTGTACCGGCCGATCCTGACGCGGGCCTGCTGGGCCGTCGAGTTTTCGACAATCCCCGGCAGAGTCTGACCCTCGAGCAGTACCTGGTTCCAGGCAGGGTGAGCGTAAGTTTGCGGGGAGAGGCCTCGCTCCACGGGTCCGCTCCAGCGACGGCGCTGGCGGTCGAACTTCCGCAGTCCCTCGCGGATAGCCTTGTTGGCGGCAACCTGCATCTCGTAATCGACAGTCGTGTAGATCTTCAGGCCGCTCTTCCAGATTTCGTCCGTCGTATGCTTTTGTTCGAGGTATTGGCGGACCCACTCTACGAAGTAGGGGGCGGGACTCTGATCGAAGAAGCTACCCTGTACGACCAGCGGTTCCTTAGTCGCTTTATCAAGGGCCGCCTGGTCGATGAAGCCCTCCAGGTACATCCGACGCAGGATGAAATTGCGTCGGTTGACGGCCTGCTCGGGGCGGTTGATGGGCGAATAGCCTTCGGGTCGCTGGATCAGTCCGGCCAGCGTTGCAGCCTCTGCGAGCGTCAGCTGGTTCAGTGTTTTGCGGAAATAAAAGTCGGACGCCGCTGCCAGCCCGTATGTTCCGTGCCCCATCGTAATCTGGTTGCAGTAGAACGCGAAGATCTGCTCCTTCGAGTAGTTCTTCTCGATCTCTATCGCGTAGAGCATGTCGGTGACTTTGCGTTTGAACCCCTGGAAACCGGACCGCACCGGGCTCGTGAACTGCATCTTGCTCAACTGCATCGTGAGCGTGGAGAAGCCCTTTCTCTCACCGAGGAAGATGTCACGAATGACGGTGATCACGGCGCGGCGGAAATCGATTCCTGCATGGCGGAAGAACTTCGCATCTTCGGCGGCCAAAACAGCCTCTTTGACGACCTTGGGGATCTGGTCATAGCTCACCAGTATCCGCTTTTCCATGGCGAACTGACCGAGTATCCGCCCGTCGTCTGCGTATACGTAAGAGACGATGTTCGGTCTGGTCTTCGGAAGTTGATCCACCCGCGGCAGGTCGATCGCGTAGCCGAAGACCAATCCTACCAAAGCACCCAGGACCGCAACTGCAAGAACCGCTAGGGCATACGTGACCCAGAAAATCGAGTGCCGCTTCTTTCGGGCTGGTGACTTCTTCATCGAAGCTTATTCTACACCACTGGCTGTGGCAGGTTGACGACTGAGCAGACCGGCTGACCGGCTGACCAGCTGACATTGGTACTACTGACCAAGCGAGGCAACCGGGCCGAAAAGCGGCAGATTCTGAACCGCGAATCCGCCCTACGACCACTCGTCATGCGAAAGCACTCAATCGTAGGGCGGATTCGCGGTTCAGAATCCGCCGCTTTTCGGCCCGGTTGCCTCGCTTTCGATTTCAGTTGCCCAGTCGGTCAGTGGCGTTTCCGCAAATGTCACAATGATCACTAGTTTCCGGGAGAGACTGAGTATAATGAGCGGTCATGAAAAGAGCTTGTTTGTTGTTTCTCTCGCTGGTCATCTTCTTCACCGGCGTTCCGGGTTTTTCGCAGCAGGCGGAGGCTCCAAAGCCGCAGCAAGTGGCGGTCCTGACATCGGACGCCTCAGGAGACGAGACGTTGCTGATTGTCGACACCACCACCGGTGTTGTTGTGGACAAAGATCTCTTGATCGAGTCGCGCGACGGAAAGGTGAGGGAGACCGTTGTCGTAAAGCATGTGTACGGCAACAGTCTGGTTTTGAAGGAGAAACTGAAGAACGCGTACGTGTCGGGTTCCAGGCTGTACCAGTAAGCGGTCCGACTGAACCTCAGCTTTCTTCGCTTAAAGGCCCGTTCCCGGCAGCGGCGTCCGGTTGTTCGTCGTGGATAGTCGTCAGTTTGACGATCTCATACCGCTTAATTCCGCCTGGGGTCTGAATTTGGACCTCGTCTCCTTCTTCGTGTCCCATCAGACTTCTGCCGATCGGTGAAGTCGTGGAGATCAGTCCGTTCGGTGCATCCGCCTCTTCGCTCGTGACCAGCTTGTAGGTGATTTCCTTATCGGTATCCAGATCCAGCAACACCACGGTTGAGCCGTAAGAGATTTTGTCTGTGGGAATCTTGGTCAGATTGACCATGGCAAGCTTGGACAGGCGTGCACGCAGAGCCGCAAGTTGCGACTGAACGTAGGACTGGCGCTCTTTTGCGGTCTGATACTCCGCATTCTCACGAAGGTCCCCGTGCTCAAGCGCCTTCTTGAACGCTAGCGGCAGTTCTTCCTTGAGCTCCCGGTCCAGCTTGCGTATCTCGTCTTCGAGTCGTTTCTTTGCGTCGATCAAAAGCTTGCAGCCTCGCTTGCGAGTTGAAGAAAAGGTCCGGGATAAAGCCCCAGTCCCAAGGTTCCAACCAGCATTATAACAATTGCTATTCCGACAGGGACAGGGATCTGAACAACCGACCCGTCGGCATTGGGTTCACGCATGTACATCAGGACGATGATCCGAAGGTAATAGTACAGGCCGATGGCCGACGCGAGCAGAGCAATCACGACGAGCCAGTAAAGATGGGCCTGGATGGCGGCCGAGAAAAGAAACAGCTTGCCCATAAATCCGGCAGTGGCGGGAATTCCGGCTAGGGAAAGGAGAAAAATGGTCAGGCAGGCGGCCAGGAAAGGATGAGTCTGGCCGACGCCCCTGAAGTCGTCCAAACCCACTCGGCGTTCTCCCGCTCCGCCAATCAGCTGCACCACGGCGAACGCGCCCAGCGTCATCAGCGCGTAGGAGCCCAGGTAGAACAGCAGTGCCTCCACTCCCGTCTCGTTGCGTGCTACGATCCCGACAAGTAGGTAACCCGCATGAGCAATGGATGAATATGCGAGCATCCGCTTGATGTTCGTCTGACTCAAAGCCACGATGTTCCCGATCAGCATGGTCAGGAAGGCCGACACCCAGAGCACGGTTTGCCAGTGATCGCCGAGCCCGGGGAGCACCTGGTGGAGAATGCGAACGAAAGCCAGAAAGGCGGCCGCCTTGGAGCTGACAGCCAGGTGGGCGGTGACCGGAATGGGCGCGCCCTCGTAAACGTCCGGAGTCCAGATGTGAAATGGAACCAGGGCCGCCTTGAAACCGAAGCCCACCACCAGCAGGCCGAGCCCCAGCAGAAGAGCCACAAAGCGGTCGGCGCCTTCCACCGCGTGAGCCATCGCCGGGTATTTGAGTGACCCCGTCGCGCCGTAAATGAACGCGATCCCGTAAAGAAGAAAGGCTGTGGACAGCGATCCAAGCAGGAAGTACTTCAGCGCCGACTCCCCCGACTTTACGTCGTCGCGCCGGAAGCCGGCCAGAATATAGGTCGCGATGGAGAGGATCTCGAGCCCGAGGAAAGTCAGAATCAGGTCCGAGCTAAGCGCCATCAACGACATGCCGACCGTGGCGAACAACAAGAGGGCGAAAAACTCTCCGTGCGGAAGATGATCCCGCTCCAGATAGTCGATTGAAACGAGAGCCACCGAGCCGGATGAAAAAAGAAAAAGCAGTCTGCAGAACAGGCCGAACGAGTCCTGGTACACCATGCCGAAAAACGTCGGCGAGCCTGGTTCGTAGAACAGCACGGCACAGGCGGTTGCGAGCAGGATGCCCAGTATCGCGAGATATCCAAGGGACCTCTGATTCGGTGCAGGAACAACGGCTGCCACGAACATGATAATCATCCCGACGATGCTCAGGACGATCTCCGGAAGAACAGAGAAGTAATTAATGTCCACGTTGTTCGACCCTGAATATTTGCGACTCCCGAGCCGCATCCACTCTCTCGATCACTTTTTGCACCGAGGCGTCCATTTTCCTGATGAAGCTGTTCGAGTAGACTCCCATCCAGATCGCCACGAGAACGAGCGGGATGAGCAGGGCAATCTCTCGCCGATCGAGATCCAGCAGGCCCTTGTTGCTTTCGTTGGTCACCTGACCGAGGAACACTCTCTGATACATCCACAACATGTAAACCGCGGACAGGATCATGGTCAGAGCAGCCAGCGCGGCCTGCGGGGCGCTCTGCAGGAAGGTGCCCTGGAGAATAAGGAATTCTCCCACGAAACCGTTCAGGCCGGGCAACCCGATACTGCTGAGCAGCATAACCATGAAGAATGCCGAATAGACGGGCATGACGTGCGCGAGCCCGCCGAAATCCGCAATCGCGCGGGTGTGGCGGCGGTCGTAGATCATGCCGACGAGCAAGAACAGGGCTCCGGTTGAGACGCCGTGGCTGAGCATCTGGTAAGTCGCGCCCTCTATCGCAGGCAGATTGAAGGCGAAGATGCCGAGCACCACCAGGCCGAGGTGACTGACCGACGAGTAAGCGACAAGCTTCTTCACGTCTGGCTGCACCATTGCAACAAGGGCGCCGTAGATCACCCCGATGATCGCCAGTCCTGCAATGTAGGGGGCGAACGAAAGCGAGGCCTGTGGGAAAAGCGGCAGACAGAATCGAAGAATGCCGTACGTGCCCATCTTCAGGAGCACGCCGGCGAGAATGACTGATCCCGCCGTCGGTGCTTCCACGTGCGCGTCAGGTAGCCAGGTGTGAAATGGAAACAAGGGAACCTTGATCGCAAAGGCAAGGAAGAACGCCAGGAAGAGCAGGTGCTCTACCGACGGCGAAAACCGAATTTGTCCGGCCGCCAATCGGTCAGCAATGCTCACAAGGTCAAAGGACTCGGCACGGTTGTGGAAATACAGCGTTATGATACCGGCGAGCATCAGGAGCGAGCCGCCCATCGTGTAGATGAAGAACTTGACCGCCGCGTAGATCCGCCGTTCGCCACCCCAGACGCCGATCAGGAAGTACATGGGGATCAGCATTACTTCCCAGAAGACGTAGAACAAAATCAGGTCGAGGGCGAGAAAAACACCCAGCATGCCCGTTTCGAGCAGCAGCATGAAAACCATGTACGCTTTGAGATTCTTCGCTACGCTCCAGCTCCCCAGCACGGCGAGTGGCATCAAGAAAGTAGTCAGGACGACCAGCAGCAGGCTGATCCCATCGATTCCGACGTGGTACGCGACGTTGAATCCACCTGCCCGGATCCACGTCCAGTTCTCGACGAACTGCATATCGCCGCTCGAGCTGTCGAACCAGGCGAAGAGGAGTGCCGCCCAGACGAAGCCGGCAAGGCTGACCAGAAGCGCACCCGTCCGCAGCAGCCGCTGGTTGTTCCCCGGCATGATCGCGACCACGCCTGCCCCGACCGTTGGAATGAGAAGCAAGATGGTGAGCAGATTCCCCTCAAACATGGCTATGCGGCGCCCATGTAGTAATAAAGAAATATCAGGATAGCCCCGACCAGTACCCAGGCAGCGTAGCTCCGAGTGTACCCAGTCTGGAGTTTGCGAAGGGAGTTGCCCCAGTACTGCACCAACCCTCCCGTCCCGTTTACCATGCCGTCTATCAATCCCGCGTCCACCCGTTGCCAAAGGAACAGCGTGGATAACCGCTCGATCGGCCGTATGATCGCCGCGTCGTAAATCTCGTCCACGTAGAACTTCTGTTCGGCGGCCCTGTACAAACCAAAGACCCGCGTTGCCAGACGGGCCGGCAGCTGGCGGTCTCTGACGTATGCGACGTACGCAAAGATCATGCCTCCGAGGGCGACCAGGCTGGTAACGATCGTGAGAGCGATCTCCAACGCGTGACTCCCGTGTTCCGCCCCGTGCGAATCGAGACGATATTCAAAAGAGGGCTCCAGGTACGACTCGAGAACATTGGTCCCCAGATAGGCTGGAAGCCCGATCAATCCTCCGATCAGGGCCAAAATGGCCAGGATGATCAACGGGAGAGTGATCGCGGCCGACGGCTCATGAATCTCGTGCGATACGCTGTGTCCGGAGCCGGTGACATCTAGGTGATGCGTTCCCTCATCCTCGGTAGCCCTCCGGTCGCCATGGAAGGCGAGCAGCATCAGCCGAAACATATAGAAGGCCGTCAATCCTGCAACCAGGACTCCTATCACCCAAAGGATCGGGTGTCCGCCAGGCATGCTGAATGCGTTCCAGAGGATCTCGTCTTTGGAAAAGAAACCGGAAAGGAAGGGGAAACCGGCGATGGCCAGGGTTCCGACCCACATCGTGTAGAAGGTAATCGGGAGGTACCGTTTCAGTCCGCCCATCCGGAACAGGTTCTGTTCGTGATGCAGCGCGAGGATTACGCTGCCCGACCCGAGAAAGAGCAGTGCTTTGAAGAAAGCGTGCGTGGTGAGGTGGAAGATGCCAGCCCCAAAGGCGCCCACTCCAACCGCGAGAAACATGTATCCCAGCTGGCTGACCGTCGAGTATGCGAGCACCCGTTTGATATCCGTCTGAACGAGGGCAATGCAGGCCGCGAGCAAGGCGGTGGCCGTCCCGACGACGGCAACGATGAGCAGAGTATCGGGCGCCCGGCTATACAAGGCAGCCGAGCGGGCAATCATGTAGACTCCGGCGGTCACCATAGTCGCTGCATGGATCAGCGCGCTGACCGGAGTCGGGCCCTCCATCGCGTCGGGCAGCCAGACATACAGGGGTATCTGCGCACTTTTCCCGGTGGCCCCGACGAACAGGAGAAGCGTTATCACCGACAAGACGCCGAAGCCTGTTTCTGCCGAGTGAAATTGGCTGTCCACTTGCTCGAACACGGCCAGGTACTCGAAGCTGCCGAAGGTTCCGAAGATCAGGAAGGCAGCCAGAATGAACCCAACATCACCGATACGGTTGACGATAAAAGCCTTTTTCGCCGCATCGCCTGCGCTCTTACGCTCGAAGTAGTAACCGATCAGCAGATACGAGCAGAGGCCGACACCTTCCCAGCCGACGAACATGAGGATGTAGTTGTCGGCCAGCACCAGGATGCTCATCATGAAGATGAACAGATTCAGGTAAGCGAAATAGCGGTAGTAGCCTGATTCTCCGGCCATATAAAGGGTCGAGTACACGTGAATCAGGAAACCCACGCCGGTGACGATCAGGATCATCACACTCGCCAGGGGATCGAACAGAAATGAGCACGTTACTTCGAGCTCACCGGACTGAATCCAGGTAAACAAAGAGCGTGAAATCACACGTTCCGGACCCGAGGGCAGCTGCAGCAGTTGTTGGAAGGCAAGTGCCGACCAGACGAAGGAAGCGGCTATCGCCCCGCAGGCGATCAGGCCCACCAGCCTGGCAGGCAGGCGCTTTCCGATCAGTCCGTTGACCGTCGCCCCGAACAGCGGGAAAAGGATCGCGATCCAGAAGTACTCAAGCATCGGCTACCACTTCATCTCATTGACCTGGTCGATATCCACGGTCTGTTTACGTCTGGCCAGGACGACTATCAGCGCCAGGCCCACCGCCGCTTCGGCGGCTGCGACGGTCATGACGAAAAAGACGAAAATCTGGCCCTCCATCTGGTTGAGGTAACGGGAAAAGGCCAGAAACGCGACGTTGACGGCATTCAGCATCAGTTCGATGCACATGAACATCGTGATGACGTTTCGCCGCGTCAGCACACCGACGAGGCCTATCGTAAACAGAATGGCACTGAGAACAAGGTAATGTGTGGTCGGAACCATAAGGATGTCAGTCGTTTCGTTTCGCCAGGACCACGGCCCCGAGGATGGCGACCAGGATCAGAATCGACGTTACCTCGAAGGGCAGCACATACTCTCGAAAAAGGAGTCGTCCCACATCCTGCACGGATCCCTGAGCAGACGTTTCACGGCCGGCCTCCTGGGCGGACTTCATGAAATCCGGGAAGGCCTGAAGGAGCAAAAGCGCGAAGAAAACGGCAAGCGGGATGGCCCAGTATGAGAGCTGTTGCAGTCCTTTAGCTTTGAAGTACTCGGATTCGGGATCGAGCAGCATAATGACGAATACGAACAGGACCATGATTGCCCCGGCATAGACGATAACCTGGACCGCTGCGATGAACTGAGATCCGAGTTGAAAGAACAGGCCGGCTACTGCGGCGAGGCAGACGATCAGCGATAGGGCACTGTAGACGGCACGCTTTTGAAGGACCACGAGGACGGCCGAACTGACCGCCAGCGTAGCCAGGATGTAAAAGACGACGTGTTCCACCTGCAAGTACCTGAAATAAACAGCCTTCCCGCCGACACCGTAACTAGAAATGTTAGTTGACGCCCCCGGTCATGTCAAGGAAGCGGCGGCGCTGGTCCCGCCACCCCGCCGCGCGCGCCGATCCGACGTCCGGTCACCGAGCAACCGCCCGCGAATCCGACGGTCGACATCATCACGATTCGGAAAGCGGATTACGCCAGTCGAGTTTCGGAAAACGCGCGAAGTCACTGTCGGCACTGTAAAGGACCAGTCCATGCTCGATCGCCAGCGCGGCAAGGTGGGCGTCTGGGACAAGATTCGCACTCGCTCGCCCGTCCCTCAGGAGGGTCCCCAAGAGTTGTCGGTGCTCGGCCGTCGGTTGCGGAATCCAGGCCCTCGGGTGGTTGAGCCACTCCTGCACCTGCTCCCACGCTGTCTCTATCGATAGCGGGCGATCGAAAAGTCGTGGATTGGTCGCGAGTCTCAAAAAGGCCAGACAGGATTCCCACGGGATTCCTACGCGACCCGGAGAATTGAATTGGGCTTCCAGCCAGTTGCGGGCGGTGGCATGTTGCGGAAGATCGCTGAACTTCGCGTACAGGAGGATGTTCGCGTCAATTATCACTGGAATTGATCCCCTTCAACTTCGGCGATCAGTTGAGCGACGTTGTCCAAGTCGGTGCGGCGAGGTTTTCCCTCGGCCGTCTTGATCGAATAAGAGGCGACCGGCGCCTGGTCTTCTTCGAGTCGATCCAGACCGGCCCGCAGCGCTTCGTTGACTAGCGTCTTCAACGGCTGGTCCTTACGTAGGCGCTTGAGCCGGGCGGCTACATCTTTGTCAAGAGTGATGGTGGTGCGCATGCATCAGCATTATAGCATCATGATGCTCACCTTTTGGAAATGTGAACGAATCGCGAGGTCCGGCGCCCAAACCGGCCTTCCGGGCCGCACAAGTTGCAGCGCCAGGCGCGCCACGTTATGATCTTGGGGCTGCTCTCTCGCTGGTAGACCGTATCTTGGTGACTCTGATGGCCAACGAACAGATCAATATCGTCCTGAACGGAGAACCGGCCACGGTGCCTCCCGGGACCTGTCTAACTGGACTGATCCAGATCCTGGGCCTGAATCCCGGCCAGGTCGCCATAGAGCTGAACAGACAGATCATAAAACGTGAGCAATGGAACGACTGGAGTCTGAAATCGGGGGACCAGGTCGAGGTGGTGCATTTTGTCGGCGGAGGATAAATCTGATGGTTGAGGACAGGCTTGTTATTGGAGGACGTGAGTTCACGTCAAGGCTGCTGGTTGGAACCGGGAAGTACCCGGATTTCGAAACCATGCGCCGGGCGCACGAGGCCAGCGGCGCCGAGATCGTGACTGTCGCTGTGCGAAGAGTTAACTTGAACGATAGGGGCGCTCAATCGCTCTTTGCGTTTATCGCCAACAGGCTGATGATATTGCCCAACACAGCAGGCTGCTACAGCACCGAGGATGCCGTCCGATACGCGCGGCTGGGCCGAGAAGCCGGGCTATCGGACTTTGTAAAGCTGGAAGTCATCGGCGACGAGAAGACCCTGTTTCCGGATAACGAGGCTTTGTTGCAGGCGACGCGGATTCTGGTGAAAGAGGGCTTTGTCGTCCTCCCGTACACCAACGACGATCCGGTGGCATGCAAGAAACTCGAAGATGCTGGCGCGGCAGCGGTAATGCCGCTGGGAGCCCCGATCGGATCGGGGCTGGGAATCCAGAATCCCAACAATATTCGGATTATCCTTGAGCAGTCGAGGGTTCCAGTCATTGTGGATGCCGGGGTGGGAACCGCTTCGGATGCAGCGATCGCGATGGAACTCGGCGCGGCCGGGGTCCTGATGAATACAGGAATCGCCGGCGCCAAAGACCCAGTCGCCATGGCCAGAGCAATGAAGCTCGCGGTTGAGGCCGGCCGTCTGGCGCATCTGGCGGGTCGGATTCCGAAGAAGCTTTATGCATCTGCGAGCAGTCCGCTCGAGGGCATGCTCGCGAAGTGATGGAAGGGCGAGAATGAAGAGGAAGCCGGCATGAAGACCGTCAACGTCAAGCTCGGGGCGCGGAGCTACGACATCCTGATAGCCTCAGGGTTGCTGTCCTCGCTTTCCGGGTTGTTCGAGAGCTACAAAATCAGGCGACGGCTGTTCCTGATCGCCAACCCCAAGGTCTTCAAACTCTACGGAGAGGACATGCTGGCCAACCTGGGTGCCGCTGGCTTCCAGGTGACCCAGATCATGATTCCGGACGGTGAGAAGTACAAGACCCTCCAGACATTGGAGAACATCTACACTTACCTGATTGCTCAAGGGGCCGATCGTCACTCAACGATCGTGGCACTGGGGGGCGGGGTGACCGGTGACCTGAGCGGGTTCGCCGCCGCCACCTTTCATCGCGGAATCCCATACGTTCAGATTCCGACCACACTGCTGGCTCAGGTGGATAGCTCGGTCGGCGGAAAGACGGGCGTGAACCATTCCCTGGGCAAGAACCTGATCGGGGCCTTCTACCAGCCCATGCTCGTCTGCATCGATGTGCAGACGCTCAACAGCCTCCCGGAGCGGGAGTTGCAGTCCGGGCTCTACGAAGCCCTGAAATACGGGTTGATTTACGACCGAGACTTCTTCTCGTATTTCGAGTCCCACCTGGCGGACCTCAAGAGCCGGGTTCCGGATGTCCTTGAAAGAGTGATCAGCCGGTGCTGCGAGATCAAGGCCGAAGTCACCTCAATTGACGAGGCCGAAGCCGATCTTCGCAGGATACTGAACTTCGGGCACACATACGGCCATGCAATCGAAGCCGCAGCCGGCTACGGAGGTATTACGCACGGCGAGGCGGTAGCGTATGGCATGATCGGCGCCGTCCGGCTCTCGCAGGAGAGAGGGTATCTGGATGCCTCGACCGCTGATCGGCTGACTCGTTGTATCCTTGCGGTCGGCCCTCTTCCGGTGATCGACTTCCTGCCCGGCGACGGGGTTTTCGAGGCAATGGCCCGCGACAAGAAACGTCAACACGGTCACATGAACTTCGTGCTGCTCGAGAGGATCGGAAAGACCACCGTGGCAAGCAGTGTCACAGAAGAGAGCCTGAGGGAGATCTGGTCGAGTCTGGTCGCCATCCAACGGGGTGTGAAAACCACTTGACTGTCAGCAAGGAACCCGAGCGCATCCGCGCTATGTTTGGGGACATAGCGCCACGGTACGATCTGCTCAATCATCTGTTGTCATTCTCGATTGATCGGTACTGGCGAAGAAGAGTCCTCACGAAGCTGCGTCAGCGTCTGGATAAAGGGGCACTGGTGCTGGATCTCTGCACTGGCACCGGCGATCTGGCGCTCGTCCTCGCCTCCCACTACCGGGTTGTGGGCTCGGATTTCGCCCACCCGATGCTGGTTCTTGCGCGGGAAAAGACCCGGAAGAAGCGGCCTGAGATAAACCTGTGCGAGGGCGATGCGCTTGCACTCCCGTTCGATGAAGCTGTTTTTGGGGCGGTTACGATCGCATTCGGTCTTCGAAATCTCGCGGATTACAGCGCCGGTCTGGCAGAGATGCACAGAGTTCTCCGGCCGGGTGGGTGGCTGGCCGTCCTGGAGTTTTCAAAACCTAAGCTGCGGGTTTACCGCGAGATGTACCTGTTTTACTTCAGCCGGGTTCTGCCGAAGGTCGGCGAGTTGATCTCCGGTCGCACGGGGGCGTACTCGTATTTGTATCAGAGTGTTTCGGAGTTTCTGGACGAAGAGCAAATGCAAAAGCTGCTGATGCAGGCAGGGTTTGAATGCCCCAGACAATTCCGCCTCGCCGGTGGAATTGCCACACTACACCTCTCGGCCAAGCCGGCCGCGACGACCGGCGCACGATTCTGATTGCCTGAGTAAGAACCACCCCGCCAGGAGGGTTACGGGTTCTCTTGCGGCGGGGCCGACACTCCCTCGATTGCCGCCGGCTCGGGAAGCTCTCCGATCATCTCCGTGATTGTCGGCTGGTCCAGACCGGCGTCACCGGCCTCCTTGCGCAGTCGATCAATCAGGTTTCGAGCTTCCTCGACTTCCGCTTTGTTCTTCTCTATCTCCTGACGGGCCGCTTCCATCTGCTGCTGTATCAGGCCCTGCGTGCTGCCATCGTCCTCGCGATAGAAGGCGTTCACAAGGTTGTTCAGTCTCAGCTGGAGCACGAGGCCCCGGTTGACGGCGTTTTTGTAGTTCATGCGCGCTTCCTCAAACGCAGACTTCCAAAACGCCACATCATTCACTTTTGCTTCCGGCTGCCCCTCGCCTTCCGCGCCTTCGCCAGTCTTCTGCTCTTTACCCGTTTTCTTGGATTTCTCGGCGTTGGCCTCCTCTTCGACCGCGTCTGATTTGCTGATACTGACCGGCGCATTCTGGTACTTAGTCAGATCGGCGTTGGTTATCAGTCGGGCCGGTTTCTCGGTCTTCGCCTTACGTTCGCGGGCCTCTTTGGAGAGGTCGACCAGAGACGGCTGGTCCTTGCTGCTTTGCCCAAACGACCATCCAGTCAGGAGCATAAGCAGGCACAGGAAGACTTTCATAAGAACCTCCGATAGCCGCATTATACGGCTATCCGGGCATTTCCGAAAACAAAATGCGCCACCCCAGTTGGGTCGGCGGTAACCAGCTCAACGCTTCGTCGGCCAAGCTCGCGTCGAATTGAATCGTGGCGAAGTCGGCCAAATGCAGCCGAACCGGGCGATGAGACAGCTGGGACTTCTTGTAGTCGACATTGGTCATCCACACTGCGCCTCGTACTTTCGCCTCCCCGGCGAGCGTCAGCTTGCCGTTGCCCAGGTGCAGAAGGAGTCCTTCAACCGTGCCTGTCAGATCGGTATTTCCTTCAGTCACCAGTACTCCATGGAAGTTGCCTGAAATGCGTCCGCCATGGATGTAAGCGATCCCGGGATCGTTCGTATCCGCAAAATCTGGAAGGTTCTCGATCAGGTGTGACCAGAATCGAGCCGAAAAGATCGAACGATACCGCTTCGAGGACAGATGTTGAATCGTGAGGTCGTGGACCGAAGGCCTCAATCGGCCGCCTGATATTCGTTCATCAGGCAGTTTTTTCACCGAATCGCTGACTTCTCGAGAAAGCTTGGTTGTCGATATGATCCCTATGGCCGCGAGATCGCCCCCCTCAATCGCCGATTTCTCCCCCTCGAAGACGAGGTTCGCCTCTTCGGCAAATAACGTCAGTGCTGCATGGGCCTCGAACTCGCGCTGTTGTCTGAATACCGCCTCGATCAGGCAGGCACTGTTGCGCCGTCCGCCAAGGATCTGCCGCTCAGGTACCATCCCGACGCTTCTGACAACCACAATGCCGTCTTCGTCCTGCCCCGGTGGTTCTTCCGCATTGTTGGAGAACTTCAAGGCCAGGTACCCTGGCTCGGACTTGTAAGCGCCAGACAGGAGGGGAGTACCATTCCAGGCGGGGATCCCATCGTCGGTCAACGGCCGCCACTGGGCGGGTGCGATCCGGCGCGCCTGCTCGAGCGAAAGCGGGTTTCGCCAGCCCTGCCCGCCGGCCGTCACCTGCCCATCCTGCCCTCGGAGGGTATCGGTGATCGACAGGTTTGGAAGCACGCACCGCGCGTATTCGATTCCATTCGCCGCTACTATCAGGCTGGATAACTGGCTCTCGAAGCCCGCGGCGTTCTGCCCCTGGTTGACGAGTGCAAGAGAGACCGCCGCAGCCAGGGAAACCAGCAGGCCGAGGAGCAAGACCAGCAGAATCAATGCAAACCCGCTGCGTTGCGTGGAGCGAGGACGGTTCGACCGCCTCACGGCTCTTCTGCGAACAGGTTTCTTCGGTAGTTCCATGCGTAGAACCTCATCGTCGTCTGGTCTACGACCGGGGGCGCAGACATTGCGAGTGTCCGACGGTCCACCTGTCCTGCTATCGAGATCTCGATTACCGGAAGCTCTGCCCGGAATTCGAGCTGACTGACATTCTTCAGGACTGGCTGGAATGTGCCCTGGTCGCTCTTCACCTGCAAATCGGACCCGTTGCGTCGGATCGCGATCGCTTCGTAGCTCTGAGCGAGCGTGCCGTCTGGAAATCCAGAAGGCCCGTCGATATCGGAGCGAATCTCGAGGGTCTTCGGGTCGCCTGAAACACCGACCCGGTTCGAAGCGAAACGGTTGTTCCCCGCAGGGAGGACCCAACGGGCCAACAGCAGAGGAGCAGCGGTAATGTTGGCCTCCTTTTCCTGCAGGAGATTCAGGTTCCAGGCGAGGGACTGAAAGCGGTCGACCAAACCGAGTGCTCCGAGCGTCACGACAAGGAAGATGACCATTGAAATCATTGCTTCCACGAGACCGGCACCCTTTTCGTTATTTTCCGGCACGCAGAACCTCCCATTTTCGGCCCTGTGTATTTCTGAGCGTCATTCTCTGCATGGGACGCCGTCCCGGGATTGGGGCAAATTCCTCTCCTCTGGTGCGGCCCGCCTGGAAATCGGTCGCCTGGTTCCATGTCCGGATTGTAGCGATCCTCGAGTCGAGAATCCTGCGGTGGGCTTGGATTGCCTGGCTCGCCAGAGCCATAAGGCCTAATGCCATGATGCTCAGCACGAGGATCGCCCAGACCGCCTCAACGAGAGTGAAACCGCCCTGATGACGTGAGGGCTTCAGGCGTTGCTTTAGCCGACCGTCCATCGTACCCTCCCCAGCGGTGACACCACGATCCGAACCTGTCCAGTGGAATTGGCGATCGTGAAGGAGCCTGCGGGAGCGGCCCCGCCCCTGGAATAGAAGGTGACTGGCCGGGCGGGAGAGGTTGCCAGCCGGACACCTCGCGGCAGGAGCCGCCACCTGGCGGTATCGCCCGCCTCGACGACCGCGTACGCGAGGCGGTCCGGCCTGACGATGACCGACACTGGCAGATTGGACGAGATCGCTTGGATTCTCGCTCGATTCAGGTCTGACACCATGGTCTGGCACGACATCTGAAGATCCGCGGCTCGTCTGAAACCGTTCACCGATGTGACGCCGGCGCCTGCAAAAACCGCCAGCAACATGCAGGTGATCAAGACCTCTACATAGCTGATTCCTCGTTCGTTCATAGCTGACCTCACATAGCTACTAACGCTCGAGTCGGAAAAAATACGAAGAAAAGTTGAAGATTTTTTCGGTTTTGACCGACGAGGGGGGGATGGACCGCCCGACAGCTGACCAGCTGACCGGCTGCCCACTGCCCACTGCACTGCCCGCTCCCCGGCTGGCCGGCTGCCCAGCCGACAATTGAAGCACAGACACTTGGCCAGTCGTTCAGACGGTGTGAAAAAACCGACCGTCCATTTTGGACTGCGGCGGCAGAGGGCAAGCCGCGCGGTTTGCGGACGCCCGGCGACGCCGCTTTCCCCTGAGCGGGATCTTGCCTGACCGAGCAGCCTGAATTGCGGGATCTTTACAGGGGAAAGCGGCGTCGCCGGGCGTCCTGATAACACTTCGGACGGCCCTCTGCCGCCGCAGTCCAAAATGGACGGCCGATTTCTTCGCACCTGGTCAGCCGGTCAGCCGGTCATCCCCCATCACCTCAATCGTGCGGTGGTCGGGTTCCCGCCCCAAATGGATCTTGATCACCACTGCGTCGGGTACGGCGAAGGGGAGTTTTTCGGCCCACTCAATCACCACGATCGAATTCCCGTCGAGGAATTCCTCGATTCCGATCGAGTAGAGGTCGCGGGTGGTTTCCAAGCGGTAGAGATCGATATGAACGAGGGTTCCGCGGCTGCTCGGGTATTGGTTAACGAGTGTAAAGGATGGGCTGTGGACGGACGAAGGGTCCGCGACGCCGAGGCCGGCTGCGATTCCGCGAGTCAGGACGGTTTTTCCAGCCCCAAGCCCACCGAACAAAAGGATCGTCGTTGGCTTCCGGATCCGCTCCCCGACGCGCTCGCCGGTTTGGAAGGTCTCCATCTCGCTCTTCGAGAGGTAGGTCGCCATGAATCAGCCAATCCGTCCCTGGGCCGTGCCGTGACGGATTTCCTCGAATGCGATACCAAGATGCTCGATCACATCTCCAGCCACCAGCGATTCGTAGCCGGAAACCAGGGCTGCCCGGTCCCCGGCCGTCGCGTGAACGAAAACGCCGAGTGCCAGCGAGCGGGTCATGTCCTGAGGTGTCGTCCTGCCTGCTGCCGCGTACTGACCGACCAGCGAAGTCAAGATCCCGGTGAGCGTGTCACCCATGCCTGCCGTCGCCATTCCGGGGTTTCCGCGCGGGCATACGAGAACCTGGCCGTCAGGGGAAGCCAGCAGAGTGCGGAAGCCTTTTAGTACCACCCAGAGCTGGTGCTCGGTCGCGAATGCGCGGGCGCAGCCGATGGGATCTGCCGCTATGCGGGTGGGAGGGAGGCCCGTCAGTCGTGCGAACTCTCCAGGATGAGGCGTCAGGACCAGGGCCTGCCCACTTGCGATTCTGAGACTCGGTGCGGCGCCCTCGAAAGCATTCAGCCCGTCCGCGTCGAGGACCATCGGGACAGGACAATCGTGCACCAGGCGGCGCACGAACTGGGCGGTCTCGCTCACCCGGCTGATGCCTGGCCCCACACCAACCGCATCCCGGGCGCGCAGGTCGTCAATCAGTTCGGGGAGCCCTGCCAGTGCAAAGGTCCCCTCCGCAGTGGTCGCGAGTCCGGCCGTCATGATCTCGGGTCGAGCCGAGGCGACGACCTGCTGCACGGTGGACGGAACGTGAACCGTAACAAGCCCCGATCCGGTCCTGAGGGCGGCTGCGGCTGACAGCGCGATTGCCCCTGCCTTTCCCGGTGACCCGCCGACAAGGGCCACGTGTCCGAAGTCCCCCTTGTGAGCATTGACACGACGAGATGGAAGGGACTGCCGGGCCATCTCAGCGTCGATCTGTCCGACGCTGAAGGCCGGGTCATCGAGGAGTTGCGGCGGGCTTCCTATCGGCACAACGGAGACTCTGCCAAGTGCCTCCTGATCGCCGTTGAGCACATGGGCGATCTTCGGGGCCGTGAAAGTGACTGTCAGGTCGGCCCGCACGCAGAGGTTATTGCCTTCACATGAATCCGAAGGCATTCCGGAGGGGATATCCACAGCGAGGACGAATGCCGACGATTGGTTGATCCACTCGATCGCCTCGCGGTACAGCCCCTCCGGCGTTTTGCTCAAGCCGGTCCCGAGAATGGCGTCCACCACGATATCGCACTGGTCGAGCACCGGGCGAACCTGCACCCAGTCAGACGGGGTGCGCACTTCCATGACGGGGAGCCCTGATTTGAGCAGGATATCCAGGTTGATCCGCGCATCCCCCGTGACATCGGTGCTTTTGGCGAGCAGCACAAATGCGGGGGAAATTCGCCGTTGCATGAGCTGACGGGCAAGTCCAGCGCCGTCTCCTCCGTTATTTCCTTTTCCAGCAAGTATCCCGATGCGTCGCCGGTCGAGGTCAGGGAAGCGTTCTTCGAGCGCCCTGAACAGCTGGACAGAAGCGTTCTCCATCAACAGGATACTCGGGATTCCGAACCGCTCGGTGCTGAGCCGATCCACCTGCCTCATTTGCTCGGCGGTCAGAATTTTCATCATGAAGTGTGGCCTCGCGTGGGATTTCAAACCGGCTGCGCGGTCATGCGGGATCGAGCAGCGGTCGCCACTTCGCCAGGCGGCCTCTGGCGCCGAATTGGCCTGCCCCCGCTTCAAAGCGCATAAAAGACGGTTCAGGGCTTATCATTTAGCGTTGAAACATCTTGCCGTTTTCCCCGTCTAAGTTCGTGACGATAACAGACAATCCGTCTGAAGAAAAGGAGCTTCAATAGCCTATAATGGAGTTAGGTTGGAGGATCAATATGCGGATGAAAAAGCATTTCAAGTCAGCAGCCTGCTTGGTTCTGGTGCTGCTTTTAACCGTCGGAGCCGGCTACGCGGACCGCAAGCATGGCGACGTCGATAAAATCGGCAACCGGGACATCAACGGACGAATCGGGGGCATCTTTCCGAACTTTGTCTCTCTCGAAAAGGAGATTCAGATCGGCGCCCAGTACGCCGAGATGTTCGAACAGACCGCTCGACTGGTGGAAGACCCAGTTGTGACGGAGTTCGTCGACAAGGTCGGCCAGGAAATCGTAAAGAACTCCGATGCTAAGGTCCCGTTCGTGATCAAGGTCGTCGACACCGATGAGGTAAACGCCTTCGCTTTGCCCGGCGGCTACTTTTACGTGAATAAAGGGCTGATTTTGGAGGCCGAGAACGAAAGTGAGTTGGCCGGCGTCATGGCTCACGAGATCGCCCATGTGACGGCGCGTCATGCCACCGAGCGGATGACCAAGGCACAGCTTCTTCAGTTTGGCGCCCTGCCACTGCTGTTCGTGGGCGGCTACTGGACCCAGATGGCCATGCAACAGGGTCTGGGCATGGGATTGTCGCTCGCAGTCCTTGGCATCACGCGGAAGTCCGAGTCCGAGGCGGATCAACTCGGAACCCAGTATGCCTGGAACACCGGGTATGATCCGGCCGGCTTCATCACGTTCTTCGAGAAGCTGCAGGCCAAGGAAAAGAACAAGCCGGGGTCCATGGCCAGCTTCTGGCGGACTCACCCCACTCTGGAAAACCGGATCGAATTGGTGCAGACCGAAATATCGCAGTTGCCGGCCAAGGAAGAGTACGTGGTTACGACCTCGGAATTTGACCGGGTCAAATCTCGGCTGATCCAGATCGACAGCAAGCAGCTCGCTCCTGGACAGGGCGGGCAGTCTGGCTCGGCGAAGCGGCCTACGTTGAAGCGCAAAACGAATACGGATCGAACCGAATCCGAGAAACCCACCCTCAAGAAGGACGGAACCCCGTCCAATCGTCCGACTCTAAAGCGTGATTCGGACCCGGACAAGACCGAAGACGAAGGTGAAGACGATAACGAGCCTTAGGGCTTGGCAGCAGCGATCCTCCTTCCGGCCAGCCGGACGGGACTTCCGCATCGCAAGGTGTGGAAGTCCCGACTCCTGTCCTTCCTCATTTCTTCCTTCGGTGCCCTCAATTACACGTCGAGCCTATCCCCCAGGCGTCGAGGAATCCCTGTTACTTGATTGCAAAATCCTGCGTTCCTTGAAACAATTTGCGTCGTACTTTCGTACACCAACGGCAAGTGAAGACAATTGACTTGCGGTATAAATCAAGTCTTGGAGATCGTATGAAAACCTCAGGAATATCCGTGGTCTGCATCCTGCTTGTTCTGGGCTTCATCCTCGTTCCCGTCGTGGCCCAGCAGGCGCCCCAACCAACCGCCGCTCAGCCGAGCGCCCCTCAGCCGAGCGTTCAACCGGCAACGGACCAGAACGCCCCGGTTCAGGTGCCCGAATCCTACATCGCCAGGACGAAGAAACAGGGCGCCTTTCTTGACATGAACCTGAAGGATGCGATTCGATTGGCGCTGACCAACAACCTGGAAATCGCGATTGAGGATTTCAACGAGGATCTGAACAAGCAGCGGATCATAGGCACCCGCGGTTTCTACGATCCACGATTTACTTTCAGCGTTGGCTGGCGAGAGACGAAGCGTCCTTCGACGAATATCCTCGATGCTGGAGCTGGCGTCCCCATAACCACCGGAGACGGCTTGAACTTCAACACGCAGTTGCTGCAACAGGTGCCGGGCGGCGGTGCTTTCACACTCAATTTCGATAACAGCCGGACGTCCAGCAACAGTACCTTCCAGACGTTCAATCCCGGGGTCACCAGCACCCTGGACTTTCAGTTTAGCCAGCCGGTCCTGAAGGGGTTCCGGCAGACCCAGACCGAGCGACAGCTCAAAGTACTAAATCTGGACCAGAAGATCGCCGACAGCGTTTTTGAAGAACGCGTCTCCACGATCGTTCAGCAGGTCGAAAACCAGTACTGGGAACTGGTCTATGCGATCGAGAACCACGAGACCCGCCGTCAGGCCATGGAGCTCGCGATCGTCCAGCACCGGAACAACCAGAAACGTGTCGAGATCGGCGTCATGGCCCCGATTGAAATCACCAAGTCCCGGGCAGCGGTGGCCAACTCGGAACAGGACATGATCAGCTCCGAGGTCGGCATCATCGAAGCGCAGAACAATCTAAAGCGGCTTCTTGCCCCCGATCCCAAGGCGAGCATCTGGAACATCAGCGTCATTCCAAGTGATCTGCCGGAAATGAAGGACCTCACGCTCACGCTGGATCAGGCGATCGAGAAGGCCCTGCAGCAAAGACCCGAGCTGGCCCAGGCCCGTTACCGGCTCGAACAGAACGAGGTAGACCGCGCGTATTACAAAAATCAGGGCAAACCCGCAGTCAACCTGACGGCCCGTATGTGGAACATCGGGTCGGCCGGAGATGTCTACAGGACTCAGCTTATCGACACCGACGGCGACGGCGTTCCCGACGCCAAGGGGTCCAGCGTGTTAGACCCCGCCCACCCCCTGTATGGCCGGTTCGGCAATGCATGGGGTCAGGCCTTCGGTTTTGATTACTTGAACTACCAGGTGGGTGTCACGATCGAGATGCCGTTCCGCAACCGGGCATCCGAGGCGGAGCGGGCGCAGGTCGTGATCAACGAGCGTCAGCTGACGAGCCGGATGAAGAACACCCAGCAGACGGTGATGGTCGACGTTCGAAACGCCTACGAGAGTATTTACACTCGCCGAAAGGGATGGGAAACCTCGAAGGTGGCCCGACAGCTGTCCGAAGAACAACTCGCCGGCGAAAACAAGCGGTTCGAGGCAGGCTTGTCGACCAACTTTGAAGTTCTGGAATACCAGCGTCAGCTGGCGGATGCCAAAGTCCGGGAGCTTCGCGCCCTGATCGATTACCAGAGGGCGCTGACCTCTCTGCAAAAGGCGATGTACACGATCATCGATCAGAATGACATCGTCGTGGCACGCGGGCAAAACGGCGCCGCGACCAAGTAGTCCTTACCAATCAAACGGACGGACACGGACAGTTTCGGACCATCACCGACTGTTCGTGTCCCTTCTTTTTGCCTCTGGCCCCCACTCACCCACCTCGATTTTGCACGTTTTGCGTCATATCACCCAAGAACCCGAGGCTCCAGATGGCATATGCCTCAAAGCCGCGGCCGGGTCCTCCACGAATGCCCGGTGGTTCGGCTTCTTGCGCCCGGAAAGGGTGGGCACGTTGTTTGCAGTAAAGCAGTGTCGAACAGCGAAAGGAAGACACCGGCGAAGAGAAAACGGTCTGACAACAGAGGGCCGGAGGGTGTATGATCAAACACTTTTAACGGTCCGGTTTTCGCATTTGAAATACGTAACAACTTAGTGGGGAACGGTATGATTAAGAAACTAGTAACAATCGACGGCAACGAGGCTGCCGGTTATGTGGCGCACAAGACCAACGAGGTCATTGCCATCTACCCGATTACGCCGTCGTCGGCAATGGGCGAGTACGCCGACCAGAACTCTGCGGAAGGACAGAAGAACATCTGGGGAACGATCCCGTATGTTCAGGAGATGCAGAGTGAAGGCGGTGCCGCCGGAGCGGTTCACGGCGCCCTGCAGACGGGCGCGCTGACGACGACTTTCACATCCTCCCAGGGTCTTCTCCTGATGATCCCGAACATGTTCAAGATCGCCGGCGAGTTGACCTCCACGGTCTTTCACGTGGCGGCTCGAACCTTGGCGACGCATTGTCTGTCGATTTTCGGGGATCACAGCGACGTGATGTCGGTCCGCTCGACCGGGTGGGCGCAGCTGGCATCGGGCTCCATTCAAGAAATAATGGACATGGCCCTGATCGCGCAGGCGGCCACCTTGCAGTCGCGCGTTCCATTCATTCACTTCTTCGACGGTTTTCGGAGCTCACACGAGATCGCGAAGATCGAGGAGTTGGAAGACGAGGTCATGCGAGCGATGTTGCCGGACGAGTTGATCCTGGCCCATCGAGCCCGCGCGCTTTCGCCGGATCGTCCGGTTATCCGCGGCACCGCGCAGAACCCTGACGTTTTCTTCCAGAACAGGGAAGCCGCCAACCCCTTCTATCTTGCCTGCCCTGGAATTGTGCAGGAGGTCATGGATAAGTTCGCTGCCTTGGTCGGACGGCAGTACAAGCTTTTTGACTACGTCGGCGCTCCGGATGCTGAGAACGTGATTGTCCTGATGGGTTCGGGAGCCGAGGTGGCTCACGAAACGGTCGATAACCTCCTCGCCCAGGGCAAGAAGGTCGGAATTTTGAAGGTTCGCCTCTACCGTCCCTTCTCGATGCAGCACTTCATCGCCGCTCTGCCCAAGACCGTGAAGAAGCTGACGGTTCTCGATCGAACGAAGGAGCCGGGGGGGCCCGGCGATCCGCTGTACCTCGATATAGTTAACGCGCTGGTCGAGATGTCATTCAACGGGGCCGGAAAACCGATGGTTCTCGCCGGCAGGTATGGTCTGTCGTCCAAGGAGTTCACTCCGGCCATGGTCAAGGGCGTCTTCGAAAACGCCGAGAAAGCGGAGCCCAAGAACCACTTCGTCGTCGGGATCGTGGATGACGTCACCAATTCGAGTATCGACTACGATCCGGATTTCTCCACCGAACCGGCCGACGTGGTTCGCTCGATGTTCTTTGGCCTCGGTTCGGATGGAACCGTCAGTGCCAACAAGAATTCCATCAAGATCATTGCGGAAGGCACACCCAACTTCGGTCAGGGTTACTTCGTCTACGATTCCAAGAAGGCTGGTTCGGTGACCGTATCGCACTTGCGCTTCGGGCCCAGGCAGATCCGGTCATCCTACCTGATCACCAAGGCGAACTTCGTCGGGTGCCATCAGTTCGTATTCATGGAGAAATACGATGTCCTGAAGAACCTGGTTGAGGGTGGGACCTTCCTGCTTAACTGCCCCTACGGTCCTGACGAGGTTTGGGACAAACTACCTCACACGGCTCAGCGGCAACTGATTCAGAAGAAGATCAAGTTCTACGTCATTGACGCCTACGACGTGGCCCGCAAGGCGAACCTCGGCGTGCGCATCAACACGATCATGCAGACCTGTTTCTTCGCGATCTCCGGCGTTCTGCCGCGCGAGGAGGCCATTGAGGCGATCAAGGAGTCCATACGGCACAGCTACGGCAAGCGCGGTGAAGAAGTCGTCAAGATGAATTTCAACGCCGTCGATCAGGCATTGGCCAACATGTATGAGGTGAAGATCCCGAGCTCCGTTACCGCGACGTTCGACCTGCGGCGGGCGGTGCCAGAGGAAGCGCCCGAGTTCGTCCAGAACCTCACGGCGATGATCATCGCAGGCAGGGGCGACGAGCTTCCGGTGAGCGCTTTCCCCGCTGACGGGACTTTCCCGACTGGAACGACCCAATGGGAGCGGCGAAACATCGCCCAGGATATCCCGGTATGGGAGCCCGATATCTGTATCCAGTGCGGCAAATGCGCGCTGGTTTGCCCGCACGCCACTATCCGCGTGAAGATTTTCGAACCGGCCTTGGCCGAGGCGGCACCGGCGACTTTCAAGTCGGTCAATGCCAAGGATCGTGAATTCGCCGGGATGAAGTACACAATCCAGGTAGCCCCCGAGGATTGCACCGGCTGCGGCGTTTGCGTGGATGTCTGCCCGGCGAAGAGCAAGACCGAGACGAAGGTCAAGGCGATCAACATGAAGCCCCAGGCGCCCCTGCGCGAGCCGGAAAGCGTCAATTGGGACTTCTTCAAGAGCATCCCGGAAGTGGACCGCACCAAGCTGCGCCCCAGCCTCGTGCGGCACAGCCAACTCTTGCAGCCGCTGTTTGAGTTCTCCGGTGCTTGTGCCGGATGCGGTGAAACGCCGTATCTCAAACTGATGACCCAGCTGTTCGGGGACCGCGCCGTATGCGCTAATGCGACGGGCTGTTCCTCGATCTACGGTGCCAACCTGCCGACCACGCCTTACACCTTCAACAAAGACGGGCGAGGGCCAACCTGGTCCAATTCCTTGTTCGAGGATGCGGCTGAGTTCGGCTTCGGTTTCCGCCTTTCGATCGACAAGCAGGCCGAGTATGCCCGCGAGTTGGTTAAGCGACTGGAATCCGAGATCGGAACCGAGCTGGTCAAAGACATTCTCGAATCGCAACAGCACGACGAGGCTGAGATCTTCGCGCAACGTTGCCGGGTCATCCTGGTGAGGGAGAAGATTGAGAAACTCCAAACCACCGAAGCTCGACAGTTGAACTCGCTGGCCGACATGCTGGTCAAGAAGAGCGTGTGGATCATCGGCGGCGACGGATGGGCGTATGACATCGGTTACGGCGGTTTGGACCACGTCTTGGCCTCCGGCCGCAACGTCAACGTCCTGGTGCTCGACACCGAGGTCTACTCGAACACCGGAGGACAGGCTTCGAAATCCACCCCCAGGGGAGCAGTCGCGAAGTTCGCCTTTGGCGGCAAGCCTCTGGCCAAGAAGGATCTGGGTCTGATGGCGATGAGTTATGGGAACGTCTACGTGGCAAGCGTAGCCTTCGGGGCGAAGGACGAGCACACATTGCGCGCCTTCCTCGAGGCCGAAGCCTACGACGGCCCGTCAATCATCATTGCCTACTCGCACTGCATAGCGCATGGAATCGACATGGAGCACGCTCTCGAGGAGCAGAAAGCCGCGGTCGACTCGGGCTACTGGCCGCTTTACCGGTACAATCCAGCTCTGGTGCTTGAAGGCAAGAACCCGCTGCAGCTGGATTCCCGGCAGGCCAAGATCCCGGTCTCCGAGTACTGCTATCGCGAGAATCGGTTCAAGATGTTGACCAAGAGCAAGCCTGAAGAGGCCAAGCGCCTCATCATTCTGGCTCAGCAGGACGTCAACCAGCGCCGGCGGTTCTACGAACATCTGGCTGCCATGCCATTCTCGACCGAAGAAGGGCAGAAGTAGACGACAGGTACGGACTCCGGGGTTTCGGGTTTCGAGGCCCCTGAGACTACAAAAAAGGATGGAAAAGCCATGGATCTGAGAACTACATACCTTGGGCTGACGTTGAAGAACCCGGTGGTCCCCTCGGCGTCGAGCCTATCTGAAAAGCTGGACAACCTGCGTCTGATGGAAGATGCGGGAGCCGCCGCAGTCGTCTGCTACTCCCTGTTCGAAGAGGAGATCATCCACGACAGCCTTGAGCTGAATGATCGGCTCAACCAGGGAACGGAGAGCTTCTTCGAGGCGACCAGTTACTTTCCCGAGCCTGAAACCTTCTTCGTCGGGCCGGACGGTTACCTGGAACATATTCGAAAAGCCAAGCAAGCGCTTGGGATCCCGGTCATCGGCAGTCTGAACGGTTCGTCCGAAGGTGGTTGGGTGCGATACGCGAAGCTGATCCAGGAAGCGGGCGCCGACGCGCTGGAGCTGAATATCTACTTCCTGCCGACCGATCTTTCAGCCTCAGCCGGGCGGATCGAACAACTGTACATCGACATCCTGAAGGCCGTGAAAGGCCAGGTCACGATTCCTGTGGCCGTCAAGATGAGCCCTTTCTTCAGCGCGTTCGCAGGAATGGCCAAGCGGCTGGAGGAAGCCGGGGCGAACGGTCTGGTTCTTTTCAATCGTTTCTACCAGCCGGACATAGACCTGGAAGGCCTCGAAGTAACGCCCAATGTTCTTCTGAGCACCCCCCAGGCGTTGCGCCTTCCCCTGCGCTGGATCGCGATCTTATCGCGCAGGCTCAATCTCAGTCTTGCGGCCACCAGCGGCATTCATACATCCGACGACGTGATCAAGATGCTGCTGGTCGGAGCTAATGTGACGATGATGTGTTCGGCCCTCTACAAGAACGGCATCGGTCACATCAAGAATGTTCTTGGTGACTTGACCGCATGGCTGTCCGAGCGTGGGTACGAATCCGTGAAGCAGATGCAGGGGAGTATGAGCCAAGCCTCTGCCGCTAACCCTGCAGCGTTCGAGCGCGCCAACTACATGAAGGCGCTCCGTACATATCGCGGCTGAGCGGCGTTTCGTGCTGAACAAAAAAGCCAGAGCCACCCGGGATCGTCCGGCTGACTCTGGCTTTTTTGTTGGAACTAGCCGCCAGCGCGCAAGCCGTCGATGTCCGGCTCGGGAGTCGGCTACAGTCAACGGCGGTCGCCCAGGATCGACAGGTAGACTTTCCACGGCCCGGTTGCTTCAGCGTACGCCTTGGCTATCGTCCGCGCTACCTGGGTCACGTGATCCAAGTCATGTACCACCCATGTCGCCAGCAGTTGCCCGAGACTGACCTCTCCAAGCTCGGGATGCAGGCCTCTGCGGGTCAAGTCCCGCTCCGTCAGATCCAAAGCTGCCAGCGCCAAGAGGTTCTCAGCGCGGAGTTCAGCAAACGTCGCCAGCAGCTCACGCAGGCTCTTGCCCTGGCTCTCGGTGAACTGGGCGGTACGATCGAAAGGCTCGAAAGGTCGAGTGTTGCCGGCAATAATGTGCCGGGCGCGCGGGATCCAGTCAGTACGTTCGCCGTGAATGAGGTGTCCGATCACGTCGTACGGTGACCACCGACCCTCACCCTCTGTCGCCCGCACCCATTTTTCGGGCAAGCCGGAGAGCAGGGCACTCAGACACGCCGGCGTCCGTTCGAGCAGGGCAACTGCGTCATCGAGATCAAATCCGTCTGGTTTCATGAAACCAGTCTAGCGCGATCCCGAAGAATCGTTTGTTCGTTCTAGCTCTCGGGCCTGCGGCGCTGTTATGTGGGGTCCTTATTTGGGGTCGGACGCAATGGGAGGCCATAACGCGGCTGACAAAGTCAGTCCCTTTCGGAATAACGCCGGAGCGAAGCGGATATTGTTCGGCTGACTCTGGCTTTTTTGTTCGTTCCTGCTGACAACCGAGAGCGAGCACTCCATAATTCGAGACCTCCAGCGACTCGAGACTGGATCTGTCGGTTCTACGCCTCGGTGTTTGATTCGACGGGGCACCTCACTCTCTACCTATATCCAGACTTTGAACAGGCAGGCCACAACCGACACTTTCGATACCCAACGCTGGGGGCCTTGGCTGGAGGCTACTCCGAAAGGAAAGACCAAGTCACCTATGTCCACTTCTCGGGGAGCGGGGAAAAGTGCATCATTGATTGCTACGCGAACGGCAGCTTCGTGCGCCGCAGTCTTCTCGAAACAGAAGAAATTGAATAACCGCCTCGAACCGGGGGCATGGGAAAGCAAAAAAGGCCAGAGTCGACGGTTTCTTCCGTGGGCTCTGGCCTCTTTGCTTGAGGGGTGAGCTGCTATCGAACTCTTCTCACGCGGGGAGGTGGCTGAATCTCGGTCTTCCTTTGTCCGAGGTGATAGCCGGCGGCAAACACCCCCACGATGCCGATAACATGGACGAAAATCAGAGCTGCGGGTGATAAATCCATCATAATGCGAGTATCTCCAATCGAATGCAGGGTTAGAATAATAAACAATTTATCACATTGCGCGTCGTCAGCCGAACGGCGCCGAGTGTTCTCTGCCACGCGAATTGCGACCGGCCTCCTCTGCTGACTCCTGCGTCGGACGCGAGATCAAACCCGCAAAAGTCCCTTTTTGGAAATCCAACCGTCTCAGTTCCTTCGTATATTGAGCAAACCTTGGGATGACCAGCCTTTCGATTGGAGAAGGACCCGACTGGTTCATCTCGCTTGTATCAAAGGAGTTTACCCCATGATTAGAAGCCTTGCCTTTAGGACTGCGACCGCGCCGGTTCTGTTTTTGACAATGGCGCTTTATCTCCACGGATCGAACCACCGGGAGGCTCCTATCACCGCTCTTGATCACAAGGCGGACATTACCGACCTCTACGCGTTCGTCAGCTACGCTCCCGACCAGTCTCCCAATACCCCGCCCAGCAAAGTAACGATAATCCTCTGCGTCGATCCTTTGCTCGAACCGGCCAACGGACCGACTTTCTTTCCGTTCGACCCTGAGATCCGTTACGAGATCAAGGTTGATAACGACCATGACGCGGTGGAAGACGTCACCTTTCAGTTTCGCTTCGAGACCGACTACCGGCTCCCCGGCCTGTTTACCGCACTGGCTGGTGCAGGCGACCAGGGCGCCTTTGAACCAGGCACCCAGAATCTCGTAGTCCCGCCCAGGATTAACTCGTTCGAGAGTCTGGGACTGAATCAGAGACAGACCTATACCGTGACGATGATCAAAGGCAACAAGAGAGCCGACCTGAAACGCGCGGACGGGTCATCGTTGTTCGCGGTGCCGGCGAACGCCGGTCCCCGGACGATGGATTATGCCGCGCTTTTTGCCGCCGGCACGTACGATCTCGGACAAGGAGTTTCAGTTTTCGCGGGTACGACGGACGATCCGTTTTGGATCGATCTTGGCGCCGCGTTCGATACGGCGAACTTTCGCACCCTTGGGAGCGGGGTCCCGGGCGTTCTTACGGCTGCCGAGGACGTTGCCCCACAGAACTTCGCCAGCGATACGGTCTCGGGGTTCGCAGTGAACGCGATTGCGATTGAGGTACCTATTGAACTGCTCACTTCCACTGGGAAGGTGGAACCGGCGACATCGCTTGCCGCTACAATCGGAATCTGGGCCACAACGTCGCGGCGCCGGGAAACGGTGCGCCGTTCTCCTTCTCCCACGCTTGCCTCCGGACCCTTCCGGCAAGTCCAGAGAATCGGGAATCCGTTGATCAACGAACTGATCATCGGGATCGGCTCCAAGGATCGTTTCAGCATGGACCGCCCGCGCCGCGATTCTCAGTTTGCCGATTTCTTCCTGGATCCAGCCATCGTGCGGGTTGTTGAAGCGCTGTATGGGGGTGCCCTCAGCGTGCCGGTCGCGCCTCGCACGGATCTGTTACCGCTGGTCACTTACGCTCCACCGATTGCAGCAGAGGGGACCCCCGGGGGGCCGATTGCGGATCTTCTCCGTCTGAACACCGGAGTCCCCGCTACCCCGCCTGATTCCATGAACAGGCTGGGCCTCATTGGCGGGGATCCTGCCGGTTTTCCAAACGGTCGCCGATTGCAGGATGACGTAGTCGACGTCGTTCTCCGGGTGGGGGTGGGAGGCGTCTTGGCGCCCTTCCCCGGCTTCAATCCCGACGTCAATGGCCGACTGGGCGATGGCGTCAACGTCAACGATGCCTCCTACCAACCCCAGTTTCCTTACCTTGCGCACTGTCCGGACGGGCGAAATCGCCGTCACATTGACCCTGGCGAACCCGGAGGTGGACCTGTCGACTGATGAGCAACCACCTCGGAGCATCGGACTCCAGCTCGGCACAAGGCAGGCCGGAGCCCGATGCTCCCAAGACCTTGGAGGCGAATATGAGACTCTTTACATGCTTGGTTTTGGCGCTGAGTATCAGCATTAATGTGAGTGGGCGGGAACCAACACGCCAGTCCTCTCCGGCCCAGGAAAAAATCAAACGGCTCGAAGAGACGATTGACCGGAACCCAACCACGCCCGGCCCCTACAATCAACTCGCCTGGGCATTGTCCAGCCGGGCTCGTGAGACGTCCGATCCGTCGTTCTATGACCAGGCTGAAGCAGTTTTGCAGAAGTCGCTCGAGCTCGACCCCGGCAGCTATGAGGCCCTGAAGATTCGCGTCTGGGTGCTCCTCGGGAAGCATGAGTTCCAGAAGGCCCTGGAAGAGGCGGAGCGCCTCCGTAAGCGCTTTCCGGATGATGTGATGGTCTACGGGTTCCTGGTCGACGCGAATACTGAGCTCGGTAACTACAAGGAGGCGGAAGAAGCTGCTCAGTGGATGCTGGATCTTCGGCCGGGCAATGTTGCAGGTCTTACGCGCGCCGCCTATCTGCGGGAGCTTTTCGGCGACCTCGAAGGCGCGATCCAGTTCATGCAGCTCGCCTATCAGCGCACGGCGCCACAAGAGACAGAGAATCTCGCTTGGATCTCCACCCACGTAGGCCGTCTATGTCTGATGTCCGGAAAGATAAAGGCCGCCGAGCGGGCGCTCCACCAGGCCCTCGCTCACTTTCCAAACTACCACTATGCGCTCGGGGAACTTGCCAAGGTGCGGCAAGTCCAGAAGCGGTTCAATGAAGCTGTGGGTCTCCTGCGGCAGCGCTACGCGCAGGCACCCCATCCGGAGAATCTGTACCAGCTTGCCGAGACACTGATGAAGGCCGGGCGGCGCAGGGAGGCCGGGCCGCTTCTCCTGAGATTCGAGCAGGACGCGCTTGCCGAGACTGACAAACCGGACAACGCAAACCGAGAGCTCATTTTCCACTTGGCCCACCGGAACCCGGCGAAGGCGCTTGAGATCGCGCAAAGGGAGTTCGGCCGTCGCCGCGACGTGTACACCCTCGATGCTTATGCATGGGCTCTCTACCGGAACGGCAGGAAGCAGGAGGCCCGTCGCCATATGCAGACCGCTCTAGCCGTGGGCGTCAAAGACCCGGACGTCCTGTACCGTGCCAGGGAAGTCGGTTCACCCGTGTCGTTCTGAGCCGGGCGCTCCCGGTTTGATTTCGAGCCGGTTGAATGATTGGATGTTACAGGGACCATGGGTGTCGAAACAGACCTGCTGGAGAAGGTTAAGACAGGAGACCCTGCTGCCCTGTCAAAGCTCTACGACAGCTATTCGGCCATCGTCTATTCGTTTGCCGAACGGATCCTCAAGGACGCCGTCAGTGCAGAGTCAGTGGTCCAGGATGTCTTTCTGACTGTCTGGCGAAAGGCAGAACAATTCAGTCCGGAGCGCGGATCGCTGTGCACCTGGCTGCTGACTCTCACCCGGAACAAAGCGATCGACGCCCTGCGAAGCTCGGCCAGAAGGAACTCCACACACGTCTCGATTTCTGCCGAACCCGATGCATACGAGATGCCGGCCGGCATTGACGACCCGCTCGTGAATGTCATAGAGGGCGAAAAACGGGATCTCGTCCGCAGAGCACTGGCCGACATTCCCGACGAACAGAAGATCCCGATCTATCTCAACTTCTACAACGGTCTCTCTCACCAGGAGATTTCCGAGAAACTAGGCTTGCCTTTGGGGACCGTCAAGACCCGGATACGCCTCGGACTGGAGCGACTCCGCCTGGAATTGAGGCAATCGTAATGAGCAAGAGGGAATTCGAGGACGACTACGTTGAATACCTGCTGGACCAGCTCGAAAGCGCCAGGCGGGACCGTTTCGAGGCGCATCTGAAGGGATGTGCCGAGTGTAAGAAGGAGCTGGCCGAGTTGCGTGAAGCGCTGTTCAGCCTTCCGCTCACGCTTCCTCTCAAGCAGCCCCCGGAGCGCCTCCAAGATCTCATCCTGAAGCAGGCGACTGCTGATTCTGTGCTATTCCGGGTCGGTTGGCGCCAGCGTGGTTACCAGGTCTGGGCCTTGGCGGCCTCGGTCCTGCTGTTGATCCTCGGCGTGTACGCCTGGCAGCAGTGGCAAGCGGGGGTCGAGATGGATCGACAGGTGAGCCTCTTGAGAGAAGAGAACCGGCGGCTTAGAGAATCAAATCAAAGTCTGAGCGATCGCGTCGATCTACTGACCCGGCCAGATACAAAGTTCTTGCGGATGGTCGGTCTTGAGAACTATGCGGGAACCAGTGGCAGCGCTTTCCTTCAGCCTGCTGACCGAACCGCGGTTGCGTTCATCCACGAGTTGCCGTCGCTGTCTCAAGCACAGGATTTTCAGATGTGGGTCATCCAAAACGGCCGGCCGCCGATCCCCTCGGAAGTCTTCAAGTCGTCCGGCGTCACAACCGAAGTCAGGTTGAGTGTACCTATCCAAGTGAATGAAGTTGCGGTCCTCGCCGTCACGATTGAACCCGCCGGAGGTAGTCCTCAGCCGACAGGTCCCATGGTCCTCGCCGGGCGTTTCGAAAAATGAAGGACAGGAGCACAGGCATCCAGGGCAAGGGTGCGGCTCAAGCCGCTTACCCGCCGGATCCTGCGGCCCGCGCGCTTGTGTCCTATAATGGCTCTAGAGTCTGGTCCCCCGGAGCCTTTCCATGTCTCTTCTCATCACGGCGTTGACAGGGGCGGTTCAGGCCTGATCGTATCCAGTTGGCAGGGATTCAAGGATCCGCCCTGGGAAGGGTTCTTTATCGGGAAGTTCCTCTGGAGCATCCTCGTCGGTGCGGGGGCTGGAGCCGCCTTATGGTTGGCGGACAATAGGGGAGTCCTTCTCATCGACAATCCCGGCGTTTTCGCTTTTGCGGTGGTCGCGGTCGAACGGGTCGTCGGTGAAGCGTACAAGGGGTTCTTCCGCCCCGGCGCCACACGCAGAATATTCGAAGCTGTTGCGGCGCTTTGGGGTGACGCAGGGAGTATATGTCGTTAAATTGCTTCTCGGCGCGGGGTTCGTCGTGGCCGCGTACTGGCTCTTTCGCCTTCTAGCATTTCTCTGGGATTCGCCTGTATTGACGCGGTTTTACGGGCGGGTACGCGAGCAGTGACTGCCAGCAGGATAAGACAAGAGGTGCAGGGGATCGTTGCGGAAGGGGCCTGTCCCGTCCGCACTGGGTTCGTGGGCATCCTGCCCGCGTGCCGGGCATCCGTGTTGGTCGCACTTCCAAGTCGGACACCGGCGGGCAAGATGCCCGCCGCGCGGACGGGACGTCCGCGATCCCAGTGCGGACAAGATGTCCGCGCTCCAGAAGGCCATCAGGATTCCCGGCGTCGCCATGAGGCCTGATAAAGCGTCGGCCTCTAGTTGCCGCCGCACTGCAAACAAGCCGCGCTGCTACACGCACCTTCCAAGAACCCGATCACTGACGCCCCCGGCGCCCCCGGGCGGGACAGCTTGCTATACTAGTCGGGATAAGTTGGCTGAAGGGATGCATTTGTGGGAGAACGATTAATCAATATCGAAGGCGCGGAGCGCGGGTCACTGACTCCGGCGCAGCAGGCGACCTGTCACCTGCTCGAGCGGTTGCAGCGGGACCTGAACGAGCAAATCGCAGCTCTTGGATTGGACTCGTCTGCTCCGGTCCGCAAAGCGATCCAGCAGGTGGTGGCCCGCTACAGCAGTGTGGTCTGCGAAGAAAAACCCGAGGTCGAGAGCCTGCGCAGGCTTCAGAGCGAGCTGCAATCCGCCATCGCTCGTAACGAGCAGTTTCTGGCTCACATCCTGAAGGACTCGGCGGACGCAATCATCAGCGTGGACGCGAGGGGCAAGATCATTCTCTGGAACAAAGGCGCGGAGGCCATCTTCGGTTACCTCGAAGACGAAATTGCGGGGCACGGGATACAGCGACTGGTCACCTCGTCGCGCGAGTACGAATTGCGCCAGATCGAGGAGCAGACGCGGCGGGCCGGAGCCGTGAACAACCGATTGACCCAGTGGCGGACGAAGGAGGGGAAGTCAATACAGGTCATCCTGACGAGCACCGCGGTGCGTGACGAGAAGGGCAATTACGCGGGTTGCTCCTTCGTTATCAAGGATGTGACTCGGCAGCGTGAGATGGAGGAGCTCGTGCGCCAGGCGGAGCATTTTTCGGCCATCGGCAGGCTGGCCGCCGGGTTGGCCCACGAAATCAAGAATCCGCTCGCGGGTATCCAGGGTGCAATCGAGGTGATCCGGGATCGAACGACCGGGCAGCTGGAGCAGGATATCCTGTCCGAGGTCCTCGGCGAGGTCGGTCGTATCGACAAGATCGTCCGCGACCTGCTGAACTACGCGAAACCCAAAACGCCGGAATTGAAGCCCATCTGCCTTGACCCGATCGTGCGACACGTAATCAGCCTGCTCAAGGAATCGGGTGGACGAGACGTCAAGTTCATCGTCGAGGGCAAAAAGGAGGACCGGGCCGTCAGGGTTAACGGCGATGAAAGCTACCTCGAGCAGGTCATGATGAACCTGCTCCTCAACTCGCTCGAGGCGATGAACCGGACGGGAGTAATCCGGATCTCCTTCCGAGCCGACGAGGAAACACTCCACGTTCGCATCCACGATAGCGGCCCTGGAATTCCAATCGGCCTGCAGGGAAAAATCTTCGATCCGTTCTTCACTACCAAGCAGGCCGGTACGGGGCTGGGCCTGGCGACTTGCCAGCGAATCCTGCACGAACACGGCGGCGTCGTAGCACTCGATACCGATGTCAAGAAGGGCGCGTCCTTCGTTTTGAAGTTGCCTCGCGAACAGAAGGGACGATGAGAACAAAGACAGTCTTGGTCGTCGACGATGAAAACCTGGTTCGGTGGTCGCTTCGCCAGAAGCTGGAGTCCGCCGGGTACCAGGTTCTGGAGGCGGACAATGCCGCCTCGGCCATGGCCCAATTCCAGGAGTACATGCCGGATCTTGTAACGCTCGATATCCGTCTGCCAGACGCGAATGGTCTGAAGGTCCTGCTTGACATGAAGAGGCAGTCGCCCGCACTTCCCATCATCATGATCACGGCTTACGGGGCGGTTGACGACGCGGTCAAGGCTCTTCAGATCGGGGCCTACGATTTCCTCGAAAAGCCGATCAATTTCGAAAGACTGTTGCACTCCATCGAAAACGCTGTCGAGACGAGCTTTCTGAGGACCGAAGTTGAGCGCAGCAAGAGAGAGCAGCAGGAGACCTGGTCGATCGACAGAATTATCGGCCAATCGCCGGCAATCAGCGAGGTCAAGAAACTCGTCGAAAAGGTCGCCGACAGCGAGGCCATAACGATCCTGATCCAAGGTGAGAGCGGCACCGGGAAGGATATGGTGGCCAAGGCTCTCCACTTCCAGAGCCGGAGAGGGAGGCAGCCGCTGATGGTGCTGAACTGTGCGGCCATCCCTGAGCAGCTCCTCGAAAATGAGCTGTTCGGCCACGAAAGAGGCGCCTTCACCGATGCGAAGACTATGAAGAAGGGGCTGTTCGAGCTGGCCGACGGCGGGACCGTCTTCTTCGACGAAATCAGCGAGATGTACCTGAACCTCCAGGCCAAGCTGTTACGGGTTCTGGAGGATCAGACTTTTCGGAGAATCGGGGGAATCAAGGACATCAAGGCCGACGTTCGAGTGGTTTGTGCGAGCAACAAGGACCTTGAGAAGATGGCGCGTGAAGGGAGCTTCAGGGAGGACCTCTTTTACAGGCTGTCCGTTATCCCGATCGTCTTGCCGCCGCTACGCGATCGCAAGGAAGATATCCCGGTCCTCGTTGAGCATTTCATAAGCGATTACAACGCTCGATTCAAAAAGACCATCGAAGCGATCACACCAAAAGCGCAGAAGATCCTGATGAATTACGACTGGCCAGGCAATGTCCGCGAGCTGCGCAATGTCATTGAGAGGGCGGTCATCCTCCAGGATCAGGGAGTCATCGACGTCGACTTGCTCCCTTTAAGGATCTCTGAGTTTTCCGGCGAGGCTGTGGATTTGCCCGGAGCCGGGTTAACCATCCCGTCCCAGGGAATCGACCTTTACCAGGTGGAGAAAGAGCTGATCCGGCAGGCTCTCATTAAGGCGCGCGGCAATCAGACCCAGGCTTCCCGCTTGCTCTCGATCAGCCGCGATACCCTTCGCTACAAGATGAAGAAGTACAACCTGGGAAAGCAGCACGAGCTGGTCGGCTAGGCATCTTCAAAGGGGACGCACGGCAGAGGCGGCGGCAGATCAGGCAAGTAACCTGAATAAAAGTCGGTGAGGCGGGTTAACCAGACCTTGCTCATGTCCGTGGCGGGATACCGGAACGTCCGAAGCATGTGGTAGAGCATGCCCATGTACACCATGAAGTTCTGGGGATCGCCGGTTTCATCCATGTCCGGGAACGAGTACTGGAGTTCGATCGAGTCCTCCGGGTCGTGTTGTCCGAAGTAGAGATCCAGCATCTCCTCGACGCTCGATGCGTGCTCAAGTTGCGGGAAGGGAAATGAGGTGAACAGGATCGGCTTTGCCCGCCCCAGCAACTCCGCAAGTGTCTCACGGTACCTACTCCAAAGCCCCTGGAAGCTCACTCGCTCGGTCTTGCCCCAGATGGTCAATCCTACCGAAAAGAGGCAGGTCATCGACGGCATGATCGACAGTTTCAGGTGGAGACCTGCCGCGTCCGAATCATCCCTGTAGGGATTGGGCTCCAGCCGGTCGACGAAGTACGTGCGGTCAGGAAAGAACTCGAGAGTGGCGACGGAACTGCTGATACGGTAGCGGAACTGGTTGAGATCGCGAAAGTCCTGGTCAAACACCTCTGCGGGCTCGATCACGACGCTTTCGAACAAATCCCAGACGATGTCATACAGCTCATCATCCGGGTCGTTGACTGCTCGGTAGAGATCCTGCTGGCTCGCACGACGCAGGCTGTCGTAAAAACTCCGATTCATCTTGCGGTGAGAAATTCAGTATACCTAAAAGCTGAGGGCGCTCGCAAAACTCAGAGGGGCAAAGAGGCAAAGGGAAAAGGGGCAAAGAGGATTTGGTTTTCCCTTTGTCGCTCTGTCCCTTTGCCCCTCTGCCCCTTCGTAACGCGTCAGATGGTCTTCGAAGAATCCTTGATCGCCTTCGAGAGTTTCTCGATTCGCGAGGACAAGGTCTTGAAGGACGGTTGCTTAAGAGTCTTCAGGTCGATGACCCGGCTCATGTCTTCCTGATAGTGGATCTCCAGGCCCGACTCAATCATGACCGCCTGCTGCCTGAGCTCATCAACCAGGCTTCGCAGCTCCGCGATCGAGCTTGCCTCCAGAGGATCCGCCATCTCGATTCCTTTTCTCTGATCGAGATAGGCCAGGCGCGAATCTTTCCGAATCGTCTTGGCGAGCTTCTGGATGGTGCCCAGCGTTTTGTTGAACCGATCGGAGAAAACCTCTCGATCCATGGATCCGGCTTGGTATTGGTCCAGCAGTCCCGACAGTTCCTCAGAATAGGACACGAGGAAGTGAGCAGTTTCGATCGAGTCTCGCAGTGCCAGTCGGACCAGAGTCTGGTCGACGGCAGAGTCCCCGACCGAATACCTGAACGTGTAGTAGTGGATCGGCAGGAAAGAGTAGGACCTCAGCAGATCGTAATAAAACGCCTGCGTGCTGCTCCAGTAATTACCGTAGTACGGCGATCCGTAGTAGTTCTGCTGAGGAGGTGGACTACTGTAGTTAGTGCCGCCGCCAATGCTTCCCGTGTTCGTGTGACCAACGGAAGAGGAGCTTGGAGTCGGTGCGCTCTCTGACCGGTAATGTTCCCCGCCGCCGCCTCGTGACGGTGCTCCACCGGAGTCCCCGCCGCCTCGCGTTTGCGCGAGAACCAGCGCCGTTGACATTAAAAAACACGCTGTCGCTGTGATTAGTTTGCCGCTTTTCATAAGCCCCCCACGAGCCTGTCAAGCCAAAGGCCGGTGTGTGCAAACACTATACCGCAATCTCGCTCGCTTTTCACTAAACTCGAGGCCCGTGCCATTTCTGGCTCTCTCATTAGCCTCCGAACCTTTAGACTCCTTGTATGTTATAAAGGTTCACTGATGGACACGATGCAACAGGTCGCGCTCCTCGTAATCGCGCTCATCCTTGTCCTGCTGAACGGGTTCTTTGTGGCGTCGGAGTTCTCGATCGTCAAAGTGCGGGTCACCCGAATCCAGGAACTGGCGCGAAAAGGATCAGCCAGGGCCGTCAGAGCTGCCAAGGTAATCGGCAAGCTGGACGAGTACTTATCCGCCACACAGCTGGGGATTACCCTGACCAGCCTTGGTTTGGGCTGGATCGGCGAGCCGGCCTTCGCCGAGCTGTTCGCCCCTCTCTTCGTCAGCTTTGGAGGTCTGCAGCCGGTTCTCAGTCACAGCCTGGCCGCGACGGTCGCCTTTCTGACCATTACTTTCCTCCACATCGTGTTGGGAGAGCTGGCACCCAAATCGATTGCCATCCAAAGGCCGGTGCCGGTCGTTCTTTGGACAGCACCACCGCTCGCGCTCTTTTACAAGGTATCTTATCCCTTTATCTGGGCGCTGAACGGGACCGCCACCTTGTTTCTCAAAGCCATCGGTCTGCCGCCTGTCACTGAGAGCGAGTTGGTTCACTCCGAGGAGGAACTGAGGCTCATCCTGGCACAGTCCAACGAGCGAGGCGTTCTGGGGCGAGACGAGCGACGCATGCTGGAGCGCGTCTTCGACTTCGGCGACAGAAACGTGCGGCAGGTGATGGTCCCTTCCACAGATGTCGTCTTTCTAGACGTCCGCAGGACATCAGTTGAAAACATCGAAATTGCCAGAGAACATCAGCATACCCGGTACCCGCTGTGCGATCGGAACCTCGACCGCGTTCTGGGCATCGTCCACGTTAAGGACCTCTTTGCGCAACAGGATTTGGGCCCTGATTTCGATCTGAGCACGGTTAAGAGACCCGCCCAGTTCGTGCCTGACAGTGCTCCCATAAGTTCACTTCTCGCCGATCTCCGGCGTACCCGGAACCATCTGGCGATCGTCGTGGACGAATACGGTTCCACCGTCGGTATCGTCACGCTCGATAACGTCCTCGGGGAACTGGTCGGCGATATTCGGGATGAGTTCGACATCGAGCCCGAAGGCACGTCTTCACCGGTGCAGAAGCTCGAGGCCGGACGCTACCTCGTGCATGGGCGCGTGCTCCTCGAGGAACTTCACTACGAGCTGGGGATAGAGCTTGACGACGACGAGAATGACACGATTGGCGGACACGTTATGATGCGATTGGGTCGCACCGCTGTCGTTGGCGATGAAGTGGACATCGGCGACGAATACCGTGCCCGGGTCACCGGCATGAAGGGATTTCAGATAACCAGTCTTTTGATCGACAAAGTCCAAAACCCGAAAGAACCACAAGAATAACTGCCGCTATGTTCGACCAGGTCAACGACGATTTTATCGAGTGTGTAATGAACGTAAGCGAAGGCCGGGAGATCGACCGTATCCGGGCCATCAGCTCTCAGGTCGAGACGATTCCCGGCGCTCACCTGCTCGATTGTTCGTCAGACCCCGACCATCATCGGACCGTGCTCTCCTTTATCGGCGGCCTCGAATCCATAATGGATTCTGCGTTTGCCACGATTCGCCGGGCGGTCGAGTTGATTGACATGCGGGTTCATCGTGGGGTGCACCCGCGAATCGGTGCTGTTGACGTCGTCCCCTTCGTACCCCTGGGCTCCCTTTCCATCGAACCGTGCGTGGACCTGGCGCGCAGGCTGGGTGACCGGGTTGCCAGTCAGCTGGGGATTCCCGTCTATCTGTACGAGGACGCGGCAATACGTCCCGACCGAACCCAGTTGCCTGATATACGAAAGGGCGGCCTGGAGGGATTGGCCAAGAGTATCGCGACCGATCCGTACCGCACCCCTGATTTTGGTCCTTCCCGACTGCATCCTACCGCAGGCGCGGTGATCATCGGCGCACGCGTCCCCCTGGTTGCGTTCAACATCTATCTGGGCACCGGAGACGTTGAGCTGGCGCGGCGCATTGCCCGTTCGATTCGAGAACGGGACGGAGGGATGCCGAAAGTCCGGGCAATGGGCTTCTTCATCGCCCGAAAGCAGCAGGCACAGGTTTCGATCAACTTGAGAGACTATCGGCAGACATCAATCCTTTCGGTGTGGGAGCGTGTGAGCAAAGAAGCCGACGACCTTGGCGTCCCAGTCCTCTCGAGTGAAATCATCGGGCTCGCCCCTTCTGCGGCCTTGAGCGACTCGGTTTGCGAGCGGATCGGATTGGAGAATCCCGGCCGCACTCCGGTTCTCGAAAGGCGAATAGCGGAGGTGCTGAGCGGCTGAAGGGGGACGAGGAGACGGGAGACAGGGAGACAGGGAGACAGGGAGACAAGGAGAGGGGGACAAAGACAAAAAGCCGATCACGACTACGATCACGATCACGAGCGCGAGCGCGAGAGGACGCGGGAAGAAGCCGAGGACGGCGTCACCTGTTCGGCTCGTGCTCGCGCTCGTGATCGTGATCGTAGTCGTAATCGTAATCGTAATCGGCTTTTCGTCTCCTCCTTTGTCTCCTTGTCTCCTTGTCTCCCATCTCCCCTCTTTCCCGTCTGAAACTATGCACGTCGTATTGGTTGAGCCCGAGATTCCTCCGAATACAGGAAACATAGCCCGCCTTTGTGCCGCCACCAATACCCCGCTGCATCTCGTGGAGCCGCTCGGGTTCCGGTTGACCGACAGTCGTCTCCGACGTGCCGGTCTGGACTACTGGCACGCGGTCACAGTAGTACGACACCCGAGTCTTCGCACTTTTCTCGAGGGCAAGACGCGTGAGACTCTCTTCTTCCTGTCAAAGCACGGGGCGGAGCCTTATTGGAATGCCCCTTTTGGAACCGAGTCCCACCTGGTGTTCGGCAGTGAAACCCGCGGTCTTCCAGATTGGGTCTTTGAAGAATACCCGGACCGGATTTGGACCATCCCCATGGAAAACAGTGCGGTGCGCAGTCTGAATCTCTCAAACGCCGTGGCCGTTGTGCTGTACGAGGCGTTGCGCCAGCTCCACGGCAAGCGGCTATAATGCTAGGTTCAGGCTGCTGACAACACAGTGGCCTGTTCCGTTCTTATGCAATCCAGATCCAGAAAAAGGGGAGTAGGACCGGCTGCTCCGCGTTGCATTCTGAGCTCTCTCCAGGCTTTGGCACTCTACTTAATAGCCGCGACGGCCCAGTTGTGTGCCCAGGAAGCCCCAGACTTTAAGGATCTCTTGAAAGAGTCGGTCCGTACACTTTCGTCCTATCTGCAGATCGACACGAGCAATCCGCCGGGCCGGGAACTCCGCGCCGCCGAATACCTGGCGCAGGTGTTGCGACGCGAAGGGGTCCCCGCCCGGGTGCTGAAGAGTGCTCCGGGACGGGGCAACGTGTACGCGCGGTTGAAAGGCCGGAGCGACCAAGGCGGGTTGATGCTCTTGAGCCACCTTGATGTCGTCCCTGCTGAGGCGGCCTCCTGGACCGTGCCGCCCTTCTCCGGAATAAACCGGGGAGGATACATTTGGGGACGAGGAGCGGTCGACGCGAAAGGCCTTGGGATAGCCCATCTGGCAACAATGATCGCCTTGAAAAGAGCCCGGATTCGCCTCGATAGAGATGTCGTCTTTCTAGCGACAGCCGACGAGGAGTCCGGAGGATCGGATGGTATGGCCTGGATTGTGCGGAGGCATCCGGAAGTGCTGGCAGGCGTGGATTTCGCCTTGGCCGAGGGGGGAAACAACCTGGTGCGCGACGGTCACCTCGCCTATGTCGGTGTGGAGCATACTCAAAAGATTCCAGTCTGGTTGCGCCTAACCTGCCGAGGAAAATCAGGGCATGCTTCGGTCCCGTCGCGCGGATCGGCGCCGCATCGGCTCATTCGCGCCTTGGAACGGCTTCTGGGCTATCAACCGCCGGTCCAGATCAATTCCGCCGTCTCAAGGTACTTCAGGGAGCTGGCTCCGTTCCAAAGCGATGGTCTGCGTGAGCGCTACCTCGACATCAAGGATGCGGCCAGAAACCCTGACTTCTTGAGAAACATGGAGGCCGGCCACCGCGCCCTTCTAAGAACCACAATTTCCGTGACTGTGGCCCGTTTCGGCCTGAAAATCAACTCCATTCCCGGACAGGCCGTTGCAGAACTCGACTGCCGGCTGGTTCCCGGCTCCGATCCGAACGAGTTCCTGGCGACGGTGTCGGATGTGATCGGCGATCCGAACGTCGAGATCGAGCCGCTTCTGGTGGGCGAATCCGCTGCTTCGTCCCTCGACTCGACGTTCTTCGCGGCCATCCGATCGGCGGTGTCCCGGGTGGAGAGGCGCGCGGTTGTTGGTCCTGCGGTCATGCCCGGTTTCAGCGACAGCCGGTTTCTCAGAGAGAGGGGTATCGTCGCGTACGGCTTGGATCCGTTCCTCTCCGCCGCCCCGGTTTCCGAGACACACGCGAACGATGAAAAACTGGCGGTCCAGGAACTGGACTTTGCGATTCGATTCTTGTGGGAAATAGTCTCGCAGTTTGCGAGTTCATGATCCGACGGTTTCGAGGCGGTATTCAGGCAGCCGTTCGCAGCGCGCCCTCCGAAACCCAGTGAGACAAGACCCGACGGATTCGATACGGGTCGGTCATGAATTCCCCCTCGCATTCCACCGGCGTCTTTCCGGAGATCGCCTTCTCCCATAACGGTCGTAGGAGCGTCAGGTCGGTCTCCTCTTCGGGGGCTGTTGGATGGCCAGGCGTCGGCAACAGGACGGCGTTGTCGGGTACGATCAGACACGCCTGGCGATACTCGTCATGACGGCGCATTCCTTCCATGAGGGTGGCGAGCAACGGCAGTTGGGGAGCTTCAACTCGACACCCGCTTTCTTCTATCCTTACCAGCCGGTACCGCCCGCTGACCGGTTTTTCCATCAGTAGAAAGAGCGCATCCACTCCCTGAAGCTGGCCAGCTGAGCAACTGCGCAAGTTGCCCTCATCGAGTCTCAGTCGACCCCGCAGCTCGTTGGAGGGGCCCAGCAGTTCAAGAATGCCCGTTGTCCCGCGTCGGGCCAGGCGCTGCAGCAGGGCCGGAAGATCAAACGACGCAAACTCTGCTTCAACAAGGGGTGCGGGTGTCCGCGCTTCGGCGACGGGTGAGACGGCCGGGGTGTCGGCGCCCGAGGCGAGGGCCGCCGGCTGCTCGGCCAATCCGACGGGGGAGGCTGCTGCCTGGCCGAAGGAACTGTCGGGATATCGACTTGCGGCGTCCGCCAATGCCGACCTTACAGCGGGCGATTTGGTTCCGGACAGGGCTCGAATCAGGAAGAGAAGCTTTTTCTCCCGCCGTTTGCGCAGCCAGCGAAAAAGCGGGAAGGGAAGCGTCCGCTTGAGTTCGGCCAGGAGTCGTTTGCTGCTTTTGGGGTCTCCCGCCAAATCAAAGGCACCCAGGTTAGCAAGCGGCGCGCAACTGACTCCCTGGAAACGGGAAGAACCAATGCAGTGATCGAGTACCGCCTGCCGGGTCGCGGCCTCATCGTAGACAGCCAGTCGGGTGAGTATTCGCTCGACGAGCAGGATCCATGCCGCTTCCACTGTTCCGTCGGGATCGCCCGATGCACGCTCGGCCCTTTTTTTCGCCTGTTTGAGAAGCGTCATCAGCACCGCGCAGGCTCTTTCACTTTTGATGGCCTCGAAATAGCGAACCAGTTCCCGGAATGCGGGCAGGGGCGCGGAGGAACCGGTCAGCCGTGCAACGATATCCAATTCGTCGTCTTCCGGACTCATGTCCGGGATTGCCAAGGCAGCGAGTATCGACATGGCATCTCGGACGTAGTCCCACGTAGTCGAGCTCTCGGGAATTTCCTCCTCGAGGATCTGTGAGAGTTCGTAAAGCAGGAACCGGCGAGTCTCATTCCCACCCACCTGAAGCAATGCGAGCAACAATCGCCTGGGCAACCTGATGCTTCCGGTCTTCAATTGAGTCAGCAGACTGCGGGGCTCCAGACCCTGAAAGAACCCGATGAACCGCTGCAGCAGATCATGGGAAAAAGGATCTGCAGCATACTCTTCGAGTTTCCCCAATCGGATCTCTTCTTCGGCAGCAGCCCAGATCGGGTTACCGACCGGCGGTGCGACCTTCCCCTCGTTCACCAACTGCCGGGCGGAGTCGACGATTGAAACTGCCCGGCCAAGAGCTCCCTGGTTGAACTGCTCTATAGCAGTCCGAACCATATGGGAAAAGCGTTTGCTGTTCTCTTCGGGTTGCTCCGACAGCTCCACAATCCGCTGCATCGCCTTCAGCCGGTTGTCACGGAACCGGGGAACTGGCACAAGTTTCTGCGATCCCGCAGGTTCAGTCGAACTGCTGGGCGGAACGACCGCCCAATTGGGCAGACTTCTGCCCAGGGCGCGAAGCACGGCGGGAACATCCGTATCGAGGCCCAGAGCTTTCAATTGCTCCAAGCGTTCGTTCAATTGCTGGGATGATTCGGCGGTTCGGGTGGCGGCCGCGAGCAACTGCGTGACCATCTCCTCGGTCACCTGTGGTTTGTTGCCCGCCTTGGATTGCGCCATTCCCGCGGCGAGTTTGTCGATGAGCGGGAGCAGGTTTCGAGCTAGACGTTCGGACGACTGGACGGTGAACTCGTCGAGCTCGTTTTCCTTCGAAACCGCATACAGCTCGTTCCGGACAGGGTGCAGTACCTGATAAAACGCGAGCCGCAGTCCGTCCCGATAATGAGCCGGGCATGCGCCTAAAAGAGCGGGTTGAAGCCGCTCCATCAGTTGATAAAGCGCTTCATCTGGAATCACCCTCAGTTCAGCGAGCTTGGAGAAGCGGCGAAGCGCGTTCGCCAGCCATTCCATTTGTTCCTTTTCGGTTTTCGGCGCGAGATTCTTCGCCCACTGAACCAAGTTTGCAGCAAAAAGGTCGGTCGAGCGTTCGATCAAAAAACGGAGTGACCCGGCGATGAGCAGCGGGGGCAACGTGTCGGTGAGGTACTGTTCAATTTCTGAAAGCGCTTCCCGAACTTCGGTGAGGCTTCCGGCCATTCTAAGGCTCTCCGTTTTTGACGAATCATAGCAAGGCTACTACGCGCGTACAAGAAGAGTATGCAGGTGTTCCGAATAAAGAACAGGGAAAAATTACCGGCCGGCTACGCCTGGTGTGTACTTTTTTTGAACCTTTCTCTTCTAAATGGATCTTCCTGTAAAGGACGGCATTGGCACTGCAGTTGCTTAAGCACATGTGACAGCCTTTACCGAGCCTTTGGAGGTTTCTATGACGGTCAATTTAGGGAATCGACATTTCATCATGGCGGGCGTGCTGATTGTGGCGCTGATCGTGGGCGTCTGGGCGCTGACGCGTGACAATAGGGATCCGGAGTGGCTGCGCAAGGAATACGGCATTACGAACGCATTCAGCCAGAAAATACAGACTCCGGACGGAACGATCGATGCGAGTCTCGTCCCAATCAATCTGGCCACCGGAGAGACGGCGTACCTGGTGGTACCGAAGAATGGCGACGACGTTTACCTGAAGGATGGCGACGGCTTAGCTCCTGTTGAGACAACGGATAGGAGCGTCAGTCGCGAACAGTTCGTCCGTTCTCAGCCGGTGATTGTCGAGCGGCCGGTGAGTCGTGCGAGAACCGCTGAACCGCGGGCAACGGTAGAGCCCAAGAAGAAACGCTCCACCCAGAAGGAGATCCTGATCGTGGCCGGAAGCGCCGGCGCTGGTGCTGCTATTGGTGGTATAGCGGGCGGCAAGAAGGGCGCAGCCATCGGTGCAGTATCCGGCGGTGTGGCGGGTCTGGGCTACGACCTGGCTACGAGGAACAATTGACCAGCTGACCTGCTGACCAGCTGACCGGTTGACCTGCTGACGTTGGTCCGACTTCCAAGTGGGACACTACACACCGCCAGCAACACCGAGCCAGCTGGCCGCATGCCGAATGTCCGACTTGGAAGTCGGACCAACGACGGGCCCGGCTGGTGCAATTTGACATTGGGGAAGGCCAAAAGGAATCTCCTCCTGTTTTCCTCGGCTTTCCCCCTAGGTTCGATTGGAATTTCGGGGACATAATACTTAATTCTCAAGCAGTTGCCGAGTAGTCACCGAAGGCAAAAGAATTAAGTCTTGTGTCCCCGAAATTCCTCTGTCCCCGAAGTCTACTGTTTCCGCTCTCTCCACTACGCTCCCCCCGCCGGCAGCCACAAAGACTTACACGTCAGTTCCTGGTGGTTCAGGCCAGCCGCTTTATCCAGCAATCTGAGCCGTTCGGGCATCTCCGGGGCAAATCGCCACTCGTCGCCCCGACCGCCGGCCGATTCAAAGGCCTCCTTCCATTCTGTCCACCATGGAGAGACCCACCGTGCAAGCGGTTCGATGACCAGGACTATTCTCCGGCCGCTGCCACGTTCGAGCAGCCGGTTAAGCAAAACAGCCCGCGGCCGTTCGTCGATCTCGTTGACCGTGAAGGCGAGGACGATTCCCGCGACACCTCCCGGCCTGCTCCCGAGTCCCGTTTCCGACCAGGTTAACCGCGTCGCATCGGATTTTACGGTCCGGCCGGCCAATTTGAAGAAGTCGTAGTTCCATCGAGCTTCGCCGAGTGCCCATTGATTTCTGTCGATCCCGGTGACCACAGGCCGGAAATCGGGGGAACCGTTAAGGGCCCAGCCGATCCCCGCGCTCCCGGTGCCGCAACCGAGATCCACGATTGTCGAAGGGAAGCTGCCCGCTCCCAACTGCGAGCTCACGTAGTGAACCTGGAGCAGGTGTAGCGGAGCATAGAACAGGGCAAACGCGGCTCTCTTTCCCGGACTTTCCAGCGCCCGGTCGATTCCCGCGCTGGCGCGGCGCTCGACATAGAGGGAAGAAAGGGCCTGGAGGGCACGCCTTACTTCCGGGAACGTGAGTTCCTTGAGATGCCTGCCCTCCAGCGCGGAGTACCACTTGTCGAAAGCTGCCGGCGGCGTGATCACCTCTGCCTACTGCCCGAGTTTCCGTCGCAGGAACGCGGGGAAGTCCAAGTCCGCCCTCCCGACCGGGGCATCGTTGGGAGGGAGGATCGGATCCTGCGAGTAGTCTCTCGGTTGCTGCGAGTACGGCCCTGCCGGCGCCGGCGCGGGTCGAGCGGGCTCCGGTTGCGCTTGGGGAGCCGGTTCTGCGGGGTGAAGCTTGGTCACCTCCGCCTTGGGGCTTTTCGGTTTGTCGAAACCGGTGGCAATGACGGTGATCTTGATCTTGTTCGCCAGGGTCTCGTCAAAGACCGAGCCGAAGATAATGTTGGCTTCGGGGTCGGCCGCCTCCTGGATGATACGGCTGGCCTCGTCGATTTCGTGGAGGGTCATGTCGGTGTTACCCGTGATGTTGATCAGCACGCCGTGTGCCCCTTGGATCGTCGTGTCTTCCAGGAGCGGACTGCTGATCGCCCGACGTGCGGCATTGGCCGCCCGGTTCTCGCCCTCGGCAATGGCGGTACCCATGAGCGCCATCCCCGCGCCGGTCATAACCGCGCGCACGTCGGCGAAATCGAGGTTGATCACGCCCGGGATGGTGATGAGGTCACTAATGCCCTGAACCGCCTGTCGCAGAACGTCGTCGGCGGTTTTGAACGCATCGCTCAGGGAGGTACCTGGGGGAACCGTGCTGAGGAGGCGGGAATTTGGAATGGTGATGACGGTATCGACCGATTCCTTGAGCTCCAACAACCCCTCTTCGGCCTGCCTCATCCGCCGGCGTCCCTCGAAAAGGAACGGCTTGGTGACAACGCCGACGGTCAGGGCCCCCAGCTCCGCAGCCAGGCTTCCGACAATCGGGGCGGCTCCTGTACCCGTTCCGCCTCCCAAGCCACAGGTGATGAAGACCATGTCCGCACCTTCGAGCAACTCCAGGATCTTCTCCGTGTCTTCCAGGGCAGCTTGTCGCCCGACTTCGGGATTCGACCCCGCTCCGAGACCCTTCGTGAGCTTGCTGCCGAGTTGGAGCCGGACGGCGGCCCTTGACAGGCGCAGAGCCTGCAGGTCGGTGTTCGCCGAAATGAAGTCCACGCCGCCTATCCCGGCCTCGATCATCCGGTTGACGGCATTGCACCCGGCTCCTCCGACCCCGACGACCTTTATGCAGGCGCCGGTGACGGGTCTCTCGTCGAACGCCAGGGTCAAATTCTTGTCTTCCTGTTGCAGCTTCAGAGCGCCATCCATAAACAACCTCCTTAAAGCGAGAAGACCAGACACCTCGCAGATGCGTTTGATCCTCGATTAACCTATGAGTGCGAGCAGCCAGGCCAAGATCCGGGCAAGCAAACCCTTTGGCCGGCTGGGTTTCCAAAGGCCAAGTCCATCCCCGTGAATACTGCTGCCGTAAACAATCAGACCAAGAGCCGTGCAATAGTGCGGGCTGTAAAGCTCCGGAGTCGGCAGTTGCAGCTTGGTCGGCAAACCGAGCCGCACCGGGATATCCAGCTTCTCAGCAGCCCGATGGGTCAAGCCCCGTGTTAAGGCCCCTCCCCCCGTGAAGACCGCCCCGGTGATCGGGGAGTTTCTTACGCCCGCCCTGACCGCGATTGCCGCGACGCCGGCGATGATCTGGTCGCAACGGGCCTGGATCACGTCGCACAGCTCACGTCGCCTGACGCGCCGAATACGCCCAGTACCGATCTCCTCGACCTCGATCGCTTCCTGCTCCGGCACGTCTTCCGGGATGCAGTGCCCGAAGTGAATCTTCAATTTCTCCGCCTCTTTGAGCGGCGTGCGAAGCCCGAGGGCGATGTCGCTCGTGACCAGATCCCCCGCCACCGGGAGCACTTCCGAATGCCAGATGCTGCCGTCCTTGTAAAACGCGACGTCGGTCGTCCCTCCTCCTATGTCAACGACGAGGCTGCCGATCTGCTTCTCGTCGTTGGTGAGGATCGCCTCGGCGGAGGCGAGCTGTTGCATTACGACGCCCTTGACCATGACTCCGGCCTTGTTGACGGCTGCGACGACATTCTGAATCGCAGCGGAGGCGTGAAGCACAACGTGAAGATAAACGTCGAGCCGCTCGCCGGTCATCCCGAGGGGGTTCGAGATCCCGCCCCTGCCGTTGATCGCGAAGTCCTGCGTGAGGACGTGGATAATCTCGTAGCCTTTAGGTACGTTAAAGTCCATCGCCTCGGTGACCGCCCGGTCGATGTCGTCTGCTGTCACACGGCCCGCTTTCCCTTTAACCTCGCGAATTACGGTTCCGCCGTGACGGTTGATCCCGGTGATGTACTCGCCGCTCACGCTGACCCAGGCGGAATCAATGGTCCGCTCAGACCGCTCCTCCACCTGTCGGATCGACTTCTTGACGCTTTCGATCGTGAGCGCCAGATTCGACACGAAGCCCTGTTTCAAGCCTACGGACTTCGAGACGCCTGCGCCCAGGATCCTGGGGCCCTCTTCTTCCACAGTCGCCAGGGCGGTGCAGATCTTGGTCGTCCCTATGTCGATTCCTGCAACTTGCTGCCCCTTCTTCGCCATACCTTGTGAAAACACTCCCACAGCGGAGAACCGTCGCAGTCGAAGCGACCGGTCTCGCGAAAGCCTATAGTCCCAGTTCCGGTTTGAGGTCCGGATGCCCAGGCGTATGAAAGATCACCTTGTCGGGGAAAGTGACGTCGATGTACTCGATTCTCGGATATCGATCCTTCAACTGGTTATAGATGGTGCGGCAGGCCAGGAACCGTTCATACCTCTCCCTGAACCGCTCGTCCCCGACATAAACCGGAATGGCCTCCTCGGCCGGGATGACTGCGACCCGTCGGGGGATGGAAACGTCGATCTCGGAAAGTGACTGCAGCAGCTTTTGGGGGGATCCCGACAGGTCCTCCACGATCCGCATGTAGAGCTGTATGCGCTGCAGGTTGTCTTCCCTGGCATTCTCCAGGGCCAGGTTCTTGAGACCTTTGACGATGGGCCCGTCCAAGTCTCCGTAACGAGCTCCGAATCGGTCGAGGACGATGCCAGTCGAATCAACCAGGTAGAGCTCGTCGTCGATTGCGGCCACCGCCACCGGTTTTCTCTCCTGGATCTGAATCACGACGCGATCGGGGAGTATTCGCCTCACCGTCGCCGACTCCACCCACGGCTCCGACTCCACGACCCGCCTGACATGGTCGAGGTCGGCCAGGATCAGGTTGCGGCCCAAAGCGCGCTTAACGAGGCCCTCGATACCAGGACGGTTGAGGTTGGCAATTCCTTCGAACTCGAGGCGTGCAGGCTGGAAACGCTGGTTTCCATATTTGGAGGCCTGCGCATGGTGGAGAACCAGACCGGCACCACACAGGATCGCGACGACGACTAGGAGTCGCCCCGTCAGGAGCCCCAGGCGTTTAAACAGGAACGCAATCCGCCCGCTAGCGTTGTTGTCCAAGGAATTCCTCCCCTATTCTCCAGACGTTACCTGCTCCGAGAGTGAGCAAGAGGTCGCCGGGGGATGTCTCTTTTTCCAGTCGCTCGACGAGTTCCGCCTGATTGGCCGCGTACCGCACCTCGTGGTACTTACCGATTTCAGCAGCGAGCTTCTCGGACGTGATACCTTCGATCGGTTTTTCGCCTGCTGCGTAAATGTCCATCAGGTAAAGGATATGGGCCTTCTCGAAGCAGTTTGCGAGGTCGCCAAAAAGGTCCCTGGTACGTGAATAGCGGTGCGGCTGGAAGACCACCACGATCCGACGGCCTGTCAGTCGACACGCCTCGAGGGTTGCCCGGATTTCGGTCGGGTGGTGCCCGTAATCATCGATCACCCAGACCTGGTTTCGTTCCCCCTTCCATTCCATCCGCCTCTCGGCGCCCCGGAAATTCTCGAGGGCCTGCTGTATGGTCGTAAAGGGGACCTGGAGCTTGAGGCCGATCGCAACGGCGGCGGCGGAATTCGAAATGTTGTGCCAGCCCGGAACATTCAGTTGCACGCGGCCGAGGAGCTCACCCCTGAAATAGCACGAATAACTCGACTGGAATACCGCGTACTCCGGATCCCGGACCTGCAATTCAGCCTCCGGGTGAAAGCCGTAAGTAACGAGGGGTGCACGCACTTTCCCGAGCAGGCCACGGAGGTTCGGATCGTCCAGACAGGCGATCACCGAACCGTAGAACGGCACCGTGTTCATGTGCTCCAGGAAGGCGGCCTGGATGTCCTCCAGGTCGCGGTAGGTATCCATGTGATCGCGGTCCACGTTGGTCACGACGGCATAGATCGGACGGTAACGCAGGAAACTGCGGTCGCTCTCGTCTGCCTCGGCGACCAACATGTCGCCGCGGCCCGCCCGGGCATTGCTTCCCAGGGCTTTCAGGCGGGCGCCAATTACCATCGTCGGGTCGTACCCGGCTGCCTGAAGCAGGAGCGAAATCATGGCTGTCGTAGTCGTTTTCCCGTGCGTGCCGGCTATCGTCACTCCGGTTTTTCGACGCATCAGCTCTGCGAGTATCTCGGACCGGTGGACGATCCGAGCGCGGGACTGGATGGCCGCGACCAGTTCGGCGTTATCCGGGGATACCGCAGTTGAGTAAACGACGACCTGTGCATCCTGGACGTTGGTCCCGCGATGCCCGATCGCGATGCGCGCTCCCTGCTTGCGCAGGCTCTCGAGGATCGGTCCATCCTGAACATCGGAACCGGAGATCTCGTACCCGTCCTCCAGCAGGATCTCGGCTATCCCGCTCATGCCGATTCCTCCGATCCCCACGAAGTGGATGCGTCGAATGTCTCCCAACTGCACGAGTCTCTCTCGTTCCATGCTCGTCTCAATCCTTGGCCAGTTGATTCATGAGTCGCAGGATCGCGCCCACACTTCCGGGCTGGGCCATGTTCTTGCTAGCTTCCGCCATGCTAGTCAGTTCTTTCCGGTTGTCTGCCAGTCGAACCAGCAGCTCTGCCAGTTCGCGGCCGCTGGTTTGGTCTTGCTCGAGCACCACGGCAGCCCCCCGTTTCGCCAGAGCCTGGGCATTTTTCCGTTGATGATCGTCAGCCGCCTGGGGGAACGGAATCAGCACCGCAGGTTTGCCGGCTGCCGTCAGTTCGGCGACAGTGGATGCTCCGGCGCGCGAAACGACCAGATCAACCCGGCTGAATAACTCCGGTACGTTCTGAATAAAGTCGGTGACCTGGCCCTGGTAGCCTTGCTGGCGGTACCGCTCGGCTACCGGTTGGAGGTCCGCGGGTCCGGTCTGATGAACCAGCTGGATCTTTCCGGCCGGCAAAAAGGGCAGGGCATCGCAGATCAGTCGATTGATCGGCTTGCTCCCCTGGCTGCCCCCCATCACGAGAACCGACAGGGGGCCGTTGGCAGCCGTCACGGGCCGCGGCTTGACCCAGTGAAATTGATCCCGGACGGGGATACCGGTCACTCTGGCCTTCTTCCCGAAGGGACGGGCCGCTTCCGAGAAGGCGACAGCAGCCGCATCCACCCAGCGCCTCAACAGCCGGTTGGTAAGCCCCGGGTAAGCATTGGGCTCGATCAGTATGGCCCGGTAGCCCATCAGTTTCCCGGCCAGGACCACTGGCCCGGACGAGTATCCGCCGACACCGACGATGATGTTCGGACGGAACTCGCGGACGATGAGTCCCCCGTTCAAGATCGCAAACGGAATGCCGACCAGACTACTGATCATTTTCCGGAACCCAACCTGATTGAGTGCCGCAACCTCTATCGTTTCAAGGCGAAACCCGAGAGGCTCCACCACCCGGGCTTCCAAGCCGCGCTTGGTCCCAACAAAAAGCACTTCCACCGCGGGCGCCTTTCGCCGCAGCTCCTCGGCAAGAGCGACAGACATGAACACATGCCCGCCCGTTCCTCCGCCGGCGAACAGGACTCGCTTCAGCACGTGCGACTTTCCGGTGTCAGGAGTGCTCATACGTTTCGCTCCTGACTCCCATCAATTCCGAGATGTCCGCTTCCCGCCGGCCCTGCTTGGAGATATTCAGCAGTATTCCGACGGCGACGAGCGCGACGACCATGGATGAGCCCCCCACCGAAACAAAGGGCAGGGGCAGTCCCTTGGTCGGCATCAGGCTCAGAACCACGCTCATGTTGATCAGGGCCTGAAAAGTGAACATGCTGACGATGCCGAGGCCGAGATAGGCGCCGAACTTGGTATCCGCGCGCAATGCAATCTTGATCCCTTTGATGAACAACAAGATGAAAAGCGTGAGGGTGAGGAGCGTGCCCCACAGCCCAAGTTCCTCGCCGATTACGGAGAAGATGAAATCGGTGTGCGGTTCCGGCAGGAAGAACTTTTTCTGATTTCCCTGGGCATATCCCAGGCCCTGCCAGCCTCCGGAGCCAATTGCGATGAGGCTCTGGCGGATCTGGTATCCGGAGCCGTACGGGTCGAGCGACGGATCGATGAAGGTAAGGACCCGGTTGCGCCGGTACGGGACTCGCAGGATGAACAGGTACACGCCGGGAATGGCTGCCAGTACCATGGCCAGCATGTAACGCCACTGCAGGCCCGCAAGGAACAGCATCACGAAAGCAGTGAGTCCGATACAAAAAGAGGTACCGAGATCCGGTTCTGCAAGGATCAAAGCGAGTATTGGCGCCAGGATCCCGGCGTAGGGCAACATGCCTTTCTTCAATGACCTGATATCAGCAGCGGGCCGGGAAAGGAAGTAGGCGGTGATCACTATGATGACGAGCTTCGCGAGCTCGGAGGGCTGGACCCTCAGAGGACCGAAGACGATCCATCGCCTCGCGCCATTGAATGCAGGAAAGAAAAAAACGGCGATCAGCAGGGCGATGACGAGCAGCCAGGCGGCCGTGAGCCGGCGGGAGCCCGAATAGAAGTTGTAGTCGATCCTCATGGCGGCCAAGAGGAAGACAAGGCCCGTCACGACGAACACGAACTGCCGGCTGAAGACCAGGCTGAAAGCGTTCCCGAGCGAAATGCTCGCTGCGCTGAAAACCATGGCCAGTCCAAAACCGAGCAGTATCAGCACGATCAGGACGAGGTTCAGATCGTACGAACTCTTCCGGCTCATCTCGCCGCTCCCTCTCCGGTTCGCGGCGGCTCGTCGGGCAGCGCGCTGACGATTTGCTTGAAAACCCTCCCGCGGTGCTCGAAGTTGTTGAACATGTCGAAGCTTGCGCAGGCCGGCTCCAGAAGCACCGTGTCGCCAGGCTGCGCACTCCGATAGGCCAAATTCACGGCTTCCTGCATGTCCCCCACCTTGATCGTGTTTACATCGCTGCCCAGTACCGAGAAGATTTTCTCGGTAGCTGCACCGATCAGGATCAGCAGTTTGACCTTTCTTGTTACGAGCGAACGGAGGGAGGTAAAGTCTCCGCCTTTGTCCTTGCCTCCCATGATGACGATCAGGGGCTGGTCGAGTGCCTGGAGCGCTTGCAACGCGGAGTCTACGTTGGTCCCCTTGGAATCGTTATAGTAGTCAACTCCTCCGACATTGCGAGTGAACTCCAGCCGGTGTTCCACGCCCGCAAAAGTACGAAAGGTATCGGCCATAACGGCGAGGTCGATCCCGGAAAGGAAACCGGCCGCGGTCGCGGCCAGGACGTTCTCCAGGTTGTGATTTCCCTTCAGCCGGATCTCCTTGGTTTCCATCAGATAGTGATGTTGCTTCTTCCACCGGATATAGATTTTCCCGCCGTCGACATAGATTCCCTGGGTCAGCATTTGACGGCGGCTGAACAGCATCACCTGGCCTCTGCGACCGTCCGACATGCTGAGCGAAATCGAGTTGTCCGCGTTGAGCACCGCGTAATCGCGTCTCGTCTGGTTGAGAAAAATCCTCTCTTTGGCCAGTGCGTAGTCTTCGAACGAGGCGTAGCGATCCAGATGATCCGGCGTCACATTGAGAAGCAGGGCGATGTCGCACTTGAAATTGTGGATGTTTTCGAGCTGGAAAGACGACAGTTCGACGACGAAGGTCCGGGCGTCGCCCGCCTGATCCTCCGATTCTATGAATTGCGCGAGAGGCGTGCCGATGTTCCCGGCTACAACATGAGGGAGGCCGGCATTCTTGAACAGCTCGCCAATCAGCGCGGTGGTCGTCGTCTTGCCGTTCGATCCGGTGATCCCGATGAGTTTCCCTTGCAGGAACGAGTACGCCAGCTCGACTTCGCTGTAGATCGGAATTCCGCTGGCAGCAGCTCGCCGCAACTCGAGCAAGCCGGTTGGTACGCCGGGGCTCAGGACAATAAAGTCTGCTTCCATGAAGGCGGGCTCGGTATGGCCGCCAAGCAGCAGGCGAACCGGGCCGGCGAGCTGTGCAATCTGCTCCCGAAGCTCAGATTCCGGCTTTAAATCCGTGATCGTCAGTCGAGCGCCTTCCCGTATAAGGAAGTTCGCTGCTGCGACCCCGCTTTTCGCCAAGCCGACCACCAGTACCTTCTTGTTCTTAATGCGGATGCGTTTCTTCTTCACGCCTTCACTCATCGGGGGCCGAAAAACACTGCCCACCAGGGTCAAATCGCACTGTTCACTGATTTACCGGAGCTTAAGGGTCGTCAGGCTGAACAGCGCGAAGATAATTGCCAGGATCCAGAAACGGATCACGACCTTCGGCTCTTTCCAGCCGAGGAGCTCGAAATGGTGATGTATTGGCGCCATTCGGAAGATGCGCCTGCCGAAAAGCCTGTAGGAAGAGACCTGCAGTATCACGGAAAGCGCCTCGATAACGAAAATGCCGCCGATCGAGATCAGCAAGAGCTCGTGCTTAATAAGCAATGCGACCGTGCCGATCGCTCCGCCGAGAGACATGGACCCGACGTCCCCCATGAATATTTCCGCCGGGTAGCTGTTGTACCAGAGGAACCCGAGGGTCGCCCCGACCATGGCCCCGCAAAAGACCGTCAGTTCGCTCGCGTACGTGTTCTTGATGATGTCCAGGTAGTCGGCGAAAGCTGCGTGACCGGTGACATACGTCAGCACCGTGAGGGCTGAGGCGGCGACCAGGACCAAGCCTGCTGCGAGCCCGTCCAATCCGTCCGAAAGATTCACGGCGTTGCTGCTTCCGATGATTACGATCAAGGCGAACAGAATCAGGGGAAGGAAGGTCGAATAGCCGAACAACACCAGATCCAGATTCGGCGTAACCCTCTTGAAGAACGGCACACTGAGCTCGATGCTGTAATGCCCGTAGTGGTTTAAAACGATCAGAATCGCCGCCACAAGGAGCGCGATTCCGAACTGCATTCCGATCTTCTGGCGGGCAGTCAGTCCAAGCGAACGCCGCCTTGACACCTTCTGATAATCGTCCAGAAAGCCCACAAGTCCGAAGAGCAGCAGCGAAAGGAGCGCTAACCAGATGTAGTAGTTCGTCAGGTCACCCCAAAGGAGTGTTGGGACCAGGATGCTGATAACAATCAGCAGACCTCCCATGGTCGGCGTCCCGGCCTTGGCGTGGTGAGTGGTGGGACCCTCCTCGCGAATGTACTGGCCAATTTGAAACTGCTTGAGCCGGCGGATCAGCCAGGGCCCGAGCAGCAGGCTGATGAGCAACGCGGTCAGCGAAGCGTAGGCTGTCCGGAACGTGATGTACCGCATCACGTTGAGGACCGAGAACTGATCATGCAGCGCGTAAAGCAGATGGTAAAGCAACTCTATTTCTCCTCGACGGCCTCGATCTGCCGGACGGCCTGGTCCATCCCGATTCCTCGCGAACCCTTCACGAGAACGAGATCCCCGGACCTGAGTTGAGCTACCAGATGATCGCCCGCGGTTTTGGCGTCTTCGAACTCCAGCAACCTGTCAGACGCCATTCCCGCAGCCCGTGCGCCCTCGCACAGGTACGCGCTTTCAGTCCCGACCGCCAGCAGGAGGTCAACACCGCTGGCAGCAATTCTTGCACCAGTCTCTTTGTGTAGCTGAGACGAGTACTGTCCCAGTTCGAGCATCGATCCCAGGGCTACGATTTTGCGACGGAAACCCCGGAGTTCCTTGAGCGTCTCCAGCACCGAGGCTACTGCGTGCGGGTTCGCGTTGTAGGAGTCGTCCCAGACGGTAACGCCAGCCAGTCGACCGGTTTGCAGGCGGAGCAAACGGCCGCGCATTTTGACAGGCGCCAGCTCGTTCAAGCCATCGAGCATTTCCCCCACAGAAACGCCCATCTCGACCGCCGTAGCCAGGGCAGCGGCCACGTTGTAGAGGAAATGCCTGCCTCCAAATGGAACCGACGCTGAAATCTCAGAGCCTCGAACCACGGCCGTAAACTCCATGCGGCTCAAATCGTGGAGCGTGTAATCGGTGACACGGACGTCCGCGCTTGGGTTGAAACCGAAAGAGATCTTTCCCGCGGGATGATCGCGGACTACCCGCGCAACGCGCTGGTCGTCGGCATTGAAAACGATCCAGCCGTCGGCTGGGAGGAATTCCAGAATCTCCGCTTTGGCTCGGGCGATCGCATCAACGCTTTCGAAGAATTCAAGGTGGACAGGGCCGACGTTCGTCAGCACCGCACAGTCCGGCAAGGCGATCCGGGCAAGCGCCCTAATCTCGCCCGCGTGGTTCATTCCAAATTCAATGACCGCCGCCTGGTGCTCCGGCCCTATCCCCAGCAGCGACAGCGGGAGCCCAATCTCATTGTTGAAATTCCCGGAAGACTGCATCACCCTGAACTTCCGTCCGAGAAGGGTTGAGATGAAGCTGCGGGTTGTCGTTTTCCCGGCGCTTCCAGTTACCCCGACCAGCATCCCGCCCCATTTACTCCTGCTGTAGTGCGCGAGATTCTGCAAGGCAGAGAGAGAATCGGCGACCTTCAGGTAAACGACTCCGGGGCGGAGAACGGACGAGGGCAAGTCCTCCGAGTGAACGATCACGGAGGCTCCCTTGTCCAGGGCCTGCCCGACAAAATCATGCGCATTGAAGCGGGGCCCCTTCAGGCAGACAAAGCACTGTCCGGACGTCAGCGTTCGCGTGTCGGTCGAAACCGCAGGGAAAAAGCGGGTAAGAACATCGGCGTGGTGCTCGCCGATCAGCTCGGCACCCATGATTCGGGCCGCTTCTTCCAGGATCAGCTCGATCACAGAACCTCCCGCACGACTTCCCGGTCATCGAAATGGTGTTTGACGCCTTTCACTATCTGGTAGTTTTCGTGACCCTTCCCGGCGATCAGCACAATATCGCCGCTGCCGGCCAGCGACAGGGCGCGGCGGATTCCTTCGCGTCTGTCGACGACCACCTCGCATTCGACAGTCGATCGGTCAATCCCGGCAACGATTTCGTTGACGATGGCCTCTGGCTCCTCCGATCGCGGGTTGTCGGAAGTGACGACCACGACATCCGCGTGTTTGGCCGCCAGAGCGCCCATGATCGGGCGCTTGGTTCTGTCTCGGTCGCCTCCGCACCCAAAAACGCAGATCACGCGGCTGGAGGTCAGTTTCCGTGACAGACGGAGCACGTTCTCCAGGGCATCCGGCGTATGCGCGTAATCCACAATCACAGTGAAGGGCGCGTCAACTGGTACTTTCTCGAAGCGGCCGGACACCTGGCTCAACCTGCTGATACCCTGTTGGATGGCCACGTCACTAATTCCGAGTGCGCTCGTCGCGGCAACGGCGGTCAGCAGGTTGTAGATGTTGTGCTGGCCGACCAGACTGCTCTCGATATCCAGCCGGCGTCCATGAATCGCGATCTCCATCCGAGTGCCTTGGATCGAAGTGGTGTGCCGCGCCGGGTGGACATCGGCTTCCTCGCTCAGCCCGTAAGTTACCCTCGTCACCCCGGAAGGAGGCTGAATTCTTCTCGCGAAGGGGTCGTCTGCGTTGACGACGGCAAACTGGATCCCGCGATTGTAGCTCGGATCAAAGAGGAGCAACTTCGCTCGAAAGTACTCCTCGAGCGTTCCGTGAAAATCGAGATGGTCCTGGGTGAGGTTCGTAAAAACCGCAACCGGAAAGTGGCATCCGTACACTCTAAAAAGCGCCAGGGCGTGCGAGGAGACTTCCATCGCCCCGTGCTTGCAGCCGCGCTCGAGCGCTTCGGCCAGGACCCGCTGGAGGTCGATCGCCTCCGGGGTCGTATGCTTGGATTCGAATTCCACGTCCCCGAACCGTGTCTTGATGGTTCCGAGCAGGAGGGCCGGCGCCTGGGTGCTCAAGATTGAATGTGCCAGGTAGCTGGTGGTCGTCTTGCCGTTCGTTCCGGTGATGCCAATCAGTCGGAGGGTTTCCGAGGGCTTTCCGCAGAAATCATGAGCGAGTATGGCCATGGCCGGGCGGACGTTGCGTACCTGGATCCAGGGCACGGGCAGGGGACCGTCTGCCTCCCTCTCGGAGACGACTGCAGCCGCGCCACGTTCGAGCGCTTGGGGGACGAACACGTGGCCGTCCGTCTGGCCTCCCGGCACGGCAAAGAACAGCGTCCCCGGGGTAACTTGTCTCGAGTCGTAAGCAAGCGATTTGATCTCAGCATCTGCATTCGCGCCGCTAACGTTCGTCAGCGTGTCCGGAGGCAGTTGCTTCAAGAGACTGTGCAACCTCATCACGTTTGACTCTGTGCGCTTTCGTCGAGAAGAAAATTTCGCAAACTGCATCCTTCGGGACCATGCTTCCCGGATCCGGCCTCTGCCCGATGGCCGTCCCGCTACCCGATACCTTTGGCGTCAGGCCCAGCCTCGTACAAAGGCGAACCACCTGGCGCAAATTCATTCCGCCGAAATCCGGGACCGCGAACCACCCGGTAGTAACCACCAGCGCCGCGCCCGCCGGCTCGCCCGGTTCGCCGGTGCCTGTCAACTCGCGCATTGTGGATTCCAGCTTGTCTCGCGGCAGTTCCTCCTCGGACGCTGACGCTTCGGCCATCAGATGTCCTCCGTCGGTTTCCGGAGGGATCAAGGGGAGAGGCCGATCCTGCTCGACGTTCAAATGCAGGAGCGCCCGTTCCATGATCTTCGCAAAGGCCGGGCCGGCCACTGTTCCACCGTAGTACTGCCCGCGCGGTTCATTGATCACCACAATGGCAGCCAGCCGGGTATTGTCAACCGGAGCGAATCCCACATACGAGGCTACGAACTTGTCATGCGAGTAGTGCCCGTTGATGAACTTCTGCGCGGTCCCAGTTTTGCCCGCCGAAGAATAGCCCTGCAGCCTGGCATATCTGCCCGTGCCGTCGTCGACCACCATGGCGAGCCCGTCTCTCATCTGCGCAATCGTCCGGTCGTTCAGTATTCTCTTCCGCCGAATCTCCCGTTCGTCCAGCCGTTCTCCGGTTGGTTTCAGGATCCGCCGGACAAGTTGCGGCTCGACCAGGTAACCGCCGTTGGCGAAAGTCGAGATGGCGCGCACCATCTGCAGTGGCGTAACGCCTATTTCCTGGCCGATCGAGAGAGCCCCGATCGAGATTTTCGACCATTGCGACGGCGGCCGCAGGATGCCGGACTGCTCCCCCGGCAACTCCACACCGGTCTTCTCCCCGAAACCAAAGCGCTCGATGTAGTTGTAAAGCCTTTCGTTTCCCAGTCTAAGTCCCAGTTTGATGGTGCCTACGTTGCTGGACTTCGCCAGGATCTGATTGAAAGTCAGGTCTTCATAGCTTCGCTTTGCCTCTCGATAAACCTTGCCGGCCAGGCGGAGTGTGCCCACCCGGCAGTCGATAACTTCGTCAGGCCGCGAGAGTTGTTCGTTGAGAACCGCGGAGAGCGTGATGATCTTGAACGTTGAGCCTGGCTCGTAGATCTCCAGGATGGCCCGATTTCTGCGAACCTCCTCATCATACCGGCCATAGGTGTTCGGATTAAAGAACGGATAAGAAGCTAATGCCAGAATCTCGCCGGTGTTTGGATCCATGATCAGCGCCGACCCGTTCAGAGCGCGCGCCTGCTCGACCGTCTCCTGCAGCACTTCCTCGGCTATGAATTGAAGCGCACGGTCGATCGTCAGAACCAGTGTGTTCCCGTCCGCCTCTTTGCCGTCCAGCGAGACGATTTCAAAGCCCTGGCGCCTAGCATCCATCAAGAGGTGCAGTCGTTTCTTCCTCCCTCGAAGCAGTTCCTCGTACCGGTACTCGATTCCGCTCAGGCCCTGATTGTCCAGCCCGACAAAGCCGAGCAGGTGCCCGGCCGTCTCCCGTCCCGGGTAGACGCGTTTTCCGTCGGGATGAAAACCCAGTCCCGGAAGCTCGAGCGCCTTCACCCGACCCACCTGCTCCGGGCTCAGTTTGCGAGCCAGGTAAACAAAGCCCTTTTTGGAGGTCAATTTCTCGAGAAGGGCCGACTCTTCAACCCCTGTGATTGCGGCCAATTGACGCGCCATTTCCTTGGGACGCTTGATGTTGCCGGCGGTGGGTTGGGCCACGAGGGAGTCGGCGCGTACGGTCACCGCCAGGGGCTCCAGGTGACGGTCGAGGATGTCACCCCGTTTGGAGGTGAATTCCAGGAAGCCTGACTGCTGGGCACGTGCCTGATTTCGGTACTTGTCGGCCTGGAAAACCTGAAGGTAGACGAGGCGGAGCGCCACGCCGGCGCCCCATGCCATCACGATGCTGTAGACGAGCAGAAGCCGGACTGCAAATCTTGTTTTCGGAGTTTTATGAGCGCCATGCGAGCTGTTCATTCATGTACGCGGGTCGGGACCGGCAACACTGCAGCCGCCACAACTGTTTGGTCCACCTGCCCGTCCAGGTTCACCTGGATGAGCCTGATGCGCTGCTGGTCCGGATGTTTGAGGCCGAGACCAAGAGCGCGCACTTTGACGAGCGAGGGGTCAGCCAGCATCGCCTGCTGGATGCGCAGAGCGGAATTCCCCTCTACCAGCTTGGCGTTGTCGACCCGGAGCTGTTCGATGTCATAATTCACATCCGTCACTTCTTTCTGCACCCAGGCGTAAGCCAGGCAGAGGCCGATGATCACGGCGAACAGACAAACGAAGCGGACGATTTTCACCACCGCCGAATATTCGTCTTCCCCAAGTTGCCCGTTATCTAGCTGCTGATACTGGAAATCCAACATGGCTCAGCTCCTTTGACTGCCTTGTTGCATGCTGCCGGAAGCCGTTTCCGGCTGCTCCTCTTCCACCAGTTTCTCGACTGCTCTGAGCTTGGCACTCCGAGACCGGGGATTCCGTGCTACCTCTTCATCGCTCGGTGTCACGGGCTTCTTCGTCAGGATCTTCACTACCTGAATGCGTCCACAGGTGCATCGATCCGCCGGCTTGAAACAGATGCACTTGCCCGCTTTCACCTGGAACGT
>CAYQYP010000015.1:0-7792 GCA_964421755.1 uncultured Acidobacteriota bacterium
AACGTTGGACAGCCAATCCGGTTCGCAGTCGAGGCGAGTGACTCCGATGGCTGGATCACACTCGTGGAGTACTACGTCGGACGGGAAAAGGTGGGCGAGAGTGTCACGGCGCCTTTCATCCATGACTACGTCCCTCCGACCTCCGGGAGTGTCCTAGCCCGAGCCGTGGCGGCGGACAACAAAGGCCGACGCGCGACATCGGCGGAAGTCGTGGTGACTGTGCGATAGCCAGTCGGCTGGAGCGGATGAACGAGAGAGTCGGGAGAGCCGGACTCGCTCCACTGCTTCGTGTTTAAATGTCTCGACTTAGCGAATGATTGGTGGTCCGCTTACTCTCGCTCACTGCCGTTCGCTTTCGTGCGCGGCTCCATTCGATCTCGCCCTCCGCATGACATCAGCCCCTAACAAGTCCGTCAATACCTGTGGGCCGAACGAACTTCTCCGACCTTATGCAACACCCTCGCTTCGTGCTCGGCTCCGATAAGGCTACTCTTGCTCCGCTGGCGGTGCCGGGGGTTCAGGCGGAGCTGGCGGTGGCGGTGGTTCGGAAGGAACTGACCCGGAGCGAGCCGGCGGTGCCGGAGGCTCCGGCGGCTCGGGGGGTGCGGGAGGCGGCGGCGGGGGAGGTGGCGCGTAGCCTCTTTCAAACCACTCCTCCCCGTCTGTAAAACTCACGCCTACTACTCTCGCCCGGAACTCTTCAGGGTGCTCAGTCAGACGTCGTTTCGCCTCGTCGGCACCCGCCCGTCTGCTTAACCCTCGGGGTTTATTCGCTATAAGAACGAGCTCCGGTTTCCGGACAATTGTTGACAATTCGACTGCGGCGTTCTTTCCGACTGGGGCCTCGAACCCGTACAACAGCTGCACGCTTCGGTCTTCGGGTTCTATAGCGACCCAGATTTTGTCGATGTCGCGGGACGTCCTGTTCTGTACCCTGACTAATCCAACCTGGCCGTTTTGGACCGTGGCGCGGACGACGGACGCCGGTGATTCGTTAATGCTGGCGTCGCGAAGCTCCACGCCTGTCTGGGCCTGGTTTCCTCCCTGCATCGCCGTTAGGGCCAGAACCTGGGTGTTTTCCGCCGATTGGGCGGCCGGAGCCAGCGTTAGAGTTAAAGCGGCTGCCAAAACGACTGCCGCGGCAAAAGTCAAACGGTATCCTAACTCCCCTCTGGGGGTCTTTCGTTCGGTCATAAGCGCACGCATCCTTCCCTGCAGGTTCGATCCCGAGGCAAAAGAGACGGATGTTGCCCGGGGTCCAAATGCAATCCTGCAGACTTTCAAAATCCCTGCAACATAAGCGGAACTGTCTCCCCGGACGGCAATGACTTCCCTGTCGCAGGCCAACTCCCGGTCACTTGCCAGCCTGCGTTCGATCACCCAGACCGGGGGCCAGAACCAGAACAGACAGCAAACGATTCTCTGGACGAACGAGATCAGGTTGTCCTGTCGACGGGCGTGGACGAGCTCATGCATCAGTACAGATTCGAGCTCCGAATCAGACAAACGTGCCGCCATCCCCTCCGGCGCCAGGACGACCGGCTTGAAAATACCTGCCAACAGCGGCTCGTTGGTCAGGCTCGTTTCTATAATCGTTACGTGCCGGTTCAGGCCCAACCTGGTCCGCGCCCTGCCGAAGATGACAAAAACCCGACCCGATCGGACCTTCATGCCCTTTCGGATCGCCTTCCGGATGCGGAGGGAGGCGTTAAACCAACCGGCCGTGAGACTCACGCATCCCAAAGCCCAGACTGCGGTGAGGCCCACAGCAACAAAGGGCCAGGCGCGAATCGTCCGACGGGCTGCCGGGTGCCCTTCGTCTGGTCCGGCTATTACTTCGATCGGAGTTTCAAGCAGCGTCGTCGTCCAGGATTGGTCAACGGTGATGGGCAGCTGGGGTACGGAGATTCCAGTCCAGGCGAGGGTCACGCCCAGTACCGAGGCCGGAATCACAAATTTCAGCGAGGAGAGCAGCCAGAGCCGGTGGCGCAGCTCGGGCCTGGCATCGCGCAGCAGCCAGCCGCACAGGAGAACGAGCGCGAAAACCATAGAGCTCTGGAGCAGGTGAACCGCCAACGTGGACCACCACCATTGTGACCAGGCCATCAGCGTCTCGATCATTGCGAGTCTCCTTCCCGTTCGCTCGCGTTCTCGCTGTCGTCTTCGTTCTCTCGGTCCTTCAGCAGAGTCTCGACCTCTTTCAAGTCAGCCAGGCTGAGTTCACCGGATTCGACCAGGTGGGCTACCAGCGGTTTGGCAGAGCCGCCCACGAGGCTCAGAAGCTCGTCCAACAGTCGACCAACCGTGGAAGTGCGGCTGACCACCGGCTCGAATATGAAGGCGTTTCCGATCTTCCGGACCCGGCGCACTGCGCCTTTGTCTTCCAGGCGCCGGACGATCGTCTGCACCGTGGTATAGGCCGGGCGTTGGTCCTCAGGGAACTCCTCCAGAACCTCGCGAACGGCCGCCCGTCCCAGTTTCCAAAACACCTTCATGATCTCCAATTCGAACCGCGTCAGCTTGCTGTGACTGGACATGTCGTTTTCCTACTAGCTAGCAAGGTAAATTTACTACAATTGTAGTAGTACTGCAACTGGTTTTTTGCATCGTCTTCCGTAGGTCCGACTTCCTGGTCCACTCTGCCTTGCGAGAATCTGGGGGACGCCCGAGTCGCTGCGCTTGCGGTTCTGTCTCGCTCGGCATTGGGAGCGCCTGTTCAAACGCGCGCGACCGCTCCGAGGATGGCACAAGGCTTGTTTGCGTCGGTCCGTCCCCCATCCGATAATGAACAGGGCGCTGGCCCAAGCTATGATCAGAACGGAAAACCTCACCCGCCTCTTCGGAGACAAGAAGGCCGTGGACTCTCTCTTCCTCGATATCCAGCCGGGGGAAATCTTCGGCTTCCTCGGGCCAAACGGGGCAGGTAAGTCGACGACGGTAAAGATGCTCACCGGGATGCTTGCTCCATCAGGTGGAACCGCCCTGGTCGCGGGATACAGCGTTTCTGAACAACCGCTCGAGGTCAAGGCGCGGATCGGCTATGTGCCGGAAACGGGTGCACTTTACGAGAGCCTGAGTCCCGATGAGTACCTCGAGTTCGTAGCCGCGCTCCATCACCTCGACCTGGCGTCAGCGCGCCACCGGGTCGACGAGCTCCTCGAGTTGTTCAGCCTGCTTGATGTTCGCGGGCAACGGATGACTGAGTTCTCCAAGGGCATGAAACAGAAAGTTGTGCTGTGTGCCTCGCTGATTCACCGGCCCGAGGTCCTGTTCCTTGACGAGCCTCTAAGCGGGCTCGACGCGAACACCGCGATGCTCGTCAAGACGCTCCTGAAGCGCCTGTCAGAACAAGGCCGGACGGTCTTCTTCTGCTCGCACGTGCTCGAGGTCGTCGAGCGGATCTGTACCCGGATCGCTATCATCAACGGAGGAGTGAAGGTCGTCGAAGGAACTGCCCAGAAGATAATGGACGAAACCGGCAGCCACACTCTCGAGGAAGCGTTCGCACGGGTCACGGGTGTGAGGGATGCCGCGGAACTGACCAGTGACTTCCTCGCAGCGCTGGAGAAGGCCTGATGCTTGGCTTCCTCTTCGAGGCGCTGGAGGTCGACCCCCGGCAGTGGGGTGCGATGGTCCGGGTGGCGCTCAAGCTGGACCTCCGAAGAGGACCTAAGCTAGGTACGTCGCGCGACTCCGAGAGCGGGTTGCGTAACCTGGTCTTCCTGCTGATCATGCAGTTCGCCACCAGCATCATCCTGCTCACCCTGGTGCTCAGAAACCAGAACACACTGCTTACCTCGCTTCTGGTGCTCGGCTTCTTGATGCTGATGGTCGTGTCGTCGCTGCTCATCGACTACAACACAATTGTCGTCTCGCCGGACGACTACTGGATCCTTTCCCACCGGCCGATCTCCTCGCGGACCTTCTTCCTCGCCAAGGTCACCGGAGTGGTTGTTTACGTGGCCTTGATGACAACTGCCCTAACGATTGTCCCGGCGATCGGATTCGGTTTCGTGGGGGGCTTCCGTCCACTGGTTGCTGTTGGCGCCATGGTCGGTTTCTACACGTCGACGCTCTTTTGCGCGTTGCTGGTCGTCGGCGTCTTCGCGGCCGTCATGACACTGGTCAGACCGACGAGATTACGTAATGCGCTTTCCTACCTGCAGCTATTCACCTCGCTGGTGTTTTATGGCGGGTACGTCTTTCTCCCGCAGTTCTTCGATACGTTCGAGAGCCAGATGTCGCTGGCCACTGATCCTTGGCTGCTGCTGGTGCCGCTCAGTTGGTTCGCCGCATTCATTCAGCTTGCTTCGGGCGACTACTCGTGGCCGGTGTGGCTTGGTGTGAGCCTTTCAATGGCGTCCTGCTTTGGCCTTGGATTCCTGGCCGCGCGCAGACTATCGACCGGTTACATGAGGGCGCTCGCGGAAGCGCAGGCCGCGGGGGCAGGGACGGCCGCCGGGAAGCGAGAGGGCAAAATAACGTCCACCCGGCTGTTCAAGAGCCACGAGGGACGGGCGATTGCTGTTCTTCTCTGGAATCAATTCCGTTTCGACCAGAAGTTTCGGCTGGCCGTCCTTGGAATTCTGCCGCTGACGGTCTTTTATTTGTTTATGGCGGTTTCAGAAGGGATACAGGACCCATTTCGAGGTCTTGACGCCGCGATGAAATCCGGGAACGTCCTTTACGTCGCGGTGCTTCTCTTTCCGCTGATGCTGAAACCGAGCCTAACCTACAGCGAATGGCACGAAGCCTCCTGGGTCTTTCACACGACACCGGTGAGGCGGGAGCGTCTCCTTGCCTCGCTCAAGAATGCTGTCGTGATTTATTTCCTCGCGCCGTATCTGCTGATTGTCGCCGGGGTGTTCTGGTGGTTCTACGAATCCGCCTGGCATGCCGCTTTCGCGGTCGGACTGGCCGGCCTTCTCGCGTATGTGCTGCTTCAGCTGTCGATACTGACGTCGCCTGACCTGCCGTTTTCGAAGCCGCACGGGAGATCGCAGCGAAGTGCCCGGCTGCTCGTCGTCTTCATGATCGGCCCGGCGGTGGGATATACAACGCCGATCGCTATCGGCGCAGTCGCTCAAAGCCCGATTTTGCTCGCAGGCCTGGTGGTGCTGCCCGCATCCCTGGCGGTCGCGCTCGAGTTCCTGGTGAAATGGCGGATTCGAAGAATGGCCTGATTGCGGATTTCGGACTGCGGGTTTTGGGATCAAAGTCGCGGCTGAGCGATACCCCGGCTTAGTCGCCCGAACAGACGGACCGCTTAAATGGGTCCTGTCTTCCCAATCCGAAATCCGAAATCCGCAATCCGAAATTACTTGGGCGCTTGCGGGGGCGGCGCCACTACTTCGGGCTTTACCACCCGGACTCCTTCTTGCCCGGCAAACTGGCTCATGAGGTTGGGGACGTTGATCCCCAGTGCTTCCAGTTGCTGCAGCAGGTTGAAGATGACCGACGGAGCGGTCGATGCAAACTTGTTCAGGCCGCCTCCGCTGCCATTTCCGCCGCCCTGTTCGATGACGACCACCTTGTCGATGTTGCCCATGGGTGATGCCACGGCCCCGAAGACAGGCGCTGACGCGGTGATGATCGCGGGCAATTTTTCGAGGATCGTCTGCAGTTTCGCGGCTTCGTTGAACTGCTTCCAGGACTCCGCCTTCTTCAGGATGGCTGCTGCCTCGGCGAGACCCTGAGCCTCGATGGCTTTCGCCTGGGCCAATCCGATGGCCTCGATCTTCGCCGCCTCGGCGAGTCCTTCCGCTTCGATCGCGGACGCCCGTCCCTGGCCTTCCTTCCGCAGTTTCTCCTGCTCGGCCTCCGCGATGGCGATGGTGGCCGATTTGCGCCCTTCAGCCTCGAGCACGGCCGCCTGCTTGGATGCCTCGGCCCGGAGAACGGTTGCAGTCCTCTCCGCGTCGGCGGGTTTAATGACGGTGGCGTTAAGTTCCTTTTCCCGGCGCTTGATTTCTTCTTCCTGAACGAAGATTTGCTCCTGGGTCCTGAACTTGTCGACCCGGATCTCTTCGGCGACGACCGACTGGCGTGCCTTGGCCGACGACAGCGGACCGGCCTGGGCTGCGGTTGCGCGCTGCGTCTCGACTTCTGCCATGTACTGTGCCCGCTTGATCTCGAGGTCCCGCTGAGCCTGCGCGATGTTCGCTTCGGTGCCCAGCTTCACCTTCTCGCCTTCCTGCATGGCCACCGATGACTGGATTTTCGCGTCGCGAGTGGCCTCGGCCTCACCGATCTGCGCGTCTCTTTTCACTTCGGCGGTTCGCTTCTTGCCGAGGGCATCGAGGTAGCCCTCGTCGTCGCTGATCTCCTGGATCGTCAGGACGTCGACGCCGATGCCCATGCGTTCGAGATCAGTCGCCGCTTCGGAGGTGAGCTTCTGGGCGAAGCTTTGGCGATCATTATTGATTTCCTCGACGGTCAGCGTTCCGAGGATGGCCCTCAGGTGGCCTTCCAGCGTCTGGAAGATGACTCTCTGCACTTCGTCCTGGGTCATGCCGAGGAAACGCTCTGCGGCAGCCTGCAAAGAGACGTCGTCGCTCTTGATCTTGACGTTGGCGACCGCCTTGACCGATACGGGGACTCCCTTGAGTGTGTAAGCGCGCTTGATCTCGAGCGGAATCGTGATGACGTTGAGCGAGAGGTAGTCGACCTTCTCGAGCAGTGGAATTCGGAGCGCCGCACCGCCGCGGATCAGCCTGTAACCGACGACCCGCCCGTCCGCCAGTTTCCGTTTGCGGCCGCTGAAAACGGCGGCGAAGTTGGGCGCTACCTTGATGTAGTTTCGGCTGAACAACAGAACGCCGATCAAAACGGAGAGAACGACGAACAGAACAATGATCGGGGTCAACAGTTCCAAAAGGATATCCATTCCATCCTCCAGACCCTGGCTATGAGGGCGATTTTGATTCTTCTCTTTCCTGGAGTCGGGCGGCGGCTTTCACGATCACCGTTTCACCGAGCACTTCTTCAACTGTGACAATCGAGTTGAACGGGATCGGAGAGCCATCGCGGGACCGCGCCATTTTTTCGACCATGGATTCGCCGATCAGGCAACGGATCTGTCCGACGCCATTCGCAGGAATGGCAACGATGACCTCCGCCGATCGGCCCACCAACTCAGCCACCCGAACGGTGCTTGAAGCCTGCTGGGAGTAGAGAAATCGGGCGAATCCGTAAATGAGGGACGCGAAGACGACTCCGCCGCCGAAACCAATGGCAGAGCTGGTGAGGATCGAGTAGCCGTTACGAACGCCGATCGCTCCAAAGCCGCCGAACGCGGTGATGAACACGCTCATGACCCGGGTGCTGAAGAAGCCGGGACCGCCGTGCCCGAGATCGTGGTCGAGATCGTGGTCGAAATCGAAGTGATCGAAGATTTCGCCGAAGAGGAGCGAGATGAGGAGGAACAAGAAGCCAATGCAGGCTATTCCGAGGAACACGCCAAAAGCGCTGAACTGAGACAGTAGTTCTCCCATTCGGTGGCTCCTTGTTGTGATCAGGAGTTTCGAGCCCCAGCAAAACGAAAACCGCGGAGATTATAGCACCTGTCTGGAAGCGGGGCACGGGTACAGTGGTTGCCAACCGGGCCGAAAAGCGGCGGATTCTGAACAGCGAATCCGCCCCTGGAGTTTTTACATTCTTCGGCCTGAAAGGCCGAGACATAATAGCCTGGGGCGGAGCGTTTTTTGCGTAGCCCCAGGTTTCAGACGGGTCGTAGAGCAGAGCCCTGAAGGGGCGTCAGATGCCTGCACGGAGGAGCGACGGGACCATGTCA
>CAYQYP010000016.1:0-3186 GCA_964421755.1 uncultured Acidobacteriota bacterium
GTTCCCAGACTCGTACAGGGCGTCGACCTGCACCGGCGCCGTCCTTCCCTCCGAGCTCCACCACTCAAGCCAGGTTCGGACTTCCTCCGGGAGGGCGGCGGGGTCAGCGGACAAGGGGACCGGGCGCCCGCTCAACCTCGCGAGCAGTGAGGCCAGTCGTTTCACCGGTTCACGGGCAGGGATGACCCCGGTATGAACGAAGATGCCTGCCAGGTTTGGGTTCAGAAGAGCTCGCGCCATCCCCGGGAGGCAGGCTCGCACGTCCCGCTCGGCGTCAGTGTTGGACCCCGCTTCGAGCTCGAAGATGGCTCGGCTAAGTAGGTAGGCTGCCATCAGTGGGTCATCGCCCAACTCGACGGTGTTCGATTTTTTCTTGAGCCGTAGCTGTTCGTCCAGGTAAGTGGTGAGAGTCGTTACGGCCTGCTCCCTCCGCCCCAACCGGTTTAGCGCATAGGACTTGTTAAACCAGAGCCAGTTCTCGCCTCCGAGGAAAGCGTCATCCAGCTGTGCCCAAAGAGCGAGTTTCCGGGCCGGGTCAAACTGGAGCGCAGTTCCGTCCGGATCAATGATCGCCTCGCTGACGGGTGCGGCTGTTTTGAACAAGAGGGTGCGCTCCTGCTTGACCGGTACCCGGAACACGTCGCGCCGCTCGCCCTGGGCGGTCCTGAGCAGGATCGGGCAGGCCGCCTGAACCTCGCCGTCGTTTCTGATGACGACTGCAGTCTCATACCCGGAGGCCACCGGCTGGGACTGGAAATGCACCAGCCGATAAGTGGGAAATCCTGTCTTCCAGCAAATCTCCCGGATCTCCGGTTGAAGGTCGCGGCCGGCGACTCTTGAGAGGACCTTGGTAAAGTCACCGATGTCGGCTTTTCCTCCGCGGTGCTCGTCCAAAAACGCCTTGATAGCGCGGGAAAACGTCTCATCCCCGATCTCGAGCCGTAACGCGTTGACGGCTGTCGCGCCCCGGTTGTAGTTGGCCCTGATTACCGCCTGATACGAGTACCCTTCCTGCTCTATCAACGGAAACTGCGGGGCAACGTCGTAGAGGGCTGGGTAAAAACAGAGGCCCTTGAGTTTGCCTTGGAGCAATAGATTCCTGAAGGCCGTCGGACCCTCCATTTGTCCGATCGCCCAAACGGATGTGAATTCCGCCATGGCCTCGCGAAGGAACTTGCTGCCTTGCCCGTAGGACGCTACCAATCCGCCCCACCAGGTGTGCCCCATCTCGTGGGCGATCGTTCGCCAGCTGCGGGAACGCAGGAAGGATCGCTCGACCACCTGTCCGGCGGCGAGTCCATGGCCTCCGTTCGGGGCATGGCTTGCGACCAGGCGGTAGACACAGCCGTCGGGCAGCGGGGTGTAAAACCGCGTGATGCTTTCAAAGAGCCGGGCGACGTCCGATGACATCGAGCGAGCGTCGTTCAAAAGCTCAGGATCGCCCGCCGGCGAGTAGATTTCGATCGAGAACCGGCCCTTTCGGGCCTTTGTCAGGTCATACGGCGCTACGAAAACCTCTGGCGAGCCCGGGAACCACGACCGGTACTCCTCTCGTACCCATCCTCTCGAACGCGTGGTCTTCGCCAGTCGACCGTCCGCAATCCCCACGAGTCCGCCCCGGTCCGGATACTCGAGTCGCAGGCGCCAGGTGGAATCAGGAAGCTTGGGAAACTGCCCTGGTTTTACCGGTACGAAGATGGCTGGCAGCCAGTTCATGTCGGTAAGCAGGTAGAGTTCCCGCGCGCCCGACTTGTCCCGATAGAAGGGGAAGACGCTCTCGGCGGTTCGCTTCCTTATCGAATAGCTGAGCTCGGTCTTCAGGTTCTGGCCGCCGAGTAGCGGATGTCTGAAGGCAACGGTGTGCAGGACCCACTCTTTCTTCGGGTTATAGGGACTGTTCACGGTCCTGGTAGAGAGCGTGATCGCACGGTTGCCGGCGGTTCGAACCTCGGGGGTCAGATCATCGTAGTCGCCTGGTACGCACAACTGCAGATCCACCGACTGGATCGGGGCTTTTGAGAAATTGTGAAGGGTCAGCGCCACGGATACGTCCAAAACCTCTCGCTCGAAGTCCGCGCGCAGTACGATCGCCTGATGCGTGATCCCAACGTCTGCGTCGTAAAGGCGATCCCCAAGCGGGACGGCGAGTGTCGGGGAAACGAAAACCAGCAGAGCTGCAACCAGACCTTTCATTTGGAATCCCTCCCCCGAGAGAGTACGAGATTCCCGGAGTTGTTGTTCAGTGCTAAGCGGGTTCTGCTTTGTGAACTCGCCTGCAGTCACAAGAACCCGCTTACTCCGCCGAAAAGCGCTGCGAAGGTGTTGAAAATGTTAACTCTTCTATTAATAAACGGATAGATCGGCGAGTTCCCGGCGGAGGGCAAGATCGAATGGAGCCGCGCACGTCTCCGTGGGTGCACGGGGCTTGGATTTCACTAAGCTAAACGCTTTCGATTTGCCCCCCCCGGTTTTTGCGTCGCAAGGCTCATTTTCGGCTGCGAAGAGGCCCGGAAACCAAACACAACGCGGGAAGCTCAGGTCCGCCCCCCGCTCTTTTCGTCAGCCAAGACGGCTTGAGACCGCCTAGATGTAAAAGCGAATGAGCGGCCAGATGTCAGCCAGGGACATCTTCGGTTTCCGGACCACGAAGATGGGCTGGTTGCTGTGCATCGCCTGTATGTGCGGATGCGTGAACACAGCCTTTTGCTCGACTTCGTCGAACGTCTTATCAATGTCCTCCCGTCGTCCACCGAGAATTATCATGACGTCGTTTGACTGGTTGCCGAATCCCCACAGCCAGTAACTGTTGTGGCCGGCCAAGGCGCGTGGAAGCCCGAGCCGTCTGCCGTAATAGTCGATTGCTCCGGCCTGCATGTAGTTCTGACCGAGAATAGCGCAACGCTTCTGCTCATCAGGCGGTAACTGCTGATAAACCGAGTGAACGACTGCGGCGAGCTTGTCCCAGCCAAACATGTTCGCGAAATACGACGGGAGATCGCCCTCCGCGAACCGTTCGCCGCTGGACGGTTTCACTCCCAACGCACGCGAGTACCGAATGAAACCGTCAACCGGAAGGACTGGAAGCGCGAACGGGGCTAGCACCGCTCCGCCGGAAAGCAAGAGCATCAGCAGGGACGCCTTGAGCCAGGAGCGGAGCACGGCCAGCTCGGTGGCCACGGCTCCTGC
>CAYQYP010000017.1:0-11455 GCA_964421755.1 uncultured Acidobacteriota bacterium
CTACTTGCCGTGCCGGCCATCGAGCGGAAACCGGACCGGTTTAGAATTGCCGCCCTGGCTGGGGCGGTTGCCCTTTTGACGATCTCGCTGGTGGATTTTCCTCTTCACAGGCCCGCCGAGTCGTTTCTCTTGTGGGGCCTGCTGGCGATTGCATCGACCAAACGAGAGCGTGGCAGTCATTTTTGACAGCACTTTACAGTCAGTCGGGTTAAGCTAGGGGCCATTCTTAGGAGGTAGAGGGTGAAGAGCAAGCTCATCGCAAAATGTGCAGTTGTCTGCGTCATCGTTCTTCTGGTTGGTGGGTTGACCCGTGCATCTCTGAAGAAGTTCGAACAGCATCGCCAGGCGATCATGACGGCGAGCCAGGCCGAACAAAAACGTCTCGGACTCACGGACCGAACAGCCCTGTACGCCAAACATCCAAGTCCGGAGATAACCCTCGTGCCCTGCCTGCTGTTGCCGCCAGGCGGCACCGGGGAACTGGTGGTCAAGGGGAAATTCCAGCCAGGGACCCAATTCGTCATCACCAGCGACAATATCGAGGTAGTGAAGGAGACGGCGACCGCCACCGAGTACCGCGCCACGATAAAAGCGGCCCTTGGGATCGGTCCAGACGCTGCGAGCGTCGAAGCCTACAGCCCAGTCAGCGCTGCGAACGATCGCAGCCAGCCCGTCATCTTCGTGGGTGGAAAATACGAGTGGGATGTGAAGGCCGCCAACGGCTGGCGCGTTAAGGCACGAAATGAGGCGGACACCCGATGCGGTTCAAACGGTCGGGTAAGCAGCAACAACACTTACATCCTGGAGTTCTACAAGGGAGCCGAAACAACGCCTTTCGCTAAACGGGAAGCGTCCCTCTACTACGATCAATACAACTCGAAGTACAACTTCAGCATCAGTGACCAGGACGAAGAGGCGATGGACTTCCAGGCGGAAATGAAGAAGATCTACGGCAGAATGGCCGACCCCAATCTCTCCGACGCGGAGCGCGACAGCCTGATGACGAAAATGCAGGCGTTGAGCCAGAAGATGATGGCCGGGGCTGGCGATTTGGCCAGCATTCAGAAAAAGGCCGCCGAGCAGGAAGCCAAGAAGAAGGAATTCGGTTGTCGGGACTTGACACTGACGGTTGGCCCCGCCGGCACGGTCACCGGCGACATCCGCTGTGGGCAGAATGTCGGCCAGCCGAAAGTCACCGGCGCGATGAAGTTCCTGGCGAAATAGACCCACGGAACTCCCGAAACTCATGCACGGGCCACTAATCGATTGCCACTGCCATCTTCAGCATCCGAGCTTCTCCGAGGACCGCGACGCGATGATGGAACGGGCACGTCGGGCTGGAGTGCGTGCAGTCGTGTGCAACGCGACCTCGGAGAAAGATTGGGCTGCGGTCGCCGACCTGAGAGAGCGGTATTCGGAGGTGATCCCGTGTTTTGGGATCCACCCGTGGTACCTGAATGGCCGCTCTCAGGATTGGGAGGGAAAACTGATCGCCCTTCTCAGGCAACACCCGACGGCCTGTGTTGGGGAAATCGGCCTCGACCGGTGGAAAACGGACAGGGACGAGAGGGCGCAGGAGGCGATATTCCGGGCACAACTGGAGATTGCCCGCGAACTGGAAAGGCCGGCGATGATCCATTGTCTGAAGGCGTGGGGCTGGCTGCTGGACGTGCTCCCGCAGCACCGGCTGGTCCGGCCGTTTATGCTCCACGCATACGGCGGCCCGCCTGAGCTGGTCGAACCGTTGACACGGATGGGCGCCTACTTCTCCTTTGCCGGCAACGTGCTCGACGAAAAGAAAACAAAGATGCGGCGTTCTCTCGTGTCGATGCCGGTGGACCGGCTGCTCCTGGAAACTGATTCTCCGGATCTGGCGGCTCCTCCCGACTATCTGACCTATTCCAAGACGGATGAAAGGGGGTGGGTGCGCAACGAGCCGGCCAACCTGGCGAGGATTGTGACTGAGGTCGCACAACTGCGGGGGGAAGATCCGGATTGGCTCGCGGGGAGGCTGTGGGCCAACGCTACGGAGGTGCTGGGATCGCCAACCGGGCCGAAAGGCGGCGGATTCTGAACAGCGAATCCGCCGAGTCCCACTTGGAAGTGGGACCTACGCCGGACTCGACTGGCGGTCTGGTGTTGGTCCGACTTCCAAGTCGGACATAGGGCGGATTCGCGGTTCAGAATCCGCCGCTTTACGGCCCGGTTGGCAACATGTGGGATGAGAAGCGATGGGTGACGGTCAGTTCTCCAGAATAGAGCGGCTCGTGGGTCCCGAGGGACTCCGGAGACTTCACGACTCAACAGTCATGGTAATCGGCCTGGGCGCGGTCGGCGGCTATGCGGTCGAGGCTTTGGCGCGCGCCGGAGTTGGGAAACTCCAGCTGATCGATTTCGACGTCCTGCGCGAGAGCAATTTGAACCGCCAATTGTACGCGACCCACGCAACCCTGGGTCGCCCCAAGGCAGACGTGGCCCGCGAGCGCGTACTCGATATCCACCCCGCCTGCACGGTGGAGGCTCAACAGCTCTTTGTCCATCGCGAAAACCTGGGTTCCCTGCTCGCCAGTCCTCCCGACCTGCTGATCGACGCGATCGATTCCGTGGGACCAAAGATCGAACTGCTCGCCGGTGCGGTCCAGCGTGGGATCCCGCTGATCGCGAGCATGGGGGCCGCACTGCGTACCGACCCGACGGCGGTGCGAGTCGGCCCGCTCGCGAAGGTGATCCACTGTCCGCTGGCGAGACGAATACGCAAGGAGTTGAAACGACGCCAGATCCGCATGGATTTCCCCTGCGTGTACTCGATCGAACCTTTGACGGATTTGCCGGACGGGGCGATTTGTCAGGAACGCGAGGCGGGGGAGGACAGCTACCAGAGGGGCCGGACGCGGTCAACCATTGGAAGCCTGCCCACGCTCACCGGTATCTTCGGACTGACCGTGGCAAACTGCGCCCTCAAGATGCTGTTAGGTGACCTGTTCCCGGGGCAAAAGGTTTAGGGGCAAAGGGGCAAAGGAGTAAAGGGGCAAAGGGGAAATCCCCCAGGAGGCGAATTAAATCCTGCGTTCCCTCTGCCCCTTTGGCCCTCTGCCCCTGCTTTTCTACGACTCGAGCTTCCAACCCTCGCGGTAGGTTCGCTTGACGTACTGATTGGCCTCGGGAACGTTGGTCACCGTCATGTTCGGGCCGTCCCATTCCAAGCGGACGTTGCGCCCGGAGCGGATGGCGAGATTGCCCAACAGGACGATTTCGGTCAGCGGTCCGGCGACGTCGAAATTTGAGCTCGGCATGTCCCCGCCCAGTGCGCCCTGCACAAAGTCCTCATAGTGTCCCTTGACGCGTTTGAGCCGCTTCGGCGGCCGCTTGTAGGCCTGCATCGCCGTTTCAGGGATGATCCGTCCGGTGCCGCCTTCGTCGGCCATGATCACTCCCTTGGTCCCGATCAGCAGAGAGCCGGTGCCCGGCATCCTCTTGCCGGCTTCCAGTTCTTTCGGCCGGGACGGCATCAATCCGCCGTCGTACCAAGTGTAGGTGACGGGGGGCTTGCTGCCACGAGCCGGGAACTCGAACGTGACGATCGATGCCACCGGTCCGGACTCGTTGCCCCGCGGGAACGGGGAGAAGCTGGCCTGAACCGCGGTCGGATGGGTCAATTCCAATGCCCAGACCGGCATATCCATGATGTGGCAGCCCATGTCGCCCAGTGCGCCGGTTCCGAAGTCCCACCAACCGCGCCAGTTAAACGGCGCGTAGATTTCGTTGTACGGTCGGAGGGGAGCCGGTCCGATCCAGCGGTCCCAGTCCAATCCGTCCGGAACGGGCTGTTCGGTGGGCCGCTCGACTCCTTGCGGCCAAGTGGGCCGGTTGGTCCAGGAGTGGACTTCGGTCACGTCCCCGATCGCTCCGTCCTGCACCCATTCGACGAGCAGGCGGATGTATTCGGTTGAGTGAGCATGATTGCCCATCTGGGTCTTGACATTGTGTTTGCGAGCGGCTTGCTGCAGGATGCGTGCCTCGTAGATATCGTGTGTCAGAGGCTTCTCGCAATAGACGTGCTTGCCTCGCTTGATCGCTTCCAGGGAGGCGAGAGCGTGGAGGTTGTCCGTCGTCGCAACGATAACGGCATCGACGCCCGTTTCCTTCTCGAGCAACTCCCGGAAGTCGACGTAAGCGTTGCAGCCTTTATACTGCCCGGAAGCGGTCTTCTCGGCGTAGTGCTTCTCAACCATCGCCTTGACCACGTCTCGGCCGGAAGGAACGCGGAAGTAAAACTTCGAGTAATCCGCTTCACGCCGCACATCGCAGACCGCGACCACCTGGACTTCTGGAAATTCGAGGAAACCCCTGGTGTCGACCCGCCCCTGGCCGCCTGCGCCAATCGTCGCCACGTTCAGCTTGTCACTCGGCGCCTGGAACCCCCGGCCGAGCACGTGCCGTGGTACGATGCTGATCCCCGTTGCCACCACCGCTCCCGCTTTCACGAAATCGCGGCGCGAAATCTGCTTGTCTCCCGACCCGTTTTTCATCTGTGCATTCTCCTTTAAGACCGCGCCCCCAACCGCGCGCACGCCTTCATCTTATCCCAAGCCGACCAGCCTGCGTGCATGAATGTGGAATGCGGAACATGGAATGCGGAAATGAAGGCCTGCGCCTCCACATTGTCAATTCCGAAGCGCCGAAGGTAACTGTTGCCTCCCCAAAATCGCCTCTGATAGCATCGCCGAAGGTCTTCGGGGGAAAACATCATGTTACCGAATACGGGTTGCCGTGCGCTTTGTGTCTTTCTGGTTGTTATTTCGGCAACCGGGGTTTCTGCGGCGCAGTTTCCGTTCAACCTTCCGTGGGACGATTCCTCAGCGAACCTGACGAACCTCAGCTCCATGAACCACATGCCCGCAGGTGCGTTGGGGCTGGTTACGGTCGGTACTGACGGCCATCTCTATACCGGTTCCGAGCGGATCCGCTTCCTCGGAGTGAACTTCTCAAACGCGTCCTGCTTTCCCCAACATGCGGATGCCGAGAGAATCGCCCGCCGACTGGCCAGGTTCGGAATCAACGCGGTCCGTTTTCACTTGATGGATGCTTACTGGGGTGGACAAGGGACCGATCTCACGATTTTTGATCTTCCGAGTGGCGGGACCCGCCGCCTGAGCGAATCAAGCCTGGACAAGCTCGACTACTTTTTTGCCGAACTCAAAAAGAACGGAATCTACTCGGATCTCAATCTCCTCACCGGCAGGGATTTCAGATCAAGCGACGGCCTGGACCCGGCCATCGACTCCATGGAGTGGAAGGATCAGCAAACGCCCGCAATGTTCGATCCGACGATGATCGAGCTGCAAAAGGAGTTCGCCCGGCAACTGCTTGGCCACCGGAACCCGTATACGGGGCTCACCTATGCCGAAGACCCAGCCCTCGCACTCGTGGAGATCTGCAACGAGCACGGGTTACTTCACGGGTGGCACGCGGGCATGATTGACCGCCTCCCCGGGGCATTCTCCGGTCAGTTGCAAGTCCGCTGGAATAGCTTTTTGAAAACCAGGTACGCCAACCACGCCGCCTTGTTTGCCGCGTGGGGGATTTCCACTCCACCGGGTTCTCAGATGCTCGTTAACCCGGGTTTCTACAATGGCATGTCTTCCTGGAATGTCGAGCAACACCAAGGGGCACGAGTCATTGCGTCTGTCGCAAGCGACGGGCCGGGTTTGATCCCCGCCCTTCGCCTGCAGGTGACGCAGACGAGCCCCGTCGACTGGCACATCCAAGTGAACCAGGGCGGTCTCAATGTCTCGACGGGTAGTGTCTACACGCTGCGGTTTCGGGCCAAATCGCAAACGCCCGCTACCATCCAGGTAGGTGTGGGGCAGGCCCACGACCCGTGGCAGGGCCTCGGTTTTTCACGCGACGTCCCGCTGTCCTCGCAATGGCAACAATTCGAGTATGTCTTTGTGCTGTCGGGTTCGGACACGAATGCGCGTCTTAACTTCGGCCGCATGTGCACAGCGCTCAACACTTTCTGGTTCGCCGACTTGTCCCTGGCACCGGGCGGCTCCATGGGTGTTCTCCCCGACGAAAACCTGGACACGCAGACAATCCGGGTGATCACGAAGAGCGAGGCGGCCAATCGCAACCAGGTCGCCCAGCGCGACTGGGTGGAGTTCCTTTGGACGCTGGAAGAAAGGTATTGGAACGAGATTCGCAATTACATCAAGAACGACCTGGGAACGAATGCCCCGATCATCGGGACGGTGGTCGGGAACAGCACGCCCAACCTGATGGCCCAGATGGACGTCATCGATTCCCACGCGTATTGGCACCACCCGTCTTTCGAGATTTCCTGGGGAAGCCCCTGGTGGATCGGCAACACGAGCATGATTGATGATCCGTCCGGGGGAACGATCTCCGGGCTGGCGCGCAAGCGAGTCAGTGGAAAGCCTTTCATCGTCTCCGAATACAACCATCCGGCGCCTATGTCCTTTGACGCGGAGACCTTCTTGATCCTGTCTGCCTATGGCGCGCTGCAGGATTGGGATGGCATTTTCGGCTACACCTATGCCGACAGCACCCGGAACTGGAATGCGGACATCCAGGATGGGTACTTTCACCTCCACAGGAGCCCCGGGAAGTTTATGAACTTCCTGATCGCCGCCAACATCTTCAGGCGTGGAGACGTCCGCGCGGCGAAGCGCCTGATGGGGGTTTCGATGGGACGGGAGAAGGAACTCGACTTGTTGCCTTCGGCCGGGTCCTGGCGCCTGGTGGACGGCGCCGATGTCGGGATGCCGGCCGAATTATCATTTGAATCTCGCATCGTCCTGGCAACGGAAGGAGTTCAACTGCCTGCAGAGGCCCTTCCCCCGGTTTACATCCACCCGCCAGGACCTCGCTATCTTTCCGACACCGACGAGCTCTACTGGGACTTCGGCACTCGCACGCTGAGAATCGACACTCCTCGAACCAAGTCGATTGTTGGCTACGCGGTTGGGAAGGTTTTCGACCTGTCCGGCATTCTCTTCCGTCCGACGAGCTCGCTGCAGAATTGGGCCGCCATCAGCCTGACCGTGACGCAGGGACCCGATGTCTCAAACGCCCGGCGGATGCTGCTCTGTGCGCAGGGGATGTCGTGGAACACCGGGATGACTTACCTGCTTTATCCAAGCCGTGCGCCGGCGGCCTTTCCTCCGCCGTCGGGAGTCGATGTGACACTTGGAAGCTGGGGAACAGCCCCAGTTCTGTCCGAAGGCATCGGGTGCGAGATCGTGCTCCCCCACGCGGCGGCACGGGTGAAGGTTTACGCGCTTGACGAGCGGGGTGACCGGAAGGCCGCGGTTCCTGTTTCCGCGGAAGCGGGAAAGGCGGCGTTTGTAATCGGCGCGGCGTACCAGACGCTCTGGTACGAGATCGAGATCGGACGCGACACCCGGCCGAGCCCCCGCGGGCCCGGCCGCCCGGGCCCACGCTGACGGCGGTGCCGTAGCGACTCACCGAGCCGTACAGAACCGCAAACGCAGCGCTTTTTGCGGAGTGCGCGGATTGCCACCGCAAGCAACCAGCTTCGCAGGCCAGGCGTCGCTCACGGCAACCATCCGCGCACTCCGCAAAAAAGCGCTGCGTTTGCGGTTCCGTACCGCTCGGTGCCGGCTGCATCGTGCTCCGGAGTTCAAATCAGGATGTCCGACTTGGAAGTCGGACCCACGGGGCCATCCGCGCACTCCGCGAAAAGCGCTTCGTTTGCGGTTCCGTACGGCTCGGCAACGTCGTAAGCTTGACTAATCGATCAAGCATCTTATTTATAGGGAATCAATGAACAACGACGAACCTGAAACCACTCAAGCCCCAGAGGAATCGATTCCAACCGAGAATCAACCGCACCCAGCGGGGGACGAGAACCAGTCGGCCAGTCTCATCCTGAGCGGTGCGATCTTGCCGCAGACTATACCGATCCTGCCCATCCGTCGCAGGCCTTTCTTCCCAGGGATTCATATCCCAATGGAGATACCGGCGAACCACGTTGCGGCAGTCGAATACGCGCTCGAGAACACGGAACAGACGGTCGGCCTGGTGCTCGTAAAGAACCCGGACGCCGAAGACGCTCTCGACAACCTGCACGATATCGGCGTGGCGGCCAAGGTTCTCAAAGCCGTGCGCCCCGAGGAGGACCAGGTCCAGGTTCTGATCGCCTGCATGGAGAGGCTCAAGATCATCGAGAAGCAGGAGACGCCTGCCGGAATCCTGGCCCGGGTCGAGTACCACTACGCAGAACCGGCCACGGCCGACTCTGAGATTAAGGCTTACTCGATGGCTATCATTTCGACCCTCAAGGAGTTGATGGCCGTCAGTCCTCTGCAATCCGAGGCGATCCGGCTCTTCCTGTCGCGGTCCTCGATGGATGATCCCGGCCGTCTGGCGGATTTTGCTGCGAGCCTGACAACCGCCGACGCCGAGGATCTGCAGCAGATCCTCGAAGAGTATGACATCCGGTCGCGGATTGATCGGACGCTTGTCCTTCTGAAAAAAGAAGTGGAGGTCTCGAAGCTCCAGCAGAAGATCACCAAGCAAATCGAAGAGAAGATGACCGGGCAACAGCGCGAGTTCTTCCTGCGCGAACAGCTGAAAGCCATCAAAAAGGAGCTTGGGCTCGAAAAGGAGGGAAAGACGACCGAGATCGAGCGGTTCGAGGAGCGTCTGGCGACTCGCAAATTGAACGCCGATGCTCAACGCGCGTACGAGGAAGAAATCGAGAAGCTGAGAGTGCTTGAACCGATGTCGCCCGAGTACACAGTGACCCGAAACTACCTTGACTGGCTGACCGTGCTCCCGTGGGGGATCTACAGCGAAGATCACTATGACCTGAAGCGGGCGCGAAAGACCCTCGACCGCGACCATTACGGCCTGGATGACGTCAAACAGCGAATCCTCGAATTCCTGGCCGTCGGCAAGATGAAAGGGGACATAGCCGGTTCCATCCTTTGCCTGGTAGGGCCTCCCGGCGTGGGCAAGACCTCGATCGGTGTGAGCATCGCGGAGGCCCTCGGCCGGCAGTTCTACCGATTTTCCCTCGGCGGCATGCGTGACGAGGCGGAGATCAAGGGCCACCGGAGAACCTACATCGGGGCGATGCCCGGCAAGTTCATCCAAGCGATGAAAACCGCGGGGACGGCAAACCCCGTCATCATGCTTGATGAGATCGACAAAATCGGGGCATCCTTCCAAGGCGATCCGGCTTCGGCCCTCCTCGAGGTGCTCGACCCCGAGCAGAACCCGGCTTTCCGCGACCATTACATCGACGTGCCTTTCGATCTCTCGAACGTCCTTTTTATCACCACCGCCAACCAGTCCGACACGATCCCCGGCCCGCTGCTGGACCGGATGGAAGTAATTCGATTGCCCGGCTACATCATGGAGGAGAAGCTTCAGATTGCGCTTCGGTACCTGGTCCCGAAGGCGATCCGACAGCACGGCCTTCGCCCCTCACAGATCAAGATCAACAAAGACGCGATATCAAAGATGATCGAAGGATACGCGCGGGAGGCGGGCGTCCGGAATCTGGAAAAACAAATCAAGAAGATCATGCGTCGGGCCGCCCTACGGTTCTCGTCGAACGGCAAGGGCAACCTTTTGGTCACATCGAGGAACCTCGAAAAGTATCTCGGCAAGCCCGTATTCATTGACGAGGAACTCATTCAGACGCTGCCGGGAATCGTCACCGGCCTGGCCTGGACGAACATGGGCGGTACGACTCTCCAGATCGAGGCCACCGCCGTCGCCACCAGTAACAAGGGTTTCAAGCAGACCGGGCAGCTCGGCGAGGTAATGGTGGAAAGCTCGCACATCGCGTATTCATACGTGATGGCTCATCTGTCTGAATACGGAGCCAAATCCGACTTCTTCGACAACCATTTCGTTCACATTCACGTTCCGGCAGGCGCCACTCCGAAAGACGGACCGTCAGCCGGGGTCACGATGGCCACCGCGCTTGTCTCGATGATTACGCAGAAGAACGTGAAGGCAGGACTCGGCATGACCGGCGAGCTTACGCTGACGGGACGGGTGCTCCCGATAGGAGGGGTCAAGGAAAAAGTCATTGCCGCCCGGCGAGCCGGACTGACCGCACTGATCTTCCCGCAGGCAAACAAGAAGGACGTCGAGGAGTTGCCCGCTTACCTTCGCAAGGGAATCGAGTTCCACTTCGCCAGGGAATTTACCGATGTTTACCGGGACTCGTTTGACGAATAGGAAAGGCAGTGATCACTGGTTGAACTCGCCAACCGGGCCGTAAAGCGGCGGATTCTGCAAAGCGAATCCGCCCTACGACTACTCGCCGCGCGGAAGCAATCGGTCGTAGGGCGGATTCGCTTTGCAGAATCCGCCGCTTTACGGCCCGGTTGGCGAACACGAACGTTTCTGCTACCGCTTCATCTTCCCCTTCAGCTTCATGATCCGGGAGTAGGATTCGTCGATCCGCTGCCTGGGGATGCGGCCGTCTGCAACCAGTCTCTTGATCGCCGCCACCGCCCGCTCGGCGATGTCGGGTTCGAACGGGTCCGCATTATTGCCAAACACGAGCATGTCAACGCCGGCATTGATCGCCAGCTCCACGGCGGTCTCCAAGCCGTAGTGAGCCGCTATCGCTTTCATCTGCATGTCGTCCGAAACGACGACTCCGTCGTACTTCATCTCGCCGCGCAGCAGACCGGTTACGATCGGCTTGGACAGCGTAGCCGGGTATTTCGGATCCAGCCGCGAGTTGAAGATGTGAGCGGTCATGACTATATCGACAGCTCCATCGTCGATAAGCGACCGATAAGGTTGCAGTTCGATGGCCTTCCAGGTGTCGGTGACATCGACGAAGCCGAGATGAGAATCGGCACGCGAGCTTCCGTGTCCTGGAAAATGCTTGAGAGCCGAAAGGATGCCTCTGCGGCTGTGGGCAGAAATCCAAGCCGCCGCGTGCTCGGTGACAACCGCAGGATCGGCCGAGAAGCTGCGTTCGATTTTGCCGATCACCGGGTTGTCCGGATTCGTGTTCAGATCGACAACCGGGGCGAAATTCAGGTTTATTCCCAGCTCCGACAAGAGCCTGGCCGTCCGCTCGGCGTATCGCCGGGTGAGTTCGGTTCCCTGCCCCGCGGCCATCTCTTTGGCTGAGATAGTGGCCGGGAAACCGAAACGCTCCTTGAGCCGATTGACACGGCCGCCTTCCTGATCGATCGCGATAATAAGCGGAGTCCCCGACCGGAGCCCGAGGTCTTCAGTCAGTCTGCGCACTTGTATCGCCGACGCGATATTGCGAACGGGGGTCTTCGACGGGACGTCATAGTCAAACAGAATGACCGCCCCGATCTGCCGTTTTTCCAGGTCGGCGGTGATCGGATTGTCCTCGGTCAGCTCGAGGCCGCGAAAACCAGCCATGATCATCTGGCCAATCTTCGTGTCCAGGTCCGCGTGCGGC
>CAYQYP010000018.1:0-11313 GCA_964421755.1 uncultured Acidobacteriota bacterium
CGCTCGTCCATATACCCGGGGAGGCCAACGTCGGTCGGCTTGTACTCGGTACGGGTCGGGCTGACACTGCCTTCGTTGAACCTCGTCCAACTGGTGCCCAACTGGAGGATATTGTTGTTGTTGATTGTCCAGGTCCAGTCACCGTTGCCGCCTTTGTTGATTCGGGTCAGACCATTCCTGTGCAAACCGCGAAGGGTCTCGTAGGTCCAGTCATACTCGTCAGCCAGACGGTGGTTCCAATACCATTTGCCGTTGATCCGGTGACGGTCGGAGATGTTGTAATCATACCGATTCAGGATCGAATTGAACCTTTCGTCCTTCGGCATGTTCGTCGCGTAGTAGTTGTTCTGGCCATCCAGTTGAACAACGCCTGGGACGTCGTTTGGCACCGGATACAACTTCTCGTAGAACTTGTACATCGGGTTCAGAATCGGGATCCCAATGTTGCCAGGGAACGGGTCGCGCACGACTTTTCCGCCTTCCAGGCGAGCTGTGCGCGGGTCGTAGATCTGGTACTTGCCGGGATTCAGCGCGAGGAGGTCCGAGAAATCGCCTTGGCGCCACGACATCCGCGGAACCGTGCGATAGATGGAACTGGTCGTCTCGGTCTTCTTCTGGTAGATGCCGTTGTAGCTGAAGAAGAAGAAGAACTTGTCCCTTCCGTCATATAGCCACGGCAGGCGAACCGGGCCTCCGATGGTTGCTCCAAAGTTGTTGGACCGTCCGGGAGCCTGTTTTTGAGTGTCCTTCGTGATCGTGCCGTCTTTCAGCTGCTTCTCATAGGCGATGCGCGTGAAATGCGGGGTCGCGTTCCAACGCTGCTGCCAATGCTGATCATAGAGCGAGCCGTGGAACGAATTGGTCCCGGTTTTGCTCATGACGTTTACAACCGCGCCCGATGTGTGGCCGACCGAGGCATCGAAGGCCGCGGTCTGCAGCGTGAACTCCTGGACAGCGTCGGCCGGAGGAACATATCCGACGCGCCGGTCGGTCCCCGTTACGGGCGCACCGTCAATCGTGTACTCGTTCTGGCCGACGCCTCCTGAGGTGCCAAAGGCTGAGGTCCCGCCGTTGTCGAACGCCTTCCGGTATTCCGGCTGGCCTGTCCACTGCATGCCGGGCGCCAGGGCGGTCAGGGTAAACGGGTTGAGGTCGTTAAATGGCAAGCTGTTAATCTGCGCCGTGTCGATGACGCGGCCGGCGGATGCGGTCGTCGTATCCAGCAAGGGCGCTTCGCCACTCACCTCGATGACCTGCTGCACTTCACCGACCTCGAGTTTGATATCGATGCTGATTTTGCTCGCAACACTGACCGTAATGCCCGAGCGCACGTACTTCTTGAAGCCCGGGATCTCCGCGCTCACGGTATACTGGCCGGCGTCCAGCCAGGGCACTTCGTAGAACCCCGTGTCGCCCGAAACCGTCGAACGGGAGCGGTTCGTCTCGACGTTCGTCACGACGATTTCGACCCCGGGTACGACCGCGTTCTGAGCGTCGGTAACGGTTCCCAGGATGCTTCCGCGCGACTCCTGCGCGAGAATGGGAACGTTAACGGCGCCCAAAATCACGGCGCAGAGGACAATAATGCTGATTCTCCTCATCGGTCTCCTCCTTAGATGTGGTTCGGAATAGGACTTGAGAAAGGTGACACACTCATCCTCAGCCTCGATTCCTGCCTTCGAGGCTGGCACAACATCCTGTTGGCGGGCCTGGGATTGGCCGAGACACGAAGTCTCATCGACTTCACGGAGGCACTCTACTACTTGTTTGGAGAAATCGCACCGTAAATTTAGGTTAAAAATGCCGCCGCGGGTGACTACTGAAGTTGATGCACGCAACGGAATTGCGCCTGCTGGGGCCTGGCGGGTGATTCGCGAGGCGCTCCCGGGCCGGGCCGCCCTTTACTCACTTTGAAGTAAAGACATGGTTAGTTCCACACTTAACAACGTTAACGCATTGGCGGACGCGGCCCTCTGGAGCGCGGACATTGAGGGTGTCGAAAAAGTCCCGAGGCGGTTGGCTCCAAGTTAGCCCTCAAGCTTAGTCAAGCGAAGGCAGCGGTCGAATGGAGCCGCGCACGAGAGCGAGCGAAGCGAGCGAGAGTAAGCGGACCACCTGACTCGCTCCACTGCTTCGTATTTAAATTCATCGACTTAGCGAATGATTGGTGGTCCGCTTACTCTCGCTCACTGCTGTTCGCTTTCGTGCGCGGCTCCATTCGATCTCGCCCTCCGCACGACATCGGCCTACCGGGCGATAATCTCGTAGGCGATCGGCTCGACGTGGGCCACTTCCTCGTCGTAATCGATCATGTGCACTTCCAGCAGCACCTGAAAGTGCGAAGGAAGGTTAGCTTGGCTTTCGAGCCCCATCCTCTCGAGGAGCGCCTGCACCTGGTTCTCGGTTGTCAGGAAGTCGCCCGCGCCCTCGATAGCACGTCCGTGGTTGCCTGATATCACGGTGGTGGCGCACCCCGCCCGGACTCCGGGACGACGCGTGACAACCGCATACTCGGTCACCTTCTCGAGCTTCCCATCCTTGTACCGAGAGCCGGTATAGCATTCGGGCTCGCCAGGCGCCGGACGCGTATTTACGATCGTCTCGGCGGTCAACGCGAATTTGTTTTCGCCCTGCAGCGAATCGACAAAAGGATTGGTGCGGGAACTGCCGAGGAAGATCAGGTTGGATTCGCGCAGGACATTCCAGGATGCGAAGCGTGAATTCCGAGTCTCGTACCGCACTCCGAGCAGGCCGAACATGCGAGACATCGACAGCAGGCACTGCAGCTCTCCGGCGGAGACAAAATGGAACGAAGGGTTGAAGTCTGGGGACGCCAGGGTACCCTGAAAGCGTTCTTTCAGTTGATCGAGGCCGTTGTGCACGTCGTTGACGTAGATATTCCTTACGAAATTGCCGCGGTCGTCTCTGAAAAAAAGCAATTCCGTGAAGACCACTATGTTAGGAAACAGGTTGTTCACGTAAGGGCGCCAGAAACGCTGGAGGGCGGCTGACGTGGTGTCCATGCTCTCTGCTGGCTCTGTCGTCCGCACTTCCTCGAAAATCGCCCGGTACTGGCCCTTTGGTATCACGAGACGATAGGGCAGGCTGGCCCCCTCGGTATCGAAGAAGGTTTGCAGTCGCTCGCGTATGCTGGCGATATTGACCCGTACGATCGGGTCGGTCTTCGGATCAAACGAGGAAGGCCGGCCCAAGGCCTGGATCGCTATGTCATACTCTTTGAGACTCCCCCGCCCAGGGTTATCGGCTCGCGAGCAGAGGTACTCGAGGATCCGCTTTAAAGAATCCGCGCTCGCAAACTGCCGACTTGTCAGTATTCGCCGCAGGATCTCCCGCTGTTCGCTCGTCATGATGCTCGATTGCTGCCCGGACTTCCATACGGGCGGACGGGAAGAAGTTATCAGAACTTCACCATACAGCCAAGAGCCGCGTCGGCCCGGTGTAAGGATCGGGAGTAAAAGACCCGTTTTACTCCCAGTTACTTACCATCGTTCCCGGGTGTCTGGTACAGTTCCGAGCGGATGGGCATCTATCGAGGGGGCGATGATCAAGCTTGCCTGTTCCACGCTTTGTTCCGAAACGCAGCGATCGGTCAGGCCCTGGACATGATCAGCAGTCGCGTAGAGCGCTTCTTACCGCAACGAAGGAGACAATAATGAAGGCTTTGGTCCTGGAACGATATAACAACCTCGTCTACAAGGATGTCCCGGAACCCAGCTGCGCGGATGACGAGGTTCTCATCCAAGTGAAAGCTTGCGGAATCTGCGGCAGCGACGTACACGGCATGGACGGGAGCAGCGGGAGACGGATTCCCCCGATCATCATGGGCCACGAGGCGTCGGGGATCATCGTCAAGGCAGGAGTGGACGTACAAGACTTCGCGCCTGGCGACCGCGTGACGTTCGACTCGACGATCTATTGCGGCGACTGCTTCTTCTGCCGCCGAGGCGAGATCAACCTCTGCGACAACCGAAGGGTCCTGGGCGTCTCGTGTGGCGACTACCGCCTGCACGGCGCTTTTGCCGAATATGTAGCGGTCCCCCAGCGCATCCTGTACCGGCTTCCTGAAAAGCTCAGCTTCGAGCACGCAGCGATGGTGGAGCCTTGTTCGATCGCCTTTCACGCGGTCCGCAGGGCTCGTGCCACGCTAAACGATACGGCGGTCGTGGTGGGCGCCGGGATGATCGGGCTGCTCGTCATCCAGTCGCTGCGGCTGGCCGGCTGCGGGCGCATCATCGCGGTGGACGTGGACCAGGACAAGCTGGACCTTGCCGGTCAGTTCGGCGCGGACATCGGCTTGAACTCGGGGTCAATCGACGCAGTGGAACGAATTCGCAGCGAAACGGCAAACCGGGGGGCGGACCTCGCGTTTGAGGTGGTTGGAACTGCGGCACCGCTCAAAACCGCTGTCTCGGCGGTCAAAAAGGGCGGTTCGATAGTCCTCGTCGGCAACCTGGCAGCGACGGTTGAGTTCCCGCTCCAGTGGGCGGTCACAAGAGAGCTCACGCTGTTCGGCAGCTGCGCCTCGCAGGGCGAGTACCCCGCCTGCCTGGACATGATCGCCCGTGGCTCTCTTACAGTGGACCGTCTGATCAGCGCCTGCGTCCCGCTTTCTGAAGGGGCGGCCTGGCTCGACAAGCTTTACGAGAAAACCCCGGGGCTGATGAAGGTGATCCTGCAGCCAGGGCGGTAGTCGCCCTGCGCTTGTGGGTTGCCAACCGGGCCGTAAAGCGGCGGATTCTGAACGGCGAATCCGCCCTACGACCGCTCGACGTGCGGAGGCAATTAGTCGTAGGGCGGATTCGCTGTTCAGAATCCGCCGCTTTACGGCCCGGTTGGCTGGCTTCGGTGCGCAGTGCGCAGTGGGCAGTGCGCAGCTGTCAGTCTTCAGTCGTCTAGAGGAAACACATGAGCCAGCAAATATTCGACCTGAGCGGTAAGGTAGCAGTCGTCACGGGGACCAGCCGGGGGCTGGGCCAGTACATGGGCCGGGCTTTGGCCAAGGCCGGCGCGGATCTTGTTATTACCAGCCGCAAGGCGGAAACCCTAGATGCCTTCAAGCAAGAGATCGAGGAGCTTGGTCGCCGCGCTTTTCCGCTGCCGCTCGATGTGAGGGACCACGGGAGCATCCAGAACATGGCGCGTGCCGCAATCGAACACTACGGACACGTAGATATCCTCGTCAACAACGCCGGCTGCAACGTGCGCAAACCCTCTGTTGACATCACCTGGGATGACTGGAACCTGGTTGTTGACACCAACCTGCGCGGAACCTTCTTCGTGGCCCAGGAGATTGCCCGGCACATGATCGAACGACGATACGGCCGCATCATAAACATCGGGTCGGTGACCAGCGTCTTCGGGTATGCCGGCCTGGCACCGTACTGCGCGAGTCGCGGAGGGACTCGCCAGCTGACCATGAGCCTGGCGGACGACTGGGGTCAGTACGGAATCACGGTCAATTGTCTTGCGCCTGGATGGTTCAAGACGGCCCAGAACGCCGTCATGTATGAGAATCAGGAGTGGGTCGACTACCTCGTTGACCGGATCCCGCTCAAGAGGCCGGGGCAACCGACTGACCTCGACGGGGCGGTCGTGTTCTTGGCATCGGATGCCAGTCAGTACATAACCGGCCAGACGCTTCTGGTGGACGGGGGAATCTCGACAGGATCCACCCGCGCGCTTCCGCGTAAAAACTGATCCCGGCTCTTTTTCATAGAGGACATATCGATGACGCGAAGAGCAGTGTCCCTGGCTTTCCTTTTCCTGTTGTCCGGGCCGCCGGTGTCCGGCCAGGCGCTCGACTTCACGGCCGTCAGGGCTGAAGTGGATTTTTCGAAGAAACTGCGCGCCTGGGACGGGTTCGGCGTGAACTACGTGGAGGTAGCACAGTCGATCGACTACTCGGCCGATCCTCAGGAGTACGGCGGCTTCAGCCTTCTTTCAGACGAAGAGCGTGCCCAGATCCTGGAGCTGACATTTGGTGAGAATGGCCTGAAACCGGGCATCGTCAAGATGTTCCTCGACCCATTTCACCAAAAAGAGCCAAACGGCCCGTTCGATCACCAGACAACAACGAAGTGGATGCGGTTATTCGTCAAGGAGGGTCTGAAAAGGACACGGGCGAGGGGTGATGATGTTGTCGTCCTCACGACTCTCTACGGCCCGCCGGCCTGGGCCACCCGCCAGAAGTTCATGCGCGGCCGCGATCTCGATCCGCAGAGAAAGACCGAGCTCGCCGCCTACATGATCGACTGGGTGAAACACTTGCGTCAGGTCGACGGTGTCCCGGTCAAGTTCATCTCGCTGCACAACGAGGGCGAGGATTGGCACCGCTGGCCGGCCGACGGCAAGTCAGGCAATATCGGGAAAGGGCACGACTACAACATGTTCTGGCCGCCCGAACAGGTGGTTGATTTCATCAGATTCATGCCGGTGATGTTGAAGAAGCAGGGACTGGGCGACGTCGGAGTGACGCCCGGCGAGTGCACCAACTGGTACCGATTCAGTGCCTGGGGATACGCCGACTCGATCGCCGCCGACCCCGCCGCCCTGAAGAATCTTGGGTTAATTACGTCTCACGGCTTTTACGGAGGAACCTACGGACGCTGGTTCGGCGAGCACCGCAGCGTGGGGACGGACGTCCTCCGTGAAAAGCGCCCCGAGCTGCACGCGTGGGTCACTTCGACCAGCTGGAGCAAAATGGACGCGGACAATATCAAGGAGATGCACGGCAACATCTACACCGCCAAGGTGAACGGAATCGTTCCGTGGGCTTGCATTCAGCGTCCGGCGAAATGGGTGGGAGGAGACCCGAACCCCGGCACCGCCTTCCGCGTGCAGGAGGATGGTAGTTTCGAGGTCCTGCGCGGCTACTACTACTACAAGCAGGTGTCCAGGGCAGGACAGCCCGGGACCGCGGTTGCCTGGACTATGGCCATGGATTCCGAAACCTGTCTGATCGGCTTTGCGAACAACGGCAGCAAGCATCCGGACGCCTTCGTCGTTGTGAACATCGGCAAGGATCCGAAGAAGATCGCTGTGCAGGTCAAAGGAACCAAGAGCCTCCGGTTTTCGGCCTTTCGGACGAGCGACGCTGAAGACCGCTATGCGGCGGCCGGGGACTTCCAGGTGAACGAGGGAACGATTGTGTACGATGCTCCGGCTCGCTCCGCGACGACGTTTTTCGGGAAATGAGGAGTTTCGGGGACATAATACTTAATTCCCATCCAGTCAGCGCCATCGGGAGTTTCGGGGACATAATACTTAATTCCCATCCAGTCAGCGCCATCGGGCGTACGCAAAGGAATTAAGTTTTGTGTCCCCGAAACTCCACGGAAGGATCGGACGACTCGCCAACCTGGCTGTTGACGCACATCCAATGGGTGACGCAGGGATGCCGGCAGGGGTATGATGCCGCTATGAATCGACGCGACTTCGTTCAAACCGCCGCCATTCCGGCTCTGTCATCTTTCGCATCGCTCCGGGCGGCCGCGCAGCCCGCAAAAACGGGCGGCTTCGCCGGCCAAATGTGCATCTTCTCGAAGCACGTTCCCTGGCTGACAGGGAAGGAGCTGGCCTCGACCGTGCGACAACTGGGTTTCGACGGAATCGATCTGACCGTTCGGCCAGGCGGACACGTGCTCCCCGAGCAGGCGGCCTCGGCAATGCCTCCGCTGGTCGAGGCGATCCGGTCGGAGAACATTAAGGTCCCGATGATCACGACGGCGCTGCTGAACGCCGCCGACGCGAGCGCGAGGCCCATCCTTTCGACAGCCGGGCGGCTGGGCGTTCCATACGCAAAACTGGGTTACTACAGGTATGCTTTCCGCGATCTGAATGGCGAACTGGCGGCCGTCGACAAGCAGCTTCGAGGCCTGGTCGATCTGGCCGCCGAGTGCAAGGTGCAGCTGGGATATCACAATCACGCCGGGTACGTGGGCGCTCCTCTCTGGGATATCGCAAAACTCATCGAACCCTTGGATCCGCAGTCGATCGGTTATTATTTCGACATCCGTCACGCCGTCGTTGAGGGAGGGGATGCCGGTTGGAGGATCGCCACGCTGCTCGCGGCTCCGCGGCTCAAGATGGTGGCCGTCAAGGATTTCTACTGGGAAAAGGGACCGAAGGGGTGGGCTGTCCGTAACTGCCCGCTCGGTCAGGGGATGGTGGACTGGCCAAAATTCCTCGGTATGCTCGCCGCGGCGAAGTTTGCCGGTCCGGTTTCGTTGCATGTGGAGTACGAACCCGGAGGAGAAACGGAGGCGGAAAAGCGGGAAGCCATGCTCGCAGCCGCCGAGCGTGACCTCCAGTTCCTGCGGGCTCAGTTCAAAGCCGCGTATGCGACAGGTTCGGCAGTTTCGGGGACATAATACTTAATTCCCAAACCGTTACCGGGCTCAACCCGGCGGCAAAGGAATTAAGTTTTGTGTCCCCGAAACTGCAGCTTCGTCAAAACTGCAAAGATCGGAAAACAGCCATGACTATCACGCGTCGTCACTTCCTGAAGACAACCGCATTCACACCTGCACTCATGATTAACGTTTCCAAGGTGGAACAGCTGGAAGTCAAGACCGAGGATGTTCAGGTGTCCTTCGAGGATTTCCTCTACCGGGCGCCCTTGAAGTTCGGCGGGACGGTGGTTGACCGGGTGACGCTCCTGAACGTCAGCTGCCGGATACGGAACAGAAAGGGGGAAGTTGCTGCCGGATTGGGCTCTATGCCGCTTGGAAACGTTTGGTCTTTCCCGACGAAGACGATGCCCTACGAAACGACGCTGAAAGCGATGAAAGTACTCGCTGAGCGCATCCGCAAGATCACGGCGGATCACCCGGAGTATGGGCACCCGATCGACATCAACTGGGCGCTTGAGAGGGCGTATCTGCAGGCAGCAACGGAGGTCTCCAAGGAACTGGCACTATCAGAGCCGATACCCAAGCTCTGCACGCTTGTTACGGCCAGCCCTTTTGACGCGGCGATTCACGATGCTTTCGGTAAGCTCTACCGGCGCAGCTCCTACCGCACGTACGGGCCGGACTTCATGGCGCACGACCTCGGACACTACCTCGGGGGGGATCTTGCCAACCAGACGCTCGACAAATACGTCCTTGCCGAGCCAAAACCAAGCATGCCTCTGTATCACCTGGTTGGGGCGGTGGACCCGATAACGATTGAAGACATCAAGGCACCGCTCAACGACGGGCTGCCCGAGGCTCTGCCCGACTGGATCGGCTACAACGGGCTGACGCACATCAAGATCAAACTCAATGGCGACGACTTGAAGTGGGACGTCGAGCGGGTCGTAAGAGTGGATACGGTTGCCGCTGAGACCCAGAAGAAAAGAGGCCTCGAGAAGTGGTCTTATTCGCTCGATTTCAACGAGAAATGCCGAGACGTCGGCTACCTGCTCGACTTCCTCAACCAGGTAAAGACCCGCACTCCCGAGGGGTTTGCCCGCATCCAGTACATTGAGCAGCCAACCCGGCGGGATCTGAAGGCAGATCGGGCGAATGTGATGCACGAAGCGGCCAAGCTTCGCCCGGTTGTCATTGACGAATCACTGACTGACCTGGAGAGCCTGCTGCTGGCCCGTGACATGGGTTACACAGGGGCGGCTCTGAAGGCCTGCAAAGGACAGAGCCAAGCCTTGCTGATGGCGGCAGCGGCGCAGAAGCTGAAGATGTTTCTGTGCGTCCAGGATCTGACCTGCCCGGGCGCCTCACTGATTCTCTCGGCCGGGCTTGCTGCCCACGTGCCCGGCGTCGCAGCGATCGAGGCTAATTCCCGACAATACGTGCCGGCAGCGAACAAAGCGTGGGAGAGGAAATACCCAGGGATCTTCGTCATCAAGGATGGGGCCATGAAAACCGGGGTCCTGCGCGGCCCGGGGCTAAGTCTGTAAAGCAGGGGCAGAGAGGCAGAGGGGCAAAGGGCTAACGACAGAGGGGCTCGAGTGGCTTTCGTAGGTCCGACTTCCAAGTCGGACACTTCATAACGTCTGCGAGATCGAGCCAGCCAGCCGCATGCCCAATGTCCGACTTGGAAGTCGGATCTACTGGCTAATTCAACCCAAACATCCGTTTGTCTTCGCCCAGCCGGACGAACAGTCGGCCGGCGAGATCCGCCAGGCGAGCCGGGTTAAGACCGAGGACACCGCAGGCATCGAGGGAGCTCAGGTCAAGATCCGGCCGCTTGGAAGGTCCGATGCCGTATTTGACGCACACACCGTCAGCCAGGCTGACGATCGCGCAAAGATCCCGATCCAGACTGGCGGCCAAGGGCCGATGGTGCATTTGCACAACTTCCTGGAGCACCGGGGGCAGATTCCAGCTCTTCGCGACCAGTGTACCGATTTCGGTATGGTCAAACCCGATCACGCGCCTCTCAGCTGCCGCGAAACCCAGATTCTCGTTGTAGACGAGATCCAGGACTTCCTGGTACTGATCGGGCATGTGGCTGTCCAGGATCAACTTACCGATGTCGTGCATGAGCCCGGCCACAAACGCCCCCTCGTGGTCGGCGTAGCTGCACTCGACGGCGAGGAAGTCTGCGGCGAGACCGACGGCCAAGGCATGATCCCAGATAGACTTGTTTTTCATTGACCGCGACGGGCTGACACCGTCTATGCAAGCTGACAGGACCAGACTGCGCAAACGCTCGTTCCCGAGCCCTGTAATCGCCTCGGAGACGCGCAGAACCTGCTTGTCGTTGCCAAGAAACGCCGAATTGGCGACCCGTAAAATGCGGGCGGTCAACGCCTGATCGCGGGAGATTAATTTCTCCAGTTCCTGAGCAGTGCTTCTCTTGTCAGAAATCGTCTTCAGGACTTTCCAGGCCACCTGGTGCAAGGTGGGGATGTCCTGTACTTCGGAGGCAATTACGTGTGCGAGGTTAGGAAAGGCGCTCATCCTCCAACTCCTCTGGAAGTGTAATTCATCTCACACTTCTGACCAGAAGTCGGTGATTGCGATGACATTCGAAAAAACACGGAATCACACGGACCAATACCGGACGAACACGGAAGCCACCCGGGCTTGCCGTCCGTGTTCTTCCGTTTTTCTCCGTGTGAGTCCGTGTCACCGGATTTCCAGGGCGTCCTTTGCCGGCAACGCCGGAAACGGTGTATGCGGCTCGGTCTGATACCAGTAGGCCACCGACGAAATGTCGTCCCGCAGCGGCAGATACCGGCCGTCCGAGCGCCAGCCAAGCGCCTGGATGGTGACCCGGAGATCCTGTTCGAATCGGATCGGGTCGGTTATATGCCAGCGGTACAGCCCGAACCGCTGCTGGGAGTTG
>CAYQYP010000019.1:0-4865 GCA_964421755.1 uncultured Acidobacteriota bacterium
GTTGCTCTTCGCTCATGCCGAAGAGAATGCCGAATTTCTGTTTCCTGAGGAGATAGGGCGACGCAACGGATGGAAGAACAGGGATGACGGCTTTTTTGAAGGTCCGCTGGAAAAGGCGATCCGACCGGGCGATCGTTTCCACTACCACCTTGACGGGCCTGACCCGGTGTTGCTCGATATCCGGGTGGTTGAAGAAGTGGGAACCTCCTTCTTACATCGCCCCATCGACGTGGTGGCTCACTCTCTAGCCCAGCAGCCCCGAGAGATGATCATGTAACAGACTCATCGGCAGCAGCCGACGCATCCCCGTTGCTTGAAGGGCTGCCTGGCGGCAAGTGTCCCGAGAATGCATCCATCCGCTGAGTCTGAATGGAGCGTAGTCTCGATCGCAGGGGCCGCGCACGAAGCGAGGGTGTTGCATAAGGTCGGAGAAGTGCGTTCGGCCCACAGGTATTGACGGACTTTTTATGGGCTGATGTCGAGCGGAGGGCTAGATCGAATGGAGCCGCGCACGAAAGCGAACGGCAGTGAGCGAGAGTAAGCGGACCACCAATCACTCGCTGAGTCGAGACATTTAAGCACGAAGCAGTGGAGCGAGTCAGGTGGTCCGCTTACTCTCGTTCGCTTCGCTCGCTCTCGTGCGCGGCTCCATTGGATCTCGCACCCCGCTGGGAACTCGCCGGTCTATCCCCAACAGGCAGTGCGCAGTCGGTCCGCGATCAGCCGGTCAGTCGTCAGTAGTCAGTCGTCAGTTGTCAGTCGCTATCGGAGCGGTTCGCCGCTCGGCGGCCATGTTCCGAGCGTTCTTCCAGGCAGAAACGAACATGTCGCGAAAGTACGTCACCGGGCCGAAATGCTCATAGTCTTCGGGCGGCAGGCCCTTTTCCAGGTACGCCTGCCTGAACGGAGGCACCTTCTCGAGAAGTTGCTCGAGCACCATATCCTGTACCGGATTGAACAGCCGGGAGACCACCGGGAAGTCGAGTTCCAGGAGCTTCTCCACCTGCCCGTCCCAGTTCATGGTGATGCAGACGTCCCCCCCGACCATTTCGGTGAAATGCTGAAGGCCGCGCACTCCGCCCCCGATGAAGCCGAGCCGATACTGCCGGTCATGCCGGATCTGGTAGACCTTCTTGGCGATGACCATCCCGGCCTGGTAAAGCACGTCTGCCGACACGTCAAAGCGGTCTTTGGCGGCCTGCCTGGCCAACCATTCATCGTAAATCCCGGTGATCAACGAGAAATACATGACGGGCTGTTTTTTCGTCTTCGCGGTGATCTGCTCGTACATCTCGCAAACGTCGACCATCTGTCCGACAGCCATGACCTCGGTGGCATTTAGAGGGGTGTCTTCTTCGATCAGCACCTCCATCGCTGCCAGGCCGGCCGCCGTTGCCGGGATCTTGATCATGATATTCGGACTCATCGCCCGGTTCTTGCGACCCTCGTCAATAATGACCTTCGGATCTTCCTCGTTAATCGGGTCTCCTTGGATGCTGACATAACCGTGACGTCCGTTGGTCCGTTCAAACACTTCCATGAAGACGTCGGCGATCTCGCGCACGAGCCGGCGTTGAAGGACACAAATGGCCTCATTGTCGTCGGTTGTCTGCTGCAGCGTCTCATCCAGGAGCCTGCGCGCGTGCTTGCTTTCAGCGGGATGGTTTAGCATCTTCCATGTGTAAGACGGGTTCTGTGTGCACCCAAGCGCTCCGGCATCAATGGCCATTCGCGCCTCGGCGCCGGTGACGTTGTTGATCCACATCCTGGTCGGCGTGAGCGCCATGACGCGGTGAAAATACGAGTTTTTCATTGAGTCGACTGTAAACCAGCGGCGAGAAGCGGGGCAACGTAAAAGGCCACTGCGCACTGCCCACTGCAGTCCCGGGAGTCAGTTCAGCGGGCAGCGGGCAGTGGCAGTGCGCAGTGGGCAGGGCGCAGTGGGTCCCCTGATTTCCCCTTGCCGAGGTTACACTGCGCCCTTATGCTTAGGTTCAGTTGAAAGGAACGGCAGACGTTTGAACCCATCGGCGAACCCCACACCCGGCTTGAAACAGCCAGCGAGTTGGCTGCGATCCACCACCGTTCGTTTTCTGGTTATGTTCCTGGTCCTGGTGATCGTTGCCGGACTGCTGATCCGACTCCCCTGGTTCGACCGCTCGGTCTTGCTTCCCTACACGTCCTTCATAACGAGGTTGGCCGGAGTGATCATCCAGACGATCGGCGTGGATGCGAAAGTCGAAGGGACGGCCATCCTGCATTCAAGCTTCTCGGTTGATATTCGCAGGGGCTGCGACGGCATGGAGGCCACGCTTTTGCTGGTTTGCGCGACGCTGGCCTACCCGTTTTGTTCGCTTCGACGTCGTGTACTGGCGCTGTTGAGCGGGTACGCAGTGATCTTCGTAATGAACATGATCCGAGTCGTCGGACTGTTTCTTCTCGGGTACCGGGGATTCATGGGAGTATTCGACTTCGTACATACTTACGTGGCGCAGTTCGCAATCGTCACCGCAGTCATGATTCTCTGGCTGTTTTGGATCTCAGGCGACCGCCCCCCCAAGACAAGCGACCGCTGCAACCAGGAGTGAAAGGATGGAAAACGCAGTCGGCCATCCAAAAGTGGTCGGAGAGGGGAAAATCGCCACTGTCGGCCGGGTGCTCGTCGATTGGTTCGCGCCGGTGCCGGGCGGCCCAACGACCACTTTATCGGTACGGAACCGTCTCCTGCTGTTCCTTTTGCTCGTTGTCTTGAGCTTCGGGATGGCCTGGCTGGTGTTCGATATCCTGCAGGACGCGCTGACGGTAGTCATGGCTCAGACCGTCCAGGTAATTGCGAGCCTCGCCAGCTACCCAATCCGGTTTTGGGCGAATGGGCAGGAGGTGTACTTTGAAATCACCCACGGAAAGCGATTCCAGGCGTGGCTGGACACGCGACCGATGTTCTCGAACCTTCCGCTGATTCTGAGCCTGATCGGTGTGACACCTGGCCTTCTGTGGCGCCGCCGGCTCGCCTACGTGCTTTCAGGGGCGGCCCTGCTCTTTTTCACCCACTTCTGCTTCCTCTACGTGAAAGTGCAGGTGGTGCTGATCACGGCTAACCACATAGACGCCGGATCGCCTGCGCTCTGGCAGACCCTGGACGACCTGTTCGAGGTAACCGGCAAGACTTTCTTCCCGATCTTCATCTGGCTGCTCGTTGCTTTTCCGTACATGCTTGGAGCCATCGACGTCCGGAAGGCGAAAGAACCGTCCGCGCAACCGAGAAACGCCTTGTGTTCCTGCGGCAGCGGGAAAAAGTACAAGAAGTGCTGCGGCCGGTGATCAAGAAGGGGCAGAGGGGCTGAGGGGCAAAGAGATAAAGGGAAAGACAGGGAGCCTGTTTCCGCCAAGTAGCTTTGCCCCTTTGCTCCTCTGCCCCTTTGTCCCTTTCCCTAGCCTTCCTCGGCCCAGAGCCGGCACAGATGCACGATCGTTTCGGATGCCTTCCGGAGCGCCGAGGCCGGGATCCACTCCGACTTCGAGTGAAACCGCAATCCACCGGCAAAAAGATTGGGCGTGGGCATGCCCATGAAGCACAGACGGGCCCCGTCTGTCCCCCCCCGGATCGCTTTTCGGAGCACCTGGATGCCCGCCTCCCCCATTGCCCGGCGAGCCTTCTCGACAAGCGCCGGGTGACGGGCCAGGACTTCGTTCATGTTGCGATACTGCTCCGTGGCGGTCAGCACGACCTGCAACCCGGGGTAACGAACTTCAAACGCCCCCGTTTGACGGCGCAGTAGTTCGATGCGCCGGGCATTCTCGCCCGCCTCAAAATCCCGCACGATCAGCACCGCCTTCGCCTCGTTCTCGTCTCCCCGCAGGTCAAGCAGATGGAAGAACCCTTCGCGCTTTTCGGTGTGCTCGGGGGTCTCCGCCTCGGGGAGCGACGCGATGAAGCGAGCTGCGATCGCGATGGCATTGATCATCTTATTCTTAGCGTAGCCCGGGTGGATGTTTCTCCCTTTGAAGACGAGGACAGCCTTGTGGGCATTGAAGCACTCGTCCTCGAGCTCCCCAACCATGCCGCCGTCCATGGTGTAGCCGTACTTCCCGAGGCGATTCAGGTCAATTCCGTCCGTCCCGCGTCCAATCTCCTCATCGGGAGTAAAGACGATCCTCAGCTCCGGGTGCGCCAGTTGTGGAAACTGGACCATGGCGGCCAGCGCAGCCATGATCTCCGCGACTCCGGCCTTGTCATCCGCACCAAGCAGAGTGTCGCCGGAAGCGGTGATGACCGTATCCCCGCGAAACGCCAAAAGGTCGGGCTCCTCCGCCGGTGCCAACACGAGTTCGGAGTTTTTGGGGAACCGGATCGGTTCGCCGTCGTAGTTTTCGTGGAGCACCGGCTCGACACCGGCACCGCTCTCGGACGGCGAAGTGTCCACGTGGGCACAGAACGTCAGAGGAACTGCACCAGCCTTCTCCGATGCCGGAAGAACCGCGTAAAGAAATCCCCGGGAGGTCAGCTCGACATCGCGAAGTCCAAGTGTCTTCAGCCCTTCCTCCAGAATTCGGGCCAGCACGAGCTGACCGGGTGTGGACGGGTTGGTCGTAGATTCCTCATCTGAACGCGTGTCGACGGCAACGTATCGAAGAAAGCGAGCCAAGGCATCTTTCTGCAGGAATTCGCTGATTTCCGGAGCGAGCATCGTTTGTCTCCTTTGGCTTAGTGCCTCGTTTCAAAAATACGGTAACGTTTGTGGCGAGCGCGACGGCCTCGATGGCGCGAAGCGACGACGAAGGCGATGCCGGAGCATCGTCGAGGAGGAGCGACAAAGCAAGCGAGGCCGTCCCGCCGCCACCCGGAGGGCCGAGGCCCTGGCGGG
>CAYQYP010000020.1:0-8349 GCA_964421755.1 uncultured Acidobacteriota bacterium
GGCCCGCGTCGAGCAGATGAAATCACAGCTCGACCAGCTCAAGGTGAGCCTGAAGAACACTATCATCGTCTCGCCCATCGACGGCATCGTCGTCACGAGGAGCGTGGAACCCGGGCAAACAGTCGCGGCCAGCTTCACCGCGCCGGAACTCTTCACCATCAGCGACCTGAACCACATGCAGATCCAGTGCGACGTCGATGAGACCGACATGGGAGATGTCAAGGAAGGGCAGGAAGCCAGCTTCACGGTGCAAGCGTTCCCAAACGAAGTCTTCACCGGCAAGATCATCCAGGTGCGCTACGCGGCCGCGACGGTGCAGAATATCGTCACTTACAAAGCCATCCTGGAAATCGACAATCCTGGACTGAAGTTCAGGCCTGGTATGACAGCGAACGTCACGATCACCACCAACACTGCGCCAAACGCCTTGCTCGTCTCGAACAAGGCGTTCCTGAAGCCTGATCTCGAGGCTGAGCTCCAAAAGCTCGGTCCTGTGAGCAAGGCCCAGCCGGCGGATTTTCAGCAGCCGGCCCCGGCTGAAGCCCAGACGAGACAGGCAGCGGCGCCTCAGGGCTCGACGGGCAGGTCCAGGCAACCGGGCGCCCAGCCGAGAGTCCAGAAGCCGAAAAACGTCAAGACAATCTGGAAGCTGGGCGACGGGGGAAGCGTCTCGTCGGTCACCTTGATTACCGGAATTTCGGATAGCAAGAGCACCGAAGTAAAGAAGATCCTCAGCGGAGAGCTCAAAGAAGGAGACGTGCTCATAACCGGCAAGAACGCGCCGGTGGCGAGCACCGCGACGCAGCCCGGCGGCGCGCCTCGAGGTGGTCTCAGGTTCTAGCAGCACAGGAAGAGGCGAAGCAGGCTCGTCTTGTTTCACCTCCCCTGCCGGCCCCTATTCCGCCCGGCTGACTCGCGCCGACGTGACGCTGTTCACTAACTGCCGGAACTCGTCGGCATCGATGCCTTTGCCGGAAAGCTCAATCGTATAGTCGCTGCCGTTAAAAGGCGTGACCTTCAGTTCGTAGGGGTTATTTAATTCAAGTTCCTTGATGTCTCTGAAAGTCCAGCGCCGGGAATCGCTGATCTTGTCGATAGCCTCGTAAGCCAGGCCTTTCTGGGAGATGATCAATCGTCCTCGACTGCCGCCCCAGAGTCTTGTGCTCCTCTTCGCCTGATAAGTGGCAATAATGTCACTGCCCCCCGCCGCGCTGTCGGCCTGGCTGGTGACGCTGGGCATCTGGGAGGCGGAGCGTGAGGATCTCAGCCACTGTGAGATGCTTTCCGCATCGCCGTCGTTTCTCAAACGGAAAACGAGTTGCGTCTGCTGCCCCGTGTCAACCCGCATAGGTGTCTGGGTTTCAATTGTCACGGTTTGATTGTCTGCACGCACGTTCCGGATCTCGCCCCTCGATATGGCGAAGGACGCCTCTGGCCGACGATCGTCGATGAAAATCAAGAATTCTCCGACAACGGCAACCTTGCCTTCGGTCGTTCCGAAAGGAACCGAAAATTCCGCCTCTCTGACCTGAATCTCTTGCCCACTCCTGGTGTCTTGGCCAACCAGCCACACTGTAAACAAAACGACGGACGCTGAAATCAGCAATGCTTGCTTCACTGTTGCCTCCTGACTGTTGCCTGCGTTAAGTTTCTACCGCTTGCCCTGATGTTGCCCCCGCGTATTCTGGCTGTCAGTTCAATACCGCTCACCGGTTCGGTCAAAACTGATCACAGGACGGGTGGACCCGGAAACTCGCAGCAGCCTACCAGACCGTCGCTCCCCTAAGCATCGGCATATCGGACAGCAAGAACACCGAGGTAGAAAAGACCCTCAGAGGAGAGCTCAAGGAAGGAGAGCTGCTCACAACCGGCAAGAACGCGCCCGGTGGCAGGCACGACGACGCAGACCGGCGGCGCGCCCCGAGGTGGTCTCAGGTTCTAGTCCAGACAGGTTTGAGGGGTAATATGGAGACGTGGGGAGGAATCGATTGATTCGACGCGCTTATCTGGTAGGCCTCATTTGCTGTTTGTTGTCACCTTCGATCCGGGCTTCCACTCAGATCTTTCGAGAGTCAGCCGCCCCAACGCTCGTGATTCGCGACTATCCGGTTCAAGCCGTCAACAATTCCGGGAGCCGGTATCACTTCGTGTTGTCGGTTCTCGTCGCCGATCAGGCCGAAGGCTTTCTGCCTCTTCTCGCGATCGGCGCCCGACAGGCAGCGCCCGGTGAGAATCATTGGCTGGCCCTCTGGAACCTCAGTCACGCGTCCCCCTCGGTCTGGCAGCGGTTGCGGGCAGGGGCGGGGCTGCCGGGCGCCCCGAGGGGAAACAGCGCCTCGGCTCTTTCCCTGAGCGATCTGCCTGAGCCCTGCCTGTCTGTCGGGTCACTTCGGGCAGGTATCTGGATCAAAGCCCGATGGAAGATCGCCGATCAGGCTATTCGATTCTCGGGCTACGTCAACCCGGCCCGCTATTTTGTCAACAATTACGCCAGAAACGGGGCCGACCTGGACGAGCAGGGGTTTCATCAGACCTACACACTGCTCGAGCTCTACGAAGCGATATCGCGCATCGACCCCTCTCCCGATCACCTGCCCGTCTCGGAGATCATGGAGATCAAGTACCACCTGCTGGTCAACCGTGGCCTCTCGGGACTGTTCCTTCCTCGAGAATCAGTTAACGAAGTCGTCCAGCGTTTCGAGAGCCAGTCGCGCGCTCAAACGGGCAATACCGCTTCCTATCTCCACGCCAACGCGAACCTCTATCGGTTGGGCCTCAAAGAGATCGAATTCGGGCTCCCGGGACGGGTCCCGATCTGTCGTGGCGCGCTGCTGTCCATCCGCCATTCGTCGCTGCCCTCTGAGCTGCCGAAGTGGTCGAAACGCAACCCGTTCGACCTCGACTACAACCCGTATGAAAAGCCAGCCATTCGGGAGCTGATGGAGAAGTATCCGGATGAGGAAATTCCCCTGGCCTTTTACGTGCTCAGCAGTGAGTACAGGCTCAAGCCCATTCTGGTCGCTGACTTCTTCAAACGCGGGAGTGGGGTCGGGAGAGAGTCCTCCCGTGTCTGGAGGATGAACTTGGATCAGGCGCTCGAAATGACCAACATCCCCCTGTTGTACCGGGCGCTGGGGCGGATCAGTGGTTACGCTCTCAACAAGAAAGACTATACGCGCTTCAGCCGGAATTCCACGGTGGCGGGCGTCGAACCTGCCCGGCTTTTTGCCCGGCTGAATTGGACGTTTGACCCCGATACGAACGATCTCCTGCTCAGAGCACTCGAGAAGCGACGGGCCAATCCGTTGGCCGATTCCGCCCACCGGGAAGATCAGGCAGCCAAGGCCCGCCTTGATTCGCTGTTAGCCGGCGAGGGCCGTGTTCTGGCGGGTTGTTTACGTCGCCTGTTTGAGGATGAAATCAGGGCGACCCTTAAGCTGGGTAGGCGTGCGGTGTTTGATCCTGACCTGTCCCGCTTTGAGAACGAACATACTTATCTCGAAGCTCTCCGCCTGGTTCGTGAATTCGGCGCGGACACTAACCTGCCCGCCCAGTCCTGGGACAGGATATTTGATGCTTGGACCCTCGTTTACTCCCGCCGAACGATGGGAACTTCCGACGCAAAACGGTTTCTGGATCGCCTGCGGCGGATAGATGCGTCCGCCATTCCATCGGTGCACCAAACAGCTGTCCAGCGCATACTGAATAGCGATCTCGCGCTGGGCGTTTCGCATCGTGAGCCAGGAAGCGATTAGCATCCCTCAACGGAGTTGGGGGTTGGGGGGCAGTTCACGTGTCGGTCCTACGGACCTGGAATGCCATGCTGTCAGGATTCTATAGACGTGCCGGTCCTAACGGACCTGAGAACGGCCTCTGCCTCCTTGATGAGGACGCGCGCCTCAAAAACACGGGATAATCTAGGACTATGCGAGCACGGCTTCCCCTGCTGGTACTTTCAACCCTCTGTTCTTTGGGCATCACGCTGTCTGCGCCAGCTGATGAGGCGCCTCCGCGCCTGATTCTGATCAAGGTGGACGGGCTTTCCCCCCTGGTCCTGAATTCGGCCGTGGATCCGGCGGATCCCTCGACCGATCGTCTGCCGCATCCCGAGCTGTTCCGCGATGCCCATTCCCAGTTGCGCTCCGTTCTGAAGCGCGACAAATTGGCGCCGAACATCGAAGCCTACTTCTACAGGCGCGGAGTGCGCACCCCGATGTATTGCGCCACACTCCCTCTCTCCGCGCCTTCGTGGGCCGTCATCGACACGGGCCGGCCGAGCATCGTGAAGTCCAACTCCGCCTTCAATCGCTTCACCGGAGACCTGACGAGCTACCTCGACCAGTTGCGCGAGGCCATGTCTGTTACGCTAAAGGGAGCTCGGCGCACATCGGCGCTCTGGCAGCTGGATTTGCTCGATATCCCGATTCTTTCGGACTACTTTGCGGAGGGGCGCGCATGGACATCGATCCAATTCCTCTACAGGGAACGGCCGACCGATCAACTGGCGTCCCTCGGCAAGCACCTCATCACCGGAGGTGAGAAAAGCAAGAATCCGCTTCGGCTTGTTTGGCGCCACCTCGCGGAGTCCGCCTATGGCGCCGACTACCCGGAGAAAAACGACCGGGTGCTGGCGTCGCTGGCAGGCCGCAAGGTCCTCGAAACGGACCTGGACGGGAAGGAACGGTACGATTTTCTGAGCGTCCTTTTCTCGTCGGTCGACCATCAGTTCCACGTCGATCCGCACTACGAGAACATCCTCTCCTGGCTCATTCGGGTCGATGATTGGATCGGAGAGATCCTGGCCGCGGTTGAGCAGAGTGAGCGCCGCGACTCCACACTCGTCGTGTTGTTATCCGATCACGGACTGGACTTCGATCCGGTCCAGCTCAACTACTCATTCCCCATCAACCGATGGCTGCGCGAGGCACAATTTGGCGGGCATTCCGTCCTGGCGCCTGTCGTGGAGGATACGGAACACGCCCTCACGGTCCCGGTGCGCGGAGTCGATTTCACGCGGATCTATGAGTCGCAGGAGTCGCCATTCGGCCCCGCAGTCCCTTACGGCGAAAAAGGGTTTGCGACGGCCTTTACCGATAACACCGGCAATCCGAGGTTCGACGCCTACCTGAGGAACTCCGACCTCAACCGCCTGCATCTCCTGATGCTCGAGGTTCTTCGCTGCCGGAAGCGGCCCGAACTGCTCGATCGTATCTTCCCTGAGTTCATAACAACCCTGGCCGAAGTGCAGGGGTGGCTGAGAAAGGAAATCCAGCAAAGTCTCCGCGCGGCAGAAGGATTGCAGGAGATTTCAAAGAAACGCTCGGGGGACACCGACGCGGTCCGTCGTCTCGCTGCTGATCGCGCTGCGTACCGGCGGACAGCGAACGCGCTCGAACGTTTGTCGGCGATCCCAGTGGACAAGAACGCATGGCTCAAATGGCTCGGGCGCGGATTTCGCGTCGCGGATTTCATCCCCAAGGGGTATTTCGGCCCCAACAACAGCCTTCAGCAACTGCAGGGCTATGTGACCGGATGGGAGACCTCGCCCAAGGAGCGCTGGAAAGGACCGACGGCTTTTCGGAAGATCGATTACACCAAACTCTTCAGGACGGTGGAGGCGGCCTCCGCCAACGCTTCTGGTAACTCGCGTCCATTCCACTTCTTCAGCGCGGCAGTACCTGTCGCGCTTCTTGCCGTCGAGGCGGACCGCCCGCTCCGGCAGGCAATCTGGCTCGTTTTCCCGTCCGCGGAAGCCCTGATTCTCGAGTCGACCGAGGGCGAGATCCTTTATCGGCCCCTCCGGTCCCTGGAATTTGTCGGGCGAAGTATCCGCCTGACACCACTTGCTGATCCGAGCCGCGATCCGTTCGGCTACTCGCATCTGGCTGGCTGTTGGATGTCGCCGCGTTCGTGGGCCAGCGAGTCAACCCGAGACCACGAATGGCAGCTAGCGCCGATCATTTTGGCGGAATTGTTTCGCGACAATCACCGGTTGGCCAGATCCTCGGCAGGCGGCGGTGGAAATGAGGAATTCGCCAGGGAATTTCACTTCGTTCAACAGAAGCCCGACTTCCGGGTCTGGACCTTCCGCGGATGGAATGTGAACTCGAACAGTCATACCCCGGGAGGGAGTCACGGCAATTTCACGGAGCTCGACGTGAGAACGATCTTCGCCGTTTGGGGAGGACAGGCCTACCGGCTGCGTCGGGGAGAACTGCTGCCGGGCGCATTCCTGACCTGCGACATCGTCCCAACCCTGTTCTCGGTGCTCGAGCAAGCCTCACCGAAATGTGAGCCGCGACCGCCGGGCGGCTGGATCGGAGAAGTGGCGCCGATCTCGCAGCCGCCCGAACCGAGGTAGGAGATCCAAAACCACAGACAGGTTGACCTTGGTGATCGCGGCGCACATAGGGCCAACCAGTGCGGCCCGCAGCACCTGCCGCAGCCAGACAGTCGGCGCAGGCAAAGCGGCCTCAGGTCTTAAGGAATGCCAACAGGTCGGCGTCGAGCTGGTCTTTGTGGCACGGGTGACTGGAATCAGGTGATTTAGTAGACGGTCCCCGAATTCCAGGCGGTCACCGATTCCCATTCACTGCGCTGGATGCTTCGGGCTCAACGCCAAAGGTCACTGACCATCTTGGCGCGGCTTGAAGGCGTTAGGTCGCCGCTCGGTTTTTGAATGGGTCTCCCCTTCAAGTAAGGCTTCACCCGCTTTATCGTGCTTTCGCTGAAGCTCGCCCATCGTGGGATGGGACGAGGGTCTTCTGTGAGGAGGTTTGAGAGATGAATGAGCGAAGGGCACGAATCGGCAATCAACTTGACGAAGGCCGTGAGGGGAACGGCTAACAGCAATCCCATGAATCCCCACAGCCAGGCCCAGAAGAGCATGCCAATGGTCACAGCCACGGGTCCGATCAGAAGACGAGAGCCGATCAACTTGGGAATCAAGAAGTTCGTGGCGACCAAATGAAAAAGAAGGACTGCGATCGTGATGGTGATGAAGGGACCGGGGGTGTTGAACTGGAGCAGAGCCGCCGCCAACGGAACCGCGCTGGCCAGCAGGACGCCAAGAAAGGGAATCAAATTCAGAAACGCGCTTACGATCCCTAGCGTCACGGCTCCCTTCATTCCGAGGACCAAAAATATCACCGACGTACATGCGGCCATGATGGATCCGACGATAAGGTTCCCCAGCACAAATCCACGGATCATATTACCGAGATTGGTGACGAACTTGGGAACATCGATTCTGCCTTCGAACATGTTGAGGAGGCGAACACTCATCTGATCTTTTGTGACCAGCATGAAAAACACTAGGAAGGGAAGTACCCCGGCCATGATCAGGACACCGGATATCGATCCGACGCCTCGAACCAGAAAACTCGGCCAGTTCGTCGGTGCTCCTCTAACCGTAACTTCCGTCACCGGCTTCGAGCCTTTCACTAGCGGAGTCAGGGACTGGGCGTTCTTCTCAAAACGCTCGAATTTGCTGACATAGGGAGCCACGGCCTGTCGAATTCGGTATGAGTAGCTGGGGAACTCGTCTGCAAAAGCGGATGCCCTGGTATAGAGGACATACGTCAAGGTGCCTGCGAGAAGCATGAAGCACAATACAACTAATCCTGAGGCCAGAACCCGTCCCAGGCCGATCTTTGCCACACGCACAACCAGTGGGTCAACCAGGATGGCAAGAAATGCCGAAAGGAGTATGGTGATGCACAACGAGCTGGCAAAAAAACAGAATGTAAGGACAATCGTCCCAAAGATAAGGCCGAGGAACGTCGCAATCGTTTTCAGCCAGCGTTGTTCAGGATCGCAGCCGGGTTTCAGAGTTGTCAGAGAGTCCAAGAATACCTCCGCTTCAGTGCCGAGCGACGTAAACGGCCCAGTGCTTCGACACGTAATAGCTGAAGACAGGGCACGTATACCGCCAGTGTTATTTGTGCTCTGGAGTGAATTGCCTGTCAGGTCACTCCTGCACACGGATCTGGTCAAAGTTGCTCAAACCAGAACTACTTTCCCGGGGGGAAGGAAGGAGACACGGTCCCAGTCCTGGCGACAGCGAGAGAAGCGAGCGAGAGTAAGCGGACCACCTGACTCGCTCCACTGCTTCGTATTCAATGCATCGACTTAGCGAATGATTGGTGGTCCGCTTACTCTCGCTCACTGCCGTTCGCTTTCGTGCGCGGCTCCATTCGATCTCGCCCTCCGCACGACATCAGCCCATAGCAAGTCCGTCGGCTACCGCCCAAGCAACTCAAGCAGCAGCCTCGGAGAATCGGTCATGATCCCGGTCGGATGAAGATCCAGGGCCCGGCGCAGATCGGCAGGCGAAGGACTGCCCAGAGC
>CAYQYP010000021.1:0-7981 GCA_964421755.1 uncultured Acidobacteriota bacterium
CCCGCCAGGGCCTCGGCCCTCCGGGTGGCGGCGGGACGGCCTCGCTTGCTTTGTCGCTCCTCCTCGACGATGCTCCGGCATCGCCTTCGTCGTCGCTTCGCGCCATCGAGGCCGTCGCGCTCGCCACAAACGTTACCGTATGTCTGAAACGAGGCACTTAGGTTCGGCTCCGAATAAATGTCGTGCTTCGGCCTGGAATTCGCTTTCCGTTGCACAGAGATCGCGCAGTCGCTGAAGCACGAGTTCCCGGAACTGCCGTCGTGCGGAGGCGAGGTAGTTCGTCACCTGAACCGCCGATAGACCGAGGTCCGCGCCCAGTTGGCCATATGTCAGGCGTTCCGCCGAGGGCTCGAGGTCATATCTCGAGAAGACCTCGAAGACATGTCCCCTGCCTGAGCTCCGGCACGACTCCCGCAGATCTTCGACCGCCAGTTGAAAGAGGCTCCTGACCCATTCCCTGTGAAACAGCTCTTCGGGATCCGGACAACCATGTTCCGATCCCTGCAGCAGCTCGCTTTCTGCGACAACGCAGTCGAGGGGCAGGTTCTGTATCTGGCCTCCCCGCTTCAGCCGGCTGGCCGACTTCAGCTGGTTGGCGACGAATCCGTCGATGCAGGTTCTCAGATAGGTGCGGAACCGGGTACGCGCGGGGTCATAACGTTGGAGGTAATCCTTCTCGAGCGCGTGGGCGAAGAAATCCTGAGTCCAGTCCTTCGCGTCTTCGTTCGACGCGCGCCAGTGGATACGGATGTACTTGTAGACCGGCTTCCAGTAGGCAGAGATGAGCGTGGAGAACGCTGCCCGCCGGCATGAGGGGTCCATGTCACGCACTCGCGCGATCAGCGAGACGCCCGTGGCCGGGAAGCCCCGAGCTGGTCCACCAAGCTCTGTATCCTTGTCCATTGGTTCTTACTATCCACAATGACGAGCCGGGGTGCACGAGGGTTTCAGCTTACCGCCACGTGGCCGCGAGATACAACGGTCGGGGTTTTTCGCCGGCCTGGCTAAAGGAAACACCGCTTGACGTTGAATAGAAGGCAGTGAACGAGATCAGCGGTCTTCGCAGAACCGAGTTGAAGGAGAGAAATGAGAAGGCTAATCTGTCTCATACCGATGGGAGGAACCAGAGTGAAAACACGAATGATTCTGACAATACTTGCAGCGATCCTGATTCTTTTGCCGCCGTTGGCCATGGGAGAAGAGAAGCAGGCAGCCGGAACCTCTTCTGCAGCCCATAAAGCCTTTGAAAGCTTGAAGAAGCTGACGGGTGAGTGGGAAGGCCAGGCAGGGGGCGAAAAGGTGGGGGTCGTTTACCGCCTGACCGGTGCAGGGTCCGCCTTGATGGAGACGCTCTTGCCGGGTACTCCGCACGAAATGGTGAGCATGTACCATATGAATGGCCCTGAGCTGGTCATGACGCATTACTGTGCCGAGGGGAACCAGCCTCATCTGAAATTCGACGCTGCCGCTTCAAAGCCCGATCGTTTCGTGTTCACGTTCGTCAGCGGATCGAACATGGACCCCGCCAAGGACAGCCATATCCATGGCGTTGTCTTCCGGCTGATCGACAATGATCACTTGGAAGGCGAATGGGAAAGCTACAAAGACGGCAAGGCGGCAGATCACACCATGACGTTCGCGGTCACGCGCAAGAAGTGAAGTCCATTGACGGACTTGTTATGAGCTGACGTCGTGCGGAGGGCGAGATCGGATGGAGCCGCGCACGAAAGCGAACGGCAGTGAGCGAGAGTAAGCGGACCACCAATCATTCGCTGAGTCGATATACTTTAAATACGAAGCAGTGGAGCGAATCAGGTGGTCCGCTTACTCTCGCTCGCTTCTCTCGCTGTCGTGCGCGGTTCCATTCGATCTCGCATCCACGTGAGGCTCGCCCAGTCCCATAGGCTGTTAACAGACGCCTAAACATTTCAACACCCTCGCTGTCGTACGCGGCTCTGAAAGAGACGCTGTTGCGCGACGCGGCAAAAAATGGCGCTATACTCCCACCCATGAAGAATCGAGCATACCTGGTCGTTCCGCTTTTCCTGCTCTTATTCGACGCCGGCCTGCTCGGCCAAGGCAAGAAAAGCGTCTTCATTATCACTGACGCCGAAGGAGTGGCAGGCATCTGCCGGCAGGAACAAGTTGAGCCTACCGAATCGGAGCTCCGACAGTTGCTCACCGGGGAGATCAACGCCGCCGTCGATGGGTTTCTCGAAGGAGGGGTCGACGAGGTTATCGTCTGGGACGGGCACGACGGGAGCCGGACGCTCTCTGCGGCGACCATTCATCCGCAGGCAAAACTCCTGATCGGGGGATTGGGCGCCGGGATGAGCTTTGAACGAGGTTACTCCGCTATCGCCTTCCTGGGCCAGCACAGCATGGCGGGGGTGCGCACCGGCATCATGGCTCACAGCTATAGCTCGCTGGGAATCCAGGACATGCGGATGAATGGCAAGGCGGTCGGCGAGATCACCACCCGGGCCGCCTTGGCGGGGTGGTACAACGTGCCGGTGGTGTTCCTCTCAGGAGACCGGGCGGCTGCCGAAGAGCTCCAGGCGATCATACCCGACGCGGAAATCGCCGTTGTGAAAGAAGGCCTGGGACGCTATACCTGTCTGTCCCTTTCCGCACAGGCGTCCAGAGACCTGATTCGAGAGAAGGCGAGGAAGGCGGCGACCAAGATCGCAACAATCAAGCCGTACAGGATCGAAGGCCCGGTGACGATGGAGTACGAGTATACCACCCGTAACTCTTTGCCGCCGGGAGCTGAGAACCGTCCTGGAGCGCAAGTCGTGGATGACAGGATAATCCGCTACTCGGGGAAGGACTTCTGGGAGGCGTGGGTGTTGTCGCAGAGGAACTGACCGACTGACCGACTGACCAACTGCCGACCGATCCGCAGGGAGCCACCCGGGCCGAAAAGCGGCGGATTCGCGGTTCAGAATCCGCCGCTTTTCGGCCCGGGTGGCTCCATTCTGCTAGTCAGCTGCCGTGAGCGGTCAGTTCTATTTCACTCGCTTGGCGACCAGTTCCTCACTCGCGAAGTCGGCGACGTTTCGGGTGAATTTGATCTCGTCGCCAGAGACCTTTCCCTTGTAGGTGATGTGAATATCCTGATCTTGGAACTTCAGGTTCTCGACGAACGAAATGTCGTCTCCCTCAATCTTTCCTTCCTGGATCTCGACTTCCTGCTGGGAATCGCCCCTAGTGCCCGTCGCCTTGCCCGACAGCTTGGTCCCGTCAACCTTGAAGTCGAAGACGTACTTCTGAACGCCAATCTGCGTGTCGAATTCGGCGGTCCATTTCCCGGACACGTCAGCGGCATAGATAACTGCCGTTCCCATAAGGACCAACGCTGCAAACGCGAAAAACCGATGTCGAATCATGATCCCTCCTCGTCTCTCCGTCCATCTTGACGCCCTCTACGGCAAGACGTAAAGAATCGGTAAATCAAAGATCCGTAGGGTGTCGATCGTCCGCCGGACCGGGATTCCTTCCAGGCCGGTTTTCTGTTTCCATTCGTCGAGCAACGCGGCACCCGCCTGCGCCTGCGGGTTGTCGAGGACGAATTCGATCCCAGGCGTGTCCTCGTTCGGGTAAACGTAGACCAGGGATGGCTGGCTGCTCACTGGGTAGAGGGCGAAGTACTCGCCGGTGCCTCCGAGCATGAAGTCGCCGTTCTTGTCATTACCGGCGACGACGATGTATGAGCCGACCGCAGTCGGTGGCATCTGGAAGACATAGCCCTCTTCGAACGTGGCTGATGCCTGGCCCATGTTTTCAAGCGTCATCGGATCGAGCGCCAGCACGTAGATCTCGCCGATATCCGCGGCGCCCGCTCCGCCCACCTGCATGGTGACGGTGACTTCAGCAGTCCCGCCGTTGGTGGAAGTAAAGTTGATCTTGCCCGTGTAGGTTCCCTTGGGCCTGGCCGTCCTGTCGACGCGTACGGTTAATGCGAGCCCGTTGCTGGTCAGAGTGGGTGAAGCGCTCAGCCAGCTTCCGCTCGGTGACAGCGAAAAGGCAATGCCGAGCAGGCGGCCCGCGCCCGCGTTGAATGCCGTGACCGACAGCTCGGTGTCCTGATCGCCGAAATCCAGAGCCGTTGTGGTGACTGCCAGCCTGGGTATTGTGGACGGAGTTCCCTTGGCTTCCAGCACAGCCTTGTAAGCATCAACCAGGCCGGCACCATACATGTTGTCCTTGCCCGGCGGACCCAGATCTATCGCGGTGCTCTGCAGAATAGCCTTGGCTTCGTCAGCCCGCATGCCCGGTTTCACCGCCAGCATCAGCGATACGACGCCAGCCACGTGTGGGGCAGCCATCGACGTGCCCTGGTAAAAGTAGTACTTCTCCGCGTCTTCACTCGATGTCTTCTTCCAGGCGGTGCTCAGAACCCCGTCGCTCTTACCGTCCTTATTAAGGTCTGCGGCCGTATTCCCGCCGGGCGCGACCACCGTGATCTTCTCACCAAAATTCGAGTACGGGGCCTTTTCGCCGGACAGATCCACGGCGCCCACGTTGATCACGTCGTCGTACCAGGCCGGGTAGGTGGGCGTGTCGACATTGTCATTTCCGGCCGAGGCCACGATGATGACTCCCCTGTCGATTGCCCGCTTTACCGCGTCGCGCAGCGTGAAGGAATCGCTTGGGCCACCCAGGCTCATGTTGATCACATGCGCGCGTTTCGAGCCGGTCCCGTCCGTGGCCACACTGGGGAGTCCTGCGGCATAGAGGATCGCTTGCGAGATGTCGTAGAGCGAGCCGCTTCCATTGAGTCCGAGGGCTCGCAGCGTCATCAGCTTGCACAGCCAGTTCACGCCTGCGACCCCGTTGTCGTTGTCCGTCGCGGCGCCGATTGTGCCGGCTACGTGTGTGCCGTGGTAGCTGCTGCGCGCCCCGGTCGGGTCATCGCCGGGGTCGTCGGCGTCGGCGTCAATGCCGTTGCCATCGAGCGCCTTCTGCTGGTCACTAATGAAATCGTACTGTCCCCCGTTCAGTCGCGCCCCCAAATCCGGGTGTAGGAACTTTGCCCCTGTATCGATCACGGCTACCACGGTGCTCGACGAGCCCTTCGTTTCGTCCCACGCGGCGGGGAGGTTCATGAGCGGATAGTGCCACTGGAAATGGTAATGGTCATCGTCCGGAACGGCGTGCGCGTGGAAGAGGTAATTGGGCTCGGCGTACAGCACGTCCGGGTCGCCGTTCAGGGTCTCGACCATGTCCAATGTCGAGGATTTGGCAACCGCTATCTCCGGAGAAGCCTTGTCGTTCGCGTCGTACGACAGCGCAACGGAGAGCTCGGCAGAATCGAGGAGGCTCACTCCGCCTTGGACATGGTGCTTCAGCCGGAGACCCAATCGCGTGCTGAGCTGATTGATCCGCTCAGGCGATGCTTCGGCCCGCAACTTGACGATCATCTCACCCGGGATGAACTCCTTTTGCGGGTCGAGCGGGACCCCTTTGGCGAGGCTTGCGGGGTATTTCCTGGTCTTTAGAAGCGCCGACATTGATGCCGGTGTGCTAAGAGTCGAGGCGCCAGGCGTCACCTTTCCGGAAATCGTCCCGTTTCCAAGTTGCGGCGGCACGGCGCTCAGGGACTCGACCGCTGGAAAGACGGGCATATAAAGGAATAGCTCGAACGAATAAATTGGGACGTCCGAACTGACCGTGATGAATCCGCGCAGCTGCTGGAATCCAGGCGCGCTGTCCTTGACGATGTCGCTCAAGACGCGCGGTCTGTGCTCGTAGCCTTTGAGCTCGAAGCCTCCATTCCCGGTCCAGTTACCGTCCAGGTCGTACACGTCGACCTCGATCCATGCCGGATCTGGATTCGGGTTCAGGAAAGTTATTCCGGTCACGAACCCGGCCCCCTCGGCAACTTGTGAAAACACGAAGTCAGTGACCGGGCTGGCCTGGAGTTGGACCGAGGACAGGAACTTCTTGCCGGAACCCTCGTCACCAAAGCTCACGTCGCCGACAATCCCGGAGGTATCGCTGTCGACGCGGATCCAGCCGACGAAGTCCACGGGGAGGGTGGGGAAGAGCACCCGCGTCTTCTCCTTGATCAGGCTGTTTTTCGGGATGGTGACGAGCTTGGAAACGACCGGTTGGGTGCTCACCCCCGTCCGGTACGCCGCTAGCTTTACATTAGCGGCCAAACTGGTCGGATTGATGATCGTGATCTCCGACGTGTAGCCGTAGCCCTCGGCCAGCTGAGCGCCAAACAAGGCCACGGGAATTTTGTTTCCCACGGATGCCTGAACGGCGTTTCGCCCTGCAATTGAGTTGTTGTTCCCGAACTGTTCGTAGCCGAAGATCCCCCTTGTAGAACTCACCCGGACGTAGCATTTGGCGGGGAGGGTAACTCCGGGGAAGATGTCGGACAGTCTAGCGGAATACCGGCCAATTCCGACCTCCGGCGCTGCCGGGATCTTGACCACCTTTTGCTGCGCAGTCTTCACGACCCCGTTTTCTTCGTGGATCACCTTAATGGTGGCGTCCGCCGGGGCAGCCGGGCTCCCGTCGGCCCTCTCACCCGTGAATCCGAGAAGCGTGATCTCGGTGTACGCACCGGCTCCCGACGGAATCTCTGGAAACACGATGTCGGTCGGAGCGGTGCCCTGGAATACGATGGCCTCCGCCCCGTCGATCTTGCTTACGTCCGGCGTGTAACTGAGGAAGAAACCGACCACGCTGATATTTGTCGATTCGCTGAAGACCAGCATGTACCCATCGAAGGTGGCGGGTGCGTTGCTGAAGACTTCCTTGAGCGTGAGAGCCAATTGAGCGCCGGCCGGCACCTCCGTGCCGACTGCCTGGACGCGGTGCCCGTTGTTGTCGACCAACCAGAACTCACAGTAGGTATCCTGGTTGACCGGGTTCGCAACGGCGATACCGGTGGTTTGGATCGTGTCATGGGTCATCCGCGGGTAGATAAGCATCAGCTCGTCCTGAGCGAAACCCGAAGACGGTATGAGAACGAGCAAGAAGGCGAACGTCGCCACGAGGTTGGCCAATCGGCGGCTCGACATAGAGAACCCTCCCCAGAATCACGGAGAGTCTATTGTCGCGGTGATGGGGGGTCAAGCGGGAAGATAGCCGTGTATCAACTGAACGCGGGGGCTGCGTCACGCCATGACGTTTCTTGTCGCCTCACGAAAGTGAGGAAAGTCATATTTTTTTGGATGCCCATGGATTATAGTTACGCGGTGCCTGATACCACTCGGTTGCTACTCGCCGAAAACAGCGTTCTCGATCTCGAACGGGCGGTCGTAAAGACCGGCAGGCGAGAGGTGAGCCTGACACCGACCGAGTGCAACCTGCTGGTGTGCCTTGTCGAAAGCCCCCGAGTCCCCGTCCCGCGAAACGACCTCCTGCATCGAGTCTGGGAAGACGGCTGTCAACCGCACACGCTGAACACCCACATCCAGCGGTTGCGTCGCAAGCTTGGCAGGGCGGCCCGCCGGATCCGCACGGTACGCGGCGTCGGTTATCGCTGGGATCCCCCCGAGGGCTGATCCAATGCGAATTCGGGATGCGGAATAACGGCATTCCGGTCCCTGCTTCGCGGGCGGAAAACCCGACAGGATAAATGCCCGCCGTTACTCGGCATCGGTACCTCCGCATCAATCTAGTGTGCTGAGTCAGAGATAACTTCGCAGTAGGTTTTGAGTCCCGAAGGGACTCTAGAACTGCAGCGAACGTATTTGACTCATGACACTAGGCTAGAAAAGGGTTAGTCTGCCGCTCCGTCCCGATCGTTGTGTCAGGCCCGTGTCCACAGTGAAGGATTTTGTCGTCGCCGAGGGGTAAGAGTTTCTCCGTAATGCTCGCGAGCAGAGTCGTGTGAGAGCCGCCGGGCAAATCAGTTCGCCCGACGGATCCGGCGAAAATGAGATCTCCGCAGAAGACGTGGTTCCTGACAACGAGACAGACGCTCCCGGGTGAGTGTCCGGGGGTATGGATGATCTTGATC
>CAYQYP010000022.1:0-4928 GCA_964421755.1 uncultured Acidobacteriota bacterium
GGCCTGAAAGGCCGGCACATATTAGCCCAGGGCGAAGCGCTTTGTGCGCAGCCCTGGGTCTAAGGTAGAGGCGGAGACAAGCCCTGAAAGGGCGCAAGAACGGCAACATTATCAGGATCTTACGCCCTTACAGGGCTTCGCCGTCGAGACCGTGTTGACCCAGGGCTACGCGAAAAGCACGCTTCGCCCTGGGCTATTATGTGCCGGCCTTTCAGGCCTTAAGAACTTTTTCGACAGCCTCGGCAGCGAGCATAGCGAGCGAGAGTAAGCGGACCACCTGACTCGCTCCACTGATTCGTGTTTAAATGTCTCGACTTAGCGAATGATTGGTGGTCCGCTTACTCTCGCTCACTACCGTTCGCTTTCGTGCGCGGCTCCATACGATCTCGCCTTCGCACGTCATCAGCCCATAACAAGTCCGTCAATACCTGTGGGCCGAACACACTTCTCCGACGTTTGGCTGCCGTCTAAGACTCTTACAAATGTATACGCAAAACCGACCGCCTGGGTCAGCTGGTCAGCCGGTCAGCCGGTCAGCTGGTCAGCCGGTCCAGCCGGTCAGCCGGTCAGCTGGTCAGCCGGTCAGCCGGTCAGTCGTCTTTGCCTGCCCCATAGATCCCGTCTGGATCCGCGCCGAGCATGCCAGCCTCGAAGCTCCGATCGTCCACCAGCACCAGCTTCTCGATCATTTCGTCCGTCAACAGCCTGAAGGAACGGATGTCGTCCAGCTTCGCCGCAATCTGGTCCAGCCCGCTATCTTCCGTCATCCAGCAGATTGAGTCGAACTCGCGCAGATCCAGCGGTACGGTGTAGCCTCGCAGGGTCTTTTCCCGCTCGAGGTTGTAGTAGGAATCGAAATACGAGATGACCAGCTCACGCAGGCTCCTGTAAATGGGCTCGCGGAACCTCAAGCCGACGAAGTTCGACTTGGCGACTGCACCCCAGTAGGGACCCGAGCGAAAGATCGCGAGAATGTGGTCATCGTCGCGTACGGCCTGCATGTCCACTATCCGAGGGGGGAAACCGATGTGTCGCAAGGCGGCAGCTGCGAAAAGGGCTCCGTCAAAACAATGCGCTTTGCGGTCCCGAAGCACGCTTCGTGGCGACCGGTAGATCGGGTCGGCGCTGTAGGCGAGGCCATCGAGAAACGTCTGGATTCTGTCGGGCGAGGTGAGCTGGGCAAGAACAGCCATCTCCTCGCTTGTCCACGCCTGTTGAGCGCCTGCCTGTGTCCGGTCGGTCATTTTGCCTGGGCTGGACTGTCGGACAGGCTGCGGCCGAGGTTACTGGATAATTCCTCCGCTTCCCGAATCATCTCTTCAACGATATCCAGACCTTTTTGCCAGAAACCCGCCTCACCCAAATCGACTCCCACCTGCGACAGCAGGTTTTGGGGCCAGTCCGAGCCACCGGCGCCGAGCAGCCGCAGGTACTTCTCGGCAAATTCGGGACCCTGCTCGCGGTAGATCGCGAAAAGAGCGAGGACCATCAATTCGCCGAAGGCGTAAGCATACACGTACCCCGGCGTGTGAATGAAGTGAGGGATGTAGCTCCACCACAGCCCGTAGTTCTCGGACAGCTTCACGCTGTCCTCGAACATCGCGCTCTGCGTTTGGATCCACAGCTCGCTGAATCGCTTTGCGGAGAGTTCTCCCTCCGTTCGACGCGCGGTATGGATGGCGTCTTCAAAACGGTTGAGTGCGACCTGGCGGAACACGGTAGCCATGGTGTCGTCGATTTTACCGACGAGCATCCTCAGCCGCTCTTCCGGATCGTCGAGCTGCGAGAGCACTCGCTGGAATACCAGCATTTCGCCGAACACCGAGGCCGTCTCCGCCATGGTCAGCGGTGTGCTCGCCTGAAAAATACCCTGGGGACGGGACAGGAACTGATGGACGCCGTGACCGAGCTCGTGAGCCAGGGTCTGCACGTCCCTCAACTTGCCCGTGTAATTGACCATGATGTACGGGTGAGCGCTCGGCACGGTCGAGTGACTGAATGCACCGCCCCGCTTTCCGGGCTTGATCGCCGCATCGATCCACCGGTGCTCGAAGAAGTCGCCGACGATCGAACCGACCGTGGAGTGAAAGGCATCATAGGCCTCGACGACGGTCTTTCTCGCCTCGTCCCACGTGTAATGGGTCGCGGGACCAGGCAACGGAGCGTAGCGATCGAAATCCTCCAGTTGGTCAATCTCCAGCAGCCGGGCCTTCAGCCTGTAATACCGGACGGCTAAGGAGTACCTGCCGGTGACGGCGCCGATCAAGGCGTCGACGACCTCGTCTGGGATTTCATTGGAGAGGTTTCGCGCCGACATCCAGCCCGAGTAGTTTCGAAGACGATCGTCCGAAAACTTGTCCGCTAAGACCGTGTTGAAAACAAAAGTGAGCGTGCGGATATGCCGATTGAGCCCACCGGTAAAGGTTGCAGCAGCCGAGCGCCGGACTTCGCGCTCCGGATCATGTAGTTTGTTAAGGATCTCCTGCTCGGTCAGCACTTCATCGCCGAAGTTGAACTCCAGGGCGCCCAGCAGTTCGTCGAAAAAGCGGGCCCAGGCGCCGGCACCGGTATTCACTTTCTCGGCCAGAATCTTCTCCTCCGGCTCGGACAGCACGTGCTTCTTGAAAAGCCGCTGGACCTCCAGGTAGTGACGGTAGCGCGATACAGCGGGGTCGCGCAGCAGTCGCTCGGCCGATTCATCATCCCGGGCAATCCACTCCAGCTCGAAGAACAGGAGGTTCTTTCCGATCTCGGTCGTGGTCTCCCGGATTCTCTGCAGTAGCGCGCCGCGTTCGGGTTTCTCGGTGTCGGTGCACCAGGCGAGGAAGGCGTACGACTGAGCCCGTCCAACCCTCTCCTGGATCGATTCAAGGTGACGTAACGCCTCGGCTAGCTCTTCGGCACCGAGCGAAGTTACCCTGCCCCGATAGGCTGCGGCGAAGTCGGAAGCATCCTGGTCGGCGCTTGCCAAATCGGCGTCGAGCCGCAAAATGTCGGCGTAGAGGTCTTCGAGGCGCCACTTGACAGTTTCAGCGCCACTCTTGGGACGGTCCTTCGGCTGTTCACTCATGGGTTAAGGTCAGCGCTCGTGTTTTCTTCCAGTGGAGCCAGAACAGCGCGAGGATGGTTTTCGCGTCCTGGATTTCCCCTCGGCTGAACAATTCGAGGGCCTGGTCGAGCGTGTAGGTTTCGATGGAGATGTCTTCATCGTGATCGAACCGCGTCTGGGTGGCCACGACCCGGTCGGTATAGTACAGGTGGAGCAATTCGTCACAGAAGCCTGGGCTGGTGTAGAAGCTGGCCACATGCTCGAGTAACTCGGCCTTCAGACCGGTCTCTTCCTCCAGTTCCCTGGCGGCGGTGTCGCGCGGATCCTCTCCGGGATCCAGCTTGCCGGCCGGCAACTCGAGGAGATCCTTTCCCATCGGGTACCGGCACTGCCTGACAAAGGGAATGAGGCCGTCCTCCCGGTCGACGAGGACAACGACGCCGCCCGGATGCCTCACTACTTCCCGAATCGTTTCCCGACCCTGTATTTCGAGCTTGTCGACTATCAGATCAACGATCCGACCCGAGTAGACGTGGTTTCGCTCCAAGCGGCTTGCCTTTCGTCAGTGGCTGACCTCGATGAACACCTTTCCCGGCACCTTCTTGGTAAACACCTTGACCTCTCGCTTATCCGTGTCGAGGTCACTCGATTGATAGAGCATCACATACTGGCTCTTCATCTCGTGGATGATATCGCCGTAGATGTTTCCCAAGTCACGGAAGGCGTTGGAGAAAATCGTTCGTCCGCCGTAGCGCAGGCTCTGATCGATGAACCGGTTCTGCATCAGGATCATGTTATGGAAATCGGTACTGACCGAGGAAATCGGTTTGCGGCTGCCTTTTCCCAGACTCCTCCGGTAGTTCTCGATATATGGATTCGTGTAGATGATGGGATACAGCGTCACGCCATTGTCTCTCGTCACACGCATCATTTGCGGGAAGGAGGAACGGCTAATGGTGTCTATCCCGTCGGTCAGGAGGATGATCAGGTTCTTGCCTCGCTTCTCCTTGAACATGTTCTTGGAGACCCAGATGACTGAATCGTAGAGCGCGGTTTTCCCGTTGGCCTTCGTCACCGTCCCCATGAAGGGGGTCAGATCCTTCGCCCCTTCGGTCCAGTTGATGATCACCCGGGGATTTTCGGCAAAGAGGACAAAGGCAGAGCTTTCCGGCTGCAGTACCTTGAAGAAATCAACCGCCACCTGCCCGGCTTTGGCGAGGAACATGGTGGTACTCCAGCTGTTGTCGACCATGACCACGCAGTTAATGGGGACTTCCTGCTGTTTCAGCAGGGCTATATTCTGCTCCCGGCCGTTCTCAACGACGACAAAATCCTGAGCGGACAGGTTCTTCATGAACCTACCGTCAGAGTCGCGAACGAGGAACCTCAACTGGATACTTTCCAGTTCCATCAGCACTTGTATTTGTTCAACCGTCAGCGGTTCGCCTTCTGCCTCGCTTGGCGGCGGCTCCTGCTCCTCTTGAGCATGGATTCCCGGTGCTAACAAGCACGCGATGGCCAACATGATCACGGACGCTAGAATTCTTCTCACAGCAGCACCCTCCGAAGTTGAAATACCAGGGACAATTATTCCGGAGACGCCTATTTTCTCTTCCGCAAATTAAGGCAACCGTGCGAGCAGACGATTATTCCTCCCCCGCATTGCTTTTTTCAGTCTACACCACTTCAGAACAAAACTGACCCAGCTCTTGTCATTTGCTTAGTGCCTCGCTTCAGAGATACGGTAACGTTTGTGGCGAGCGCGACGGCCTCGATGGCGCGAAGCGACGACGAAGGCGATGCCGGAGCATCGTCGAGGAGGAGCGACAAAGCAAGCGAGGCCGTCCCGCCGCCACCCGGAGGGCCGAGGCCCTGGCGG
>CAYQYP010000023.1:0-13403 GCA_964421755.1 uncultured Acidobacteriota bacterium
AACGGAATGCTGATCGTCAACCGGGTGAACTCTTCGGGTACCCCGGGGCTCCCTGGAATCCCGAGTGTGGCGACTCCTGATCCGGCCTTGACCAGCAGGCTGTCCACGTGCCCGTGGTAGCAGCCGTCAAATTTAACGATCATCGATCGACTGGTGAAGGCCCTGGCAAGGCGCAGCGCGCTCATCGTCGCTTCGGTGCCGGAGTTTACCAACCGGACATTCTCGATCGAAGGAAAAAGGCGGCAGATCCGTTCCGCGAGGAGGACTTCGGCCTCCGTGCTGGCTCCATAGCTGGTCCCCCGACCCGCGGCATCTTGAATGGCGGTCGTCACCTCCGGGTGCGTATGCCCCAGGATCATGGGTCCCCACGAGGCGAGGAAATCCAGGTACTCGCGGCCGTCCGCGTCGAACATCCGGGTGCCACCCGCCGATTCAATGATCGGCGGCGAGCCGCCGACGGCCTTGAAGGCGCGAACCGGGCTGTTGACGCCCCCGGGCATGAGCTTCGATGCTTTTTCAAAGATCTGGCGACTCTTCGGACCGGCCGTCTGCATGGGCAACCCCTCTTTTACCACTGCCCGTCGCGCATCATCCGGGCGACGTCCTTGGCGAAGTAGCTGAGAATAATGTCGGCGCCGGCTCGGCGAATTGCGAGCAGGCTTTCCCGGATGGTGGCCTCGCGGTTGAGCCAACCGTTTGCCATGGCGGCCGAAAGCGCGGAGAACTCGCCGCTCACCTGGTAGGCCGCAACCGGGACCGTAGTGATCTGGCGCACCTGCCAGATGATGTCCAGATAAGGCATCGCAGGCTTGACCATGACGATATCGGCACCCTCCTCGAGGTCAAGCTCGACTTCTTTCAGGGCCTCCCGACCGTTTGCCGGGTCCATCTGATAGCTCCGCCGGTCGCCGAATTTCGGGGCGGACTCGGCGGCCTCCCGGAAGGGGCCATAGAACGCTGACGCATACTTGGCCGCATAGGACAGGATCGGCACCGAAGTGAGGTTTTCCCGGTCGAGCCCCTCGCGAATCGCGCCGACCCGCCCGTCCATCATGTCGGATGGAGCGACCACGTGCGCTCCGGCTTTTGCGTAGGCGACGGCCGCCCGCGTCAGGATCTCGAGGCTCTGGTCGTTGTCGATAACTGTCTCTCCCCAGCGGTCAGTCACCGGAACACCACAGTGCCCGTGATCGGTGTACTCGCACAGGCAGACGTCGGCGATGAGCACGATCTCTGGAACGGCTTTGCGAGCCTGCTCGAACGCACGGCAGATCACGCCTTCGGGCGCATGCGCCTGACTGCCCATCGCATCCTTGGTGTCCGGTATCCCGAACAGGATCACCGCCGGGATTCCGAGGTCTCGCACCTCTTTCAGCTCGTCGACGAGTTTGTCGACGGAAAACCGGAATTGGCCCGGCATGGATGAGATTTCCTGCTTGACGCCGCTTCCTTCCAGAACAAAGGTGGGGTAGACGAGTTGGTCAAGGCTAAGCCTGGTCTCGCGGACCATTTTTCGCAGGGTTGCATTTTCTCGAAGCCGTCGGGGACGAAAATAGGGTGTCATAGCTGATTGAGTCTTCGAGCCGCCTTTCAGTCGCGCGCCCGAAAAAAGTGAGATTGGTTGAGGACTGGCGGTGCAGGGATTCGAACCCCGGACACAGCGGATATGAGCCGCTTGCTCTAACCTCTGAGCTACACCGCCATGAAAGGCAACATGATAGCTAAAACTCCGGGAGTATTACAAGCCGGAGGGAGAAGCCCGAATCCCGCGCAGGAAAGAATCGATCCACGAACGAAAGACAAAAAACCGATTACGATTACGAGTACGAGTACGAGCAGAAGCAGGAGGGGAATAGAGAACCGCGAGCAAGAGGTTGCCCTCGCCTTTCTCGTACTCGTAATCGTACTCGTAATCGGCTTTTTGCTTACTCCTTTTTTCCAAACACACGGGAGAAGACGGTGTCGATGTGACGCAGCGTGTGCTTCAAGTCGAAGACCCGATCAATCTCGGCTCCTGACAGGTACTTCGCGATATCCGGGTCTTCCCGGATGAGCTTGTGGAAGTCCGCCCTCTCGTCCCAGACCCGCATCGCGTTTCGCTGCAGCCAGACGTAGGCGTCTTCGCGCAGTGCACCTTTGCGTGCCAGTTCCAGGAGCAGCGTGCCCGAGAAGATGAGGCCACCCATCATCTCGAGGTTGGCTTGAATCTGGCCCTCATTCACGGCAAGCCGCTTGAGGACGTTGCTCAGCTTGCGGGTCAGATAGTGGACGAGGACTGTACCATCCGCGAGAATCACGCGCTCGACCGAAGAATGAGAGATATCCCGCTCATGCCACAGCGGCACGTCTTCGAGGGCCGCTACTGCGTATGAACGCAGGAGCCGGGCTAGTCCGCTGATCTGTTCACAGGTGATCGGGTTGCGCTTATGAGGCATGGCCGAACTCCCCTTCTGGCCCGCCCCGAACGGCTCGGCTGCCTCGCGGACTTCGGTTCTCTGCAGGTGGCGCACTTCGGTGGCTATCTTGTCGAAGGTGGACCCGATGATGGCGAGGCTGCAGACGTACTCGGCGTGCCGGTCGCGCTGGAGCGTCTGGGTCGACGCTTTAGCAAAGTCGATGCCGAGCTTCCGGCACACTCTCTCTTCGACCTCGGGTCCAAGGTGCGAAAACGCACCCACTGGACCGCTGAGTTTCCCGACCTCAACCCCTTTTCGGGCATGGCGAAATCGCTCGACATTTCGTTCCATCTCCGAATACCAGACGGCGAACTTCAGCCCGAGGGTGATTGGTTCGGCGTGGATCCCGTGGGTGCGACCGATCATGGGGAGATCCTTATACCGATACGCCTGCTCTCGCAGGATGCTCGACAGGTCGACGAGCCCGGTTTCGATCAAGTCCGACGCTTCGTGAAGCTGCAGCGCCTGCGCGGTGTCTACGACGTCGGTGGAGGTCAGCCCGAAGTGAATCCAGCGGGAGTCCGGTCCGACCTTCTCAGCAAGGGCGGTCGTAAACGCTATCACGTCGTGCCGCGTTATCTTCTCGATCTCTTCGATCCGCTCGACGGTAAAATCGGCCTTCTCCTTGATTGTGGCAACCGCTTCGTGAGGAACCTCACCAAGCTCCGCCAAAACCTCGGATGCGGCAATTTCAACCTGGAGCCATTTCCGGAACTTGTTGTCCTCGGACCAGACGCGCGACATCTCGGGAAGTGTGTATCGAGGGATCATAACTGTACGACTATCGAAGGTTTCCTCTGATCAGTCAAGTGGATGGCGCAGCCGCCGTTTGTCGAGGCAGCACGTCCATTGAGGGCGCGCAGCGCGCAATCGAGCGCGATTTCCGGCCGGTTGTTCTGTCTGCTGAGGTGGGCCAAAAAAAGATGCCGGGCTCGGCCGTCAAAGTCACGTTCGAGAAAGCGGGCAACGGCGGCGTTCGACAGATGTCCAACCTGACTAAGCAGCCGTTGCTTCAGCGGCCAGGGGTACGGTCCGATTCGGAGCAACTCTTCGTCATGATTTGATTCGAGGACGATCCAATCGCAATCGCGCAACCGACCGGTGACCGAACCATCAAGGTGGCCGAGGTCAGTCACCAGGGCTCCCGCCAATCCGCCGGCCTCGAAACGAAACCCTACCGATTCCGCTGCATCATGGGGAATGGCAAATGGCTTGACGACGAGATCGCCCAACTGAACCTCACAACCCGCCTGAATAATCTCGAGGCGGGCGTGGGATTGGAGTGCGGGGGTTTCGTCCAAGGTACCCGCCGTCAAAAAGACGCGTAACTTCGGGAACCGTTTGAGAAGCGACCGCATCCCGCGGACGTGATCACAGTGTCCGTGAGTGAGGAATACCGCCTGGATGTGCCGTTGGAGAATCCCAGCTTCTTCGAGCCGCCGATCGAGCGAACGGACTCCGAAACCGAGGTCCACCAAGACCGATACCGAATCAGTTGAGACGAGGGCTGAATTGCCGGCGCTGCCGCTGCCCAGAACACAAATTCGCACGCTGTCGTAGAATGTACCAACCGGGTATGAAAAGAAAGAACCTCCTGGGGATGAGCCAGGACGAAATAATGGCCCTGATCGAGGCGATCGGGGAAAAACCCTTTCGAGGCAAGCAGCTCTATCACCAGATCTACGAGCGCCACGAGCTCGATTTCGACCAGATGACCGAACTGTCGAAATCTTTTCGGGCGAGGCTCAAGGAGGAGTTCGTGGTTTTGGTACCGCAGGTGACACGGCGTTCCGAGGCGGCAGACGGGACCCTGAAATACCTGTTTCGCCTCGAGGATGGACGCCACGTCGAGGCGGTTTTCATCCCCGAGGCAGACCGGGATACCTTGTGCATCTCTTCTCAAGTCGGCTGTAACGTCGGTTGCCGGTTCTGCATGACGGCACAGATGGGTCTGATCCGGAATCTGAAACCGGAGGAGATCCTCGGGCAGGTGATGGCCATCGTCAAGGAGCGAGGCCTGGTGCGAGGATCCTACAGCATTGTGTTCATGGGGATGGGCGAGCCGCTTCAAAACTACAAGAACGTGATGCAGTCCTTTCGCATCCTGATTGATCCGCTCGGCATGAGCCTGTCCCACCGCAAAGTGACGATTTCCACCTCGGGTTTCGTGCCGGTGCTCAAGAAAATGCAGCAGGAGGAGGTATTTCCCAACCTGGCAATCTCGCTCAACGCCACAACCGACGAGACTCGCACGTCCATCATGCCGCTGAATGAAAGGTGGGGCATCGAGGAGTTGATGGCGACCTGCCGCGAATTTCCCATCGAGCCCCGCCGCCGCATCATGTTCGAATACGTGATGATCAAGGGAATCACCGATTCGGATGACGACGCGCGCAGGCTGGTGCGGCTGCTGAAAGGGCTGCACCCCAAGGTCAACTTGATTCCGTATAATCCCAACCCCGGTCTGCCATACGAGCGGCCGACCGAGCAACGTATTATCGCTTTTCGGCAGATTCTGGTCGATAACAACGTCGCGGTTTTCATGCGCCGGACTCGCGGCGACGATATCGCGGCGGCCTGCGGGCAGCTGGCTTACCTCGAACAAAAGACGCCGGTCGCGGAAGGAGCCTGAGGTGCCATGGCGAAGAAGATCTACGTGGCCACCTTCGGCTGTCGGACGAACCAGGCGGACAGTGCTTACATTCGTGAAAGCTTCCTCGGTCACGATTTCCAGGAGACCGAATCGGCCGGCGAAGCGGATGTGATCGTGGTCAATTCCTGCACGGTCACCCACCGTTCCGACCAGCAGGTTCGTCAGCTCAGCCGTAGGCTGCGCCGCGAAAACCCGGGGGCGAAGATCGTCGTGACCGGCTGCTATGCGCAGCGCGAACCGGGCGCCATCGCGGGGATTCCCGGCATCGACGCAGTGGTCGGGAACACTCATCGCTCGCAGCTGGTCGAGATCGTCCGGAGCCTGGACCGGTCGCCCGAAACCAGTCACGTTGAGCTTGCGGCCATTTATCGGGACGATTTCAGCGCTGTTCGTGCAATTGATGCCTCCCCGGCCCACGAAATAGGCAAGAGAACTCGACCGTTCGTGAAGATCCAGGACGGGTGCGACTCGCACTGCAGTTACTGCATCATCCCGAGCGTGCGCGGCCCGGGACGCAGCGTCCCGCCCGAGGCGGTCATCAGGCAAGTTGAGGATCTGACCGCTGCGGGATTCAAGGAAATTGTCCTTACCGGGATTCACATCGGCACTTACGGGATGCACATCCGGCCGACATGCCCGCTGGATCGGCTGCTGACCCGCCTTCTCGAGAACCCGGCCGTTCCGCAGCTGCGCATCAGCTCCCTCGAGCCGATGCAACTGTCCCGCCGGGTGGTCGAGCTCGCTTCGGTTGAGCCGCGAATCGCGCCGCACTTCCACATCTGCCTGCAAAGCGGCAGCGATCGCCTGCTGCGCCTCATGCGCAGGCCGTACAATACGAGCGCCTTCGCAGCCATTGTGGAACGCGTGCGCGAGTTGATATCTGATGCGGGAATCGGCACCGACCTGATTGTCGGCTTCCCCGGCGAGACGGAAGAAGACCACCGGCAAACGGTGGATTTCGTTGGTCGCATGCCATTTACTTACCTGCACATCTTCCCGTACAGCACGCGGCCCGGAACGGCAGCTGCCCGGATTCCGGAGCAGGTTCCCCCGGAAACGATCAGACGCCGGAGTGCCGAGCTCAGGGAGTTGTCCGCGCTCAAGCACCGGGAATTTAGGCGAAGGTTCCTCCGAAAGAAGCTGCGGGTCTTAGCGCTGTCGGATACCGAAGACGACCGGCGAGTGGCGCTGGCCGGCAATTACCTCCGCGCGCGGGTCGACGTCACTGTTCCACCGAACACCTGGATTGAAGGCATGGTAACCGGGGAGCAGGGTGAGGACCTGGTGATTGCGGAATGAAAAACGGTTATGCACGAAGGACGCACATCGAGCGGTCCGACCCTGGACATACTCGAGACTCGCGGCTGAATTTCCTTCGCAAGTGCCTCGGCGGCGGCAACGTCAGTCGGACGCTGCGGCTCAAGCCCTGAAAGACATCAGAACCGCAAGCGAAGCGCGCGGGCCGAGACAGTTACCGGGCTTCACCAATTCTGCAAGACGCCAGGCTGAGTGCTCATTGTTCGGGCCCGCGCGCTTCGCTTCGCTCCGCTTGCGGTTCTGATGACTTTCGGGCATGCACCCGCGGTCCACCAGGGTGTAACCTTCCTTCCGGAATCCGCTGTCGTTTGGCTGCGGCCAAGCCGCGCCATGTCCTTCGTGGATAACCGGTGCTTCCTACCGAAACCCCGCTATTGCCCAGAGCCTGCCCGTCACTCCTTCGCGGCGGTACGAGTAGAACAGGTCGGTCCGGCACCCTGTGCACATGCCTGAGTCGAGAATCGTGGTGATGCCCAGAGACTCGGCCTGGAGTCGGTTGGCCGCAACGACATCCAGGAGACGACCGCTCGTGATGGCGTCGACGTCGTGACCTGCCTTCCGAAAATCCTCAACCACCTCGGGCCCCACTTCGTAGCAGCACTGCCTTATCGAAGGGCCGAAGGCCACAACCACATCCTCCGGATCGGACCCGGTCACATCAAGGAACCGGGCGAGCCCTTTACGGACGATCCGGTCGCGTGTGCCCCGCCAGCCGGCGTGGAGTGCGCAAACCGCTCGCTTCCGCGAATCAACGGCGATGACCGGCAAGCAGTCGGCTGTTTTGATCACTCCAAAGAACCCTGGTGCCAGCAGGAGTATGCCGTCCGCCCTCTCTCGATTGCCGGAATGCTGGAAGCTGGAGTCGACTGCAACCAGTTTGTCCGAGTGGATTTGTTTAAGGACGACCGTCCTTTCCTTTGGTATTTCGAGCCGGCTGAACAGCTTCTCCTTGCCCTCGCTTATGTCCTCGAGGGATTTGCTTCCGGAAAACGCGGGATTGCCATCGGTGGCCTTCGAGGTAAACGCATGCACGAAACCCGGAATCGACTGGAGCTCGGAGAACGCAAAGAAGGATGACCCGTCAATCGAGGACTCAAAAAACATCCCAAAAAGAGTAACATACCCAAATGGTCATCGGGGTGGGGGTAGATATCGTCGAAATCAGGCGGATTGCCAACGCGTTACGGGGCAGCCAGGCGATGGCGCGAAGGGTTTTTACAGCCCAGGAGATCGAGTACAGCTCGGGCCGGAGAAACGAATTTCAGCACTTCGCCGGTCGCTTCGCCGCCAAGGAAGCTGCGCTAAAGGCACTCGGTACGGGGTGGCAGGGGGGAATCCGGTGGGTCGACGTGGAGGTGCAATCCGAGGGGGGGCGACCGCAACTCTTGCTGCACGGTAAGGCGAAGGAGCTGTACGACGCGAGCGGGGCGACCAGCGCACACCTGTCGATCACCCACTCTCAAGAGTACGCGGTGGCCGTGGTCGTCCTTGAGCGATGATCAGAGGTCAGGGCTGCGACGCGAGTAACTCTTCTGCCATTTTGCGACGGAATTCTCTGAGCTTATCGGCCAGTGGCTTGTCCTGTCGGGCGAGGATTTGAATGGCGAAGATCCCAGCGTTACGGGCTCCGGCTTTTCCAATCGCCATCGAAGCAACCGGGACTCCGGCCGGCATCTGCACTGTTGCCACCAGGGCATCCCACCCGCTCAGCGGCGACGAGTCGATGGGTACTCCGATCACGGGGAGAATCGAGTGTGCTGCCAGGAATCCCGCCAGGTGCGCTGCCGCGCCTGCTCCTCCGATCAGGACTGCTATGCCACGGGCTTCGGCGGACAAGGCGTAGTCGCGAGTTGCGTCCGGAGATCGATGCGCGGAAAGGACCTTGATTTCGTAGGGCACTTCGAACTGATCGAGGAGGTTCGCTGCTTCCTTCATCAGTTCCAGATCGCTTTTGCTGCCCATCAGAATTCCGACTTTGGGCTGATTCATGACAACTCCCCCTTTTTGCGAAGGCCCTTTGCTCCAATATCGCGCCGGCAGTACATGCCCTCGAAGGCTACCTTGTCGATACCTCGATATGCCCGGCTGATGGCTTCGCCAAGCGAGCGGTCGCGGGCAGTGATGGCGAGCACGCGTCCGCCGCTGGTCAGCGTCTTGCTGCCCCGGGTCTCGGTGCCCGCGTGGAATACAACGGTGTTCAGGTCTTCTGCCGCCTTCTCGAGACCCGTGATTTCTTTCCCCTTTTGATAGGATCCGGGATATCCGCCTGAGGCCAAAACGACGCTGACGACCGGGTCGGGACTCCAGTGTGGCGTGAGCGTGCCGAGTTTGCGTGCGATAACCGCTTGCAGGATCTCGACCAGATCCGAGTCCAAGCGGGGAAGAACCACCTGAGTTTCCGGATCCCCAAAACGGACATTGAACTCGAGTACTTTGGGTCCGTCAGCCGTCAACATCAACCCCGCGTATAGAACGCCCGCGTAAGGATTCCCTTCGGCAGCCATGGCCCGAATCACCGGCTTCACGATTTGCTCCAAGGCGATTTCGCAATGGGCCGGAGAGAGAATAGAATCGATCGAGTAAGCGCCCATGCCTCCGGTGTTCGGTCCCTTGTCGCCGTCGTAGACTGCCTTATGATCCTGGGAGGGTGGCATCGGGAGCACGTCCCGGCCATCGGAGAAGACCATGAAGGAGGCCTCTTCTCCTTCGAGGAATTCTTCGATAACCACCTGATCACCGGCACTGCCGAACTGACGGTCCCGCATGATGCCATGGACGGCGTCGCGCGATTGTTCCAGAGTCTGGCAGATGAACACTCCCTTGCCGGCGGCGAGCCCGTCTGCTTTGACGACCACGGGAAAACGGTACCCACCGGAGTCGAGATCGCTTGCGGCCGACTGGGGATCCGAGTAGGCGCGGTAGGCGGCGGTGGGGATTCCGTGCCGGCGCATGAAGTCTTTGGCGAAGACTTTGCTTCCCTCGAGCCGGGCAGCCGCGGCCGTGGGGCCAAAAACAGGCCGTCCCTCGGCTTGGAAGGCGTCGACCACGCCTGCGACCAGAGGTGCTTCGGGTCCGATCACGGTCAGGTCGATCTCGCGGCGCTTCGCAAAATCAAGAAGGAGTGGAATGTCTTCGGAATGTATCGAGACATTTTCGGCTATTCCTGCAGTTCCCGCGTTGCCGGGAGCACAGTACAGCCTGGACGTAAGCGGACTCTGGGCCAGTTTCCACGCCAGCGCGTGTTCGCGTCCGCCGGAACCTACGACAAGCAGCTTCAAGGGGCGACTCTTTCCGGATGATCGCTCGAGCAGGACTACTTAGTCGAGCTGGTTTTAGTGTCTGAGGCGGGAGCGGCAGACTCCTTGGCGGAGGCTTTGTCCTTACTCGACGTCGTCTCACGCTTGTCGGATCCGTTACTGCTTGCGCCGTTCTTCCTGGCGTAGTCGGTGATGTACCAGCCGGATCCTTTGAACTGGATTGCGGGTGCAGACAACAACTTTTCGAGAGTGCCCCCGCAGTGCTTGCATTCGCTGAGTGGCTCGTCCGAGTGTTTCTGTATGACTTCTACATTCTCCCCGCAGTCGAGGCAGCGGTATTCGTAGAGCGGCATTCCGATACTCCTGTTGTATTTCGGTGCGAGAAGCCGTCTTGAGCGACCTGAATATAAGATTCAGCCGGACATCTGTCAAGCCGGGCGCCTGACGCACGAAGCGAAGAGTCATTATACCGCAATCGGGGCAGCCCCTCTCTTAAAAGGGGCCTTTAGGACGAATGCGGAATGGGGAATGCGGAATGGAAGAGGGAGAGTTCGAGCACCGGATAGTTCATCCTCTCTTCCCGCATTCCGCATTCGTCATTCCGCATTCGTCGCGCCCCTGTTCTGTGCTATTCTTTCGCAGGTTTGCGTGCCTTTTCACCACCCCCGGTGGGTGGATATGCCCAGACCGGGGGTCGTAGCCTCCGACTCTCGGCCTTCTTGACTGGTTCCCAGCGTGCATCATGGCGCAGCCGAAACATTTGTAATCATTCATAAAACCAGGTAATGAAAGGATCGATATGCAGCTCGAGGACGCGGTAATTGGATTAAGACGAACTCAGCCCACGCCAATGCGGGACAGCAAACACCCGATCGATGCCATCTTGGCTCCCCGAAACGTGGCGCTCGTGGGCGCCACCGAGAAAGTCGGAAGTGTCGGAAGGACCGTGCTATGGAATCTGATCAGCAGCCCCTTCGGCGGCACCATCTTCCCCATCAATCCGAAACGCCCGAACGTGCTCGGTATCAAGGCCTACCCGAGTATCAAGGACGTACCTGAGCCGGTCGATTTGGCCGTCATTGTGACGCCGTCCGACTCGGTTCCGGAAATTATCTCCCAGTGCGTCGAGGTCGGCGTAAAAGGCGCGGTCGTCATCTCCGCCGGTTTTAAAGAAGCCGGCCCGCACGGCGTCGAGCTCGAACGAAGGGTTCTTGCCGAGGCTCAGCGGGGCGGTCTGCGACTCATCGGCCCCAACTGCCTGGGCGTCATGTCCCCGATGTCTGGTCTTAACGCTACGTTTGCCAGCTCGATGGCAAGGCCGGGCAATGTCGGGTTTATCTCCCAATCCGGCGCCCTGTGCACCGCGGTCCTTGACTGGAGTCTTCGGGCCAATGTCGGCTTCAGCGCATTTGTCTCGATCGGTTCAATGCTCGACCTCAACTGGGGCGACTTGATCGATTACCTGGGTGCCGATCCCCGAACCAACAGCATTGTTCTCTACATGGAATCCATCGGCGATGCCCGCGCGTTCCTGTCGGCGGCTCGAGAAGTCGCGCTGACCAAGCCGATCATAGTCATCAAGGCAGGAAGGACACAGGCAGCCGCGAAGGCGGCGGCCTCTCATACCGGTTCGCTCACCGGAAGTGACGAAGTACTGGATGCGGCTTTCCGCAGGACCGGCGTGCTGCGTGTCAATAACATCTCGGACCTGTTCTATGTCGCCGACGTATTGAGCAAACAGCCCCGTCCCAAAGGGCCGCGGTTGACGATTGTGACGAACGCGGGCGGCCCGGGCGTGCTGGCCACCGATTCCCTCATCCTGAACGGCGGAGCACTGACCGAGCTTTCGGCCGAAACGTTCAAGGCACTCAACGACCTTCTGCCGGCGCACTGGAGCAAGAACAACCCCGTTGACATCCTCGGGGATGCAGCGCCGGAAAGGTACGCAAAGGCGCTCGAGATCACGGCCAATGATCCAAACGCCGACGGCATGCTTGTTGTGCTGACGCCGCAGTCGATGACCGATCCGACGCAGACCGCCGAGGCACTGAAGGCTCACGCAAGGAGCGAAGGAAAGCCGGTGCTTGCCAGCTGGATGGGCGGGGCCGACGTCGTGGCTGGAGAGGACATCCTGAAGCGGGCGGGGATTCCCACCTTCCCTTACCCGGATACCGCAGCCAAGATCTTCAACTACATGTGGCAGTACAGTTACAACTTGAAAGCGCTCTACGAGACGCCGGTCATGTCTGAGCACCGAGGCGGCGGACCGGATCGGGCTTTGGTAAAGTCGATCATCGAAGGTGCCAGGAAACAGCGGCGAACCATCCTCACGGAATTCGAATCGAAGCAGGTTCTCTCGGCATACGGAGTTCCGATCGTTGACACACAGGTGGCCCGGACTGCGGACGAAGCGGCCGCGATAGCGGATAAGCTCAACTACCCGGTCGTGATAAAGCTTCACTCAGAGACGATCACCCACAAGACCGACGTCGGAGGAGTCCGACTGAACCTCTGCAATGGCGACGCGGTCCGCGATGCCTTCGAGAAGATCAAGTCATCGGTCGCGGAAAAGGCTGGCGCCGAACATTTCCTGGGTGTCACGGTTCAGCCCATGGTCAGGTTGAAAGACGGCTACGAGCTGATTATCGGCAGCAGCATCGACCCGCAGTTTGGCCCCGTGCTGCTTTTCGGCTCGGGTGGCCAGCTGGTCGAGGTCTACAAGGACCGCGCCCTTGGCCTTCCGCCTCTGAACACGACGCTCGCCGAGAGGATGATGGAGCAGACCAAGATCTTCAAGGCCCTGAAAGGCGTCCGGGGACGAAAGCCGGTCGATCTGAAGGCCCTCAGTCAGCTGATGGTGCGGTTCAGCCAGTTGGTCGTCGAGCAGAACCTGATCAAAGAAATCGATATCAACCCTCTGCTCGCCGCTCCGGACCGCTTGGTCGCGCTCGATGCCCGGGTGGTTATCCACGACGCAGACGTGGCCGAGGACCAGCTTCCCAAGCCGGCCATCACTCCTTACCCGGTCCAGTACGTCCGACCGTGGAAGATGAAAAACGGAACCGAGCTCACCATTCGTCCGATCCGGCCGGAGGATGAGCCATTGCTGGTTCATTTTCACGAGACGCTCTCGGATCGAAGCGTCTATTTCCGATACTTCCACATGATCAAGCTCAGCCAGCGCATTGCACACGAACGGCTGACGCGAATCTGCTTTATCGACTACAACCGCGAGATGGCTCTGGTTGCCGAAAACGAAGATTCCGCAACCGGGGAGCGCACGATTCTCGGGGTCGGACGCATCACCAAGATCCAAGGGACCAACGATGCCGAATTCGCGATCGTGGTGTCGGACAAGGTGCAGCGTCAGGGACTGGGCACGGAGTTGCTCAAGCGGGTCGTCGAGTTCGCCAGGGACCAGAAAGTGGGCCGCGTGAAGGCGGACATCCTGCTTGAGAATCAGGACATGCAAGAGGTCAGCCGCAAGCTCGGGTTCCGGATGGAACCGTCCGACGACCCGTCGATGACGACCGCGTTAATGGAACTGTAGGGTGGGTCCCGGCCCACAGGTATTGACGGACTTGTTATGGGCTGATGTCGTGCGGAGGGCGAGATCGAATGGAGCCGCGCACGAAAGCGAGAGAAGCGAGCGAGAGTAAGCGGACCACCTGACTCGCTCCACTGCTTCGTGTTTAAATGTAGCGACTTAGCGAATGATTG
>CAYQYP010000024.1:0-5022 GCA_964421755.1 uncultured Acidobacteriota bacterium
GGTCAGCTGGACGAAATCCGCCTGGAGTTGTTGGCAGACTCGAAAAGAGGCCCCGACCTTTCGCCGGAGGCAGCGAGCCTCAGGGCGAGCAAGATCAGAGCAGAGATGTCAGAGCGTTAACCTGACATAATGGCCAATTACATACCGGAGGACTCTGGTAATTTCAAGCGTGCGATTGTGCTGCTAATTGTGAACCTCTCGAACGCGCTGGTGGACAAACTCCCTTACCAGGTCGAACACAAAGGCCGTTTCTTGAACCTGCGGGCAAACGAGGACGGTTGGTGGGCATCAATCGCGCCCCAGGGAATTGGAGGACCAGCGACGGCGGTTCGGGGAGCGACTTTCCAGGACGCGATTGCCAGTGCCAGGAGGAGTATAGACGACGAGGAACGTGGATAACCTGGCGGTTAGAAAGAAAGTTGCATCCTTTTTGCATCCCAAATGCCTATTACAAGGCAAGAGATAGCCCTTATGGAAAAGGTCCGGAAGATGACGAAACCCGCATCAGACAAGGATTCTCGCGAATCCCTTGGATTAGGCGAAATCGCCTAGCCGCTTCCCTCCTCCGGCACCAACCCCTTTGATCCCTCAGGGCTCGAGGCGTTTTCGAAGCCTATCTCAGCAGATAGAAGATCCCCGCGCGCAGGTTGACCAGGTCGTCACCCAGCCGCACGCCTTGACGCGCGACGTCCAGTGGCGTGTAGAACAATTCGCCGCTCAGCCTGATGCGGTCGCTCGCCCTATAGGAGAGCCCGGCGGTCAGAGCAAATGTGGGCCCCGAAGCGGTCAGGAGGGAGCGGTCCACCGCGCCAGAATGATGCGCGTCCGTCTGGAATTCGGTGTCGAAATAGGTCCAGGCGCCGCCGACATACGGCTCCAACCGGTCAGACAGCGCGAAAGCGCTCGCCAGCTCGACTCCGACCGAGCGGATGGTCATAGCGTCGTTCGAGGGCGCCTCGCACATGTAAGGGTTCCTGACCGGGTCTTCTCCGGCTGCGACCGTGTCGCGATCGCAGGTGATGTCTCCCTTTAACGTGCCGTACTGAGCGAACACACGTCCACCTAGACGCCAGCGCGATCTCTGCCACAAAGGCCTTCCGACTGAAAGTGAGCCGACGTTTGGTCGGATTCCGCTGATTCGAATGGGGAGAATGTAGGCGACCGTCACCGAGATGTCAGCCGGTGCTCCAAGGGTTACGCGGGGTCGCGCGAACAGGGACGTCCTGTTCATGTCCTCTCGCTTGGTCCCGTTGAAGCCGATTAACATCTGCTCTTCGCTCAGGCTCGGGAGCCAGCCGGCTTCCGCCCCCAACTCAATTTGGCCGGTTCGGATCCGTTTCGGGACTCCCATCGAAGTGAGCAGCAGCTCCGAACCGACTAGTTTCATAGCCCAGGCTTCAGGCCGATCTTTCGCGAGAATCTCATTGAACTCGACCGGCTCGCCCGGCTCGTGCCCCTCGCCCGGCTCATGGGCGAAGACACCCGACGAAAAGGCAGACACAACGATCATCACCGACAAAGCAGCAAGCTTTATGTTCAGTTGCATGACTCTTGCTCCATTGGGGGGAGAGCGAACCAACGGCGCGACTTCACTCCCAGGTTGTCGCAGAAAGGGCCACGACTGGCCCTTTCTGGATCTTCCAAGCGCCGCTGAGCGCCGCTTCGGTTGGTCTACGGTTCGACGCGCAACGGCCGCATCATGTCATTGTCCTCGTGCTCGAGGACATGGCAGTGCCAGACACTCTCGCCGACGTACTCGCCGAACTTCATCAGGATCCTGGTGACGTGCGCTTCCTTGGCCTGCACGGTGTCCTTGTTCCCTTTCTCATAGGATTTAGGCGCGACCGGGCTCCCCTTCAGGTAATTGGCCAACACGGGCTCGGGGCCCATGCCGTCCCGCCACTTCATCAGGTCCCGATGCAACCTCTCGCCGTCTATAGGCTGGCGGTTGAGAATCTGGAAGTCTCCCATGTGGAGGTGGATGGGGTGAGTCTCACCGAGGAAGTTGACGATGTTCCAAGATTCCACCGTACCCGCTTTGGCGATCTCGGTGGTCGGCTCATGTCTGAACTTGCCATCCAGTAGGACGGCCTTGGTGCCGGTCGCATCATGCTCCAGGCTGACAAGCCGCGTCTTCACAGCCGAGCTCAGGGGGGTTGCGGGCAGGCTGCGGAGCGTGCTGGGCAGCGAAGAATTATCGGTGACCGTGCCGGGCCTCACGCGAAACTGCATGATCTCTCCGAGATCCGGCCCGTCGCCACGCTCCGAGTTCAGAAGCTGGATGTTGGGATTATTCGGGTCCACGCTTCTGAAGTCGACGACCACGTCGATTCTCTCTCCCGGCTGCAGGGTGATGCTGCCGGTTCTCACGGGCTTCGCCAGCAAGCCGCTGTCGGTCCCGATCACGTTGAAAGACAGTCCATTACTGAACTTCAGGTTGTACTGTCGGGTGTTCGACCCGTTGAGAATTCTGAACCGGTATTTCCGACGATCCACTTGCTTGTACGGCCAGACGACGCCGTTTACGACCGCGGTATCGCCGTGGAAATCCTTCTCCCACCTCGACGGATAGTACAACTGGCCGTTCGTGCGGAACGTCCGGTCCTGGATGGCGAGCGGGATCTCGTAGTCGCCCTTCGGCAGATTCAAGCTGTTCTCGACTGCGTCGCGGAGCAGGTAGAAACCAGCCAGGCCGGCGTAGACATTCAAGCGAGTGATGCCGGCCGCGTGGTCGTGGTACCACAACGTGGCGGCGTCCTGATCGTTTTCGTACGTGAATACGTTGGTCGCATAGCTGGCGTCGATTTCAAGCTGGTGTCCGTGCATCGCGGCAAAGGCCACTCCGTTGGTCGCCTGGAATGGTGTGAACCAGGCGTCCGGGTGCCCGTCGTCCTGCCCGTCCTGCAATCCACCGTGACGGTGAACGACCGCCCGGACATCAGGCAAGCCTGGCGCGGAGGTGTCCGGAAGGGTCTTGTCTATCGCGAAAATGTGGTTGGGAGGCAGGATGTTGTTCCACCGAACCTCGATTGTCTGCCCCTGGCTGACATCAAAGCTCCTTCCCGGGTACGTACCATTGTAGGTCCAGACGGTCGTGGGAGGCAGATCCCGGTGCAGTTTCTGCTGCACCTGGTACATGTCAACGACGTAACGGTGGACACCGCCCGAGGTCGACACCGGTGTATACACGCCCGGCTTGGGCAGCGGGTCTACGTACTTCTGTAACACCGGGCTGACCTGCCCGAGTACGGACAACGGGAGCAGCGCGCTCAAAGTGAGCGCAAGAACGAACGCCCGCCGCCCCATCAGCGACGGGCGGGCTTGACCTCCGGTTGAAGGACTATCACACGGGGAAACGGCGTTGAACTTACTTGTCGAGACCATAGACTTCTCTCCTCGTAAATCATCGAAGTGAACTTTATGCAAGTGCGAACGGGAAAGCCTTGTCTAGCCCGTCCGCTGGCGCCAATGGCAAGCAATTCAGACATGTGGCCTGCTTTTTTGCCCTTATCGCAACCAGGATGCCGGCTGCCGTGCTCGGACCCCACTTCCTTGGTCCGAGCGGTCATCATCCTGATCAGCGCCCTCAGGTCCACATCTGATTCCTCCGGTCACTTGCGCTGATGGAACCGGAACAGTCGGTCGTGCATGTGGTGATGTGGATGAAGGCAGTGAGGCAAGGGCGGCCCGGAGCCGATGAACAGAAGATGGTCCGCAGGTCGAGAATCGACAACTTTCCCTCCCCAAGGCAACACGCTGTCGCCCAATCGTTTAGAAGCTGTACATTGACGTATATGTGTATAAGCGAGGGGAACTATACTGATAATAAAAATCGAGAAGCGGACTGTCAAATCGCCGTAAACTCGCGTCCGGCTTGTTTCTCAGCTCACTGCTTCGGCGATAATCCAGGTTTGGCTTGGGTTTGGAGCCTGAAAAGAAAAAATCACATTTTTCTTTCAGCGGTCCCGACTCTGACAACAGGTAGTCGCTTCGCCGTACAAACGGCCGTTCGATGCCTAGTGAGCGACCGACGAAGAAGATCTACAGCGACTTCTCGCCGAAGTTTACAGCCTGAATGTGAGCGTAAAGGACGTAGACCGTACCTTCGCCTTTTTCCACGGCCACATACTCCAGGTGAGCAGTCCCGACCTTCCCATCGATCCTTTGCCCGCCCAGACCTGCGACAATGATCCAACATGTCTTTCCGCGATGGTCGATAAACAGCCTCTTGATCTCGTCGTGCATAAGAGCCTCCTGTGTGAAGACGTTGGTGAAGACGAATGAAGTTTCGTGTTCAATGGCATTGGCTGCAGGGATTGAATCGAGGTGTGTGGCACTGGCGGCAGCGCTCGACTTTGTGCTGCCGGCCCTCGGACGAATGCTCGTCAAAGAACTCCTGAACCTTGTGGTCCACGGGGAGAAGATCGAACTCGGGAATGTGGCAGCTTCGGCACTCCGTCATCGCGTTGGCTTTGGGTTTATGACAGACCAGGCAGTCCGACATGAGCGGGTAGTGCTCGCGGCGACCCAGGTGCGCCTGCCTTAGCCCCCGATGACACGCAGTGCAGGTCTCGTCAGACTCGATTTGCTTACGAATTGCTGTCGGATCGCCCTCGGGGTAAGTGCCAGACTCAAGAGCCGTGATGATGCGAGAGGTCAGGTCCGGGATGCCCAGGTGCTGCTGGTGGCTGAAAAGCACCGGTCGAGGTGGAACCTCCGGGGAGAAGTCTGAAGCCTTGCCGCGCATGTCACCTTCTTCCGGCAAGTGACAAGGGGCGCAAGTTTCCGGCTTCGGAAGATTCACGTCTTTGTTCGAACGACTCTCGGGCGCGGACGCGTGACATTGAACGCAGGCGAGCCCGACAGTCTCGATATGCACGGAATGTGAGAACCGCGGGCCCGATTCCTGGGCGACCAACAGCGTACCGGCGAGCGCCAGTGCGACCACGGACCACGTACAGGACCTTGTGTTCAATGTTCTCTCGTCAGCGGTGCGCGATCATCGAATCAACGGCCTTCGTA
>CAYQYP010000025.1:0-3198 GCA_964421755.1 uncultured Acidobacteriota bacterium
AAATTCGTGATCGCTTATTCGGCAATCGATCGAACAGCAAACATAAGCAACCTCCAGGTGGTCCGCAATCATGAAAACGCCCTGAAGAGCATCGGCGGAACCGTCATCAACAGCGACAACATGCGGATGACCGCAGAAATCAGGAAGGGCGACGCGTTGACCGGGGTCCATGTACGGACGGCGAACGGCGGTAAGGACTACGAGATAACGATCGTCGAAACCAAGCCGATGCGCCAGGATGTGGTGGCGGACGCGGCCGCGATGGGCCGGGACATCACGTCAACCGGCAAGACGGTCATCTACGGGGTCCACTTTGACACCGGGAAGGCGACGATCAAGCCCGAGTCTGAACCGGCCCTGACCGAGATGGCAAAGCTTCTTCAGGGGACACCGGCTCTGAACGTCTACATCGTGGGTCACACCGACAGCGTAGGTACCCTCGAGTCGAACCTGAAGCTATCCGCCGACCGGGCCGACGCTGTCGTCAAGGCGCTGGCTGCAAAGGGCATCGCGGCCGGCCGGATGAAGGCGGCCGGGGTTGGCCCCTACTCACCGGTCAGCACGAACCAGACCGAGGACGGCAAGGCCCAGAACCGCCGCGTGGAGCTTGTAGAACAGTAACAGCGGGCAGCAGGCAGCCGGCAAAGGGCACTCGGCAGTTGGCCTCGGTCAGACATCATTTCCTTGCTCCGGGATTCGCTTCGTGTCCCATTAAATCAAATTCTTCTCTGCTTCCGCTGCCCTCTGCCCGCTGCCTTCTGCCCGCTGCCCGCTGCCCGCTGCCCGCTAACTCGTCAGTTCCCATCCCGGCCGGTACTCGCGGGTCAGGTACTTATTGGCCTCGGCAACGTTCGTGATCTTCCCCGCCTGGGAATCCCACAGGAGCTTCTTCCCGCCCATTCGCAGCGAAATCGCGCCCAGGTTGAAGGCTTCGGAAATCGGCTGGGCGAGCAGGAAGTCTCCCACGCTCGGTTTTCCCCCCTTGAACGCCTCGAGCCAGATCGCGGGTCTGCGGGCACCCTGCTCTCGGCGTCTGTCTGGCGGCGCGGGCGGCTGCTGGCCTTTACCTGACCAGAATTCCTTCCACTTGCGCTCCGGGACTATCTTCGGATTCTCGCAGCGGAAGCCTCCGATGATTTTTCCCTTGTCTCCGACGAACATCATGCCTTCGGAGGCGAGCTCGCCGTTGTCCTCTTCGACTTCCGGCGGCGTGGGCGGCCTCATGCTTCCGTCGTACCAGAACAGGTCGACAGGGGGTCGATCGCCCTTCGCGGCGAATTTGAAGCGGATCGTGCAGGCGTACGGGAAGGAATAGTCGTTCTTGATCTTGACCGCCACCTGGCCATCGAGCGTGCAGACGTGACTGGGTGTCGACTCGACGGCGAACGGGGCATCCAGGCCCAGCTCGATGAACACAGGCCAGAGGCTGTAGTGGCCCATGTCGGCTAGTGATCCTCCGCCGAACTCGTACCAACCGCGAAAGACCGCGTGCGTATAGTGCGGATGGAACGGGCGCGGGAGTGACGGGCCGAGCCAGAGGTCCCAGTCGAGGCCCTGCGGGACCGGCGGCGTATCGGTCGGGACTGTCGCATACTGAGGCCACACCGGGCGGTAGGACCAGTTGTGGATCTCGCGCAGCGTCCCGATCGCCCCCTCCTTGACCCACGACAATGCCTGACGTTGCTGCTCGCCGGCGGACGCCGGCAGGAAGTGGGTCGCAACTTTCGCCTTGCGAGCGGTCTCGATGACCATCCGGGCTTCCATGAGGCGGTTCGCGATCGGCTTGTGGGTCATGGCCATCTTGCCCCGTTTCATCGCGGCAATCGCGATCCAGGCGTGCAGGTGGTCCGGGGTCATGATCTTGACCGCGTCGAGGTCTTTCTCCTTCTCGAGGAGCTCGCGGAAGTCCGCGTACGCCGTGCAGCCCTTGAACCCGCCGGAGGGCGTGTTCTTGCCGTAGTAAAACTCGATCAGTTCCTTGGCGACGTCCCGGCCTCCGTGGATCCCTTGTGTCCCTGCTCTCCACTCGGGATTACCGATTGCTCTTCCGATGTCGCGCCTCAGCCCGTCCTTGGACCAGTCGACGTAGTCGTTGCTGTCCTTGTTCGGGTCGCAGGCGGCGATGAACTGCACTTCGGGCATCGGGAGCATGTCGACCATTTCCCTGAGCCCTTGCGTACCACAGCCGATAAGGGCGAAGGTGATCTTGTCGCTGGGAGCGACCTGCCCGGCGCCTCCGAGCACGTGTCGAGGAACGATGGTGAACGCGGCGGCGGACGCGGCAGCATTACCCAGGAATTTACGACGGTTCATATCAGACGCCATTTAGCTTCCTCCTTGCTCGCTGCTTGATAACACAAAAGAGTTTCGGGGACATAATACTTAATTCCCAACCCGTTTGCGATTTCGTGCGGTTGCAGGTGGAATTAACTTTTGTGCTCGCCCTGTTGTCACACCCTCGCCATATGCTCTCCACGGGAACCAGCCTTGAATGACAGGCGAGGGGTCGCCGAGTGTCACAGAACCGCAAACGGAGCGCTTTTCGCGCAGTGCGCGGATTGTCACCGTTACCGAGCGGTACGGAACCGCAAACGGAGCGCTTTTCGCGCAGTGCGCGGATTGTCAAACTGAACTGGCCCCGACTTTGCCGGAGCAGTGAGATCTCCCATGGATCGTCAAATCGAGAAAAAGCTCGCTTCCCGCGCGGTTGAGTTCGGACGTGCGGGGGATGGCGGAGCGATGGCGGAGTTGGTAGATCTCCTGAAGAATTACTCCGCTGAGGTCCGGCGTCTGGCAGGCCTCCGCGATTGGAGAGCTGGCGGGAGCAGCGGACCCAAGGATAGCGGTCGGCGCTCTGATACCGCTCCTGCGCGACCGGCATCCACAGGTAAGGCAGCGTGTCGTGACGGCTTGGCGGCATGGTACGGCCGAGAGGGTCGCTCTGGCTGATCTGGGACACACGCTCGTGCGGGTCGCAAGAATACCGTCCCCTACGGTATCTATGTGACCCATCAAGGCGCCAAGTCGGGGAAAGCACCGGAAGCCAAACCTGAAACCACAGTTCGCGACTTCACGTCTCCCGCCTGCCCGGCTCGATTCACCAGTGCTGGATGGCGGCTGAACTGGGGCGGCCAGAATGGAGAACAAAGACTCATGGAACAGGGAGAATGGGCGGTTCAGCGGGTCGAGGAGCTGATT
>CAYQYP010000026.1:0-3206 GCA_964421755.1 uncultured Acidobacteriota bacterium
CTGGAAATCGGGCTGCCGGGCTTCAAGACTCTAACCGTTAAGGATGTCGGCGTGACAGCCGCGGAACGCCGTTCGGTAGGCGTTTTGACCCTGGAGGTCGGGGAGGTGCAGCAGCGGGTCGAAGTGACCGCAGAAGCCTCCTACGTGCAGACCGCCTCGTCGGAACGGGCTGGGCTGATCAGCGGCGACCAGGTCCTGAACCTGGCCGTCAAGGGTCGTGATTTCCTCGGCCTGATGAGCACTCTGCCCGGTGTACTCGACACGAACGTCGGCTCCCGGGAAGTCGTCCAGACCGGCAACGTCCTGAATGGCCTGCACATCAATGGCGGACGCACCAACTCGGTCATGTATGCCCTCGACGGCATATCTTCGGTCGACACGGGATCCAACTCGAGTGTGCAGAACGCCCCGAATATGGACGCCATCAGTGAAGTGAAGGTGCTCACGAGCAACTATCAGGCCGAGTATGGCCGGAACAGCGCGGGCACGATCAACGTCATCATGAAGGGCGGCGGTCGTGACTTTCACGGAAGTGCCTACTGGTACTATCGCGATAAGTCGTTGAATGCCAATGGCTTCTTCAACAACAAAAGTGGTACGCCCAGGGGCGACTATCATTTCAATAACGTCGGCTACTCGATTGGCGGTCCGATTTATATCCCGGGAAAGTTCAATACCAACAAGGACAAGCTGTTCTTCTTCTTCTCCCAGGAATATGTTCGCCGCCGCCTGTACCAGGCGCCTCGTTTTGTAACCACGCCGACCGAGTTGGAGCGTAATGGGGATTTCTCCCAAACCCTTGACACCAACGGAAATGTCATCAAGATCAACGATCCGCTCGACGGCAAGAAGCAGTTTCCAAACAACAAAATCCCGGCGAATAGAATCAACGCCGTCGGACAGTCGATTCTGAAGTTCTTCCCCCTTCCGAACTATGTCGAGACGGACCCGGGGCAGATGTACAAGCGGAACTACCGGAGCACAGCCAGCGGGAACAACCCCCGCCGGCAGGAAGTCTTTCGCATCGACTACAGCATCACCTCGAGTCTGAATTCTTACTTCCGGTACATTCGGGACAACGACGACGAAGAGTGGCCGTATGGCTCCTGGGTTGCCGGCGATCACAACTACGACCTGGTCAACACGCTCAGACCGCAGCGTGGGCGCGGCGCAGTTCTCAACCTGACCAAGATTTTCAGTTCCACCACCGTCAATGAATTCACGGCCGGCGCAAGCACCCGTGGCCAGACGTTCAACTCGACGGAGCCCGAAAAAGTGTCTCGCGCCCGGATACCGGGCCTCGGTCAGTGGTATCCGCAGTCGAACGAATCGGGCGCGATTCCCAATATGACCTTTGGCGGGGTTCAGAATGCGATCAACCCCGGGCTCGGTAACATCCCGTACACCAATGAGAACCCGGTGTTCACTTTCGCGGACAACTTTAGTTGGCTGAAGGGTTCGCATTCCTTTAAATTTGGTGTTTACATCGAGCGGATGCGCAAGGATGAGGTCGGCGGCCCGAACACCCGCGGATCTTTCGACTTCGGGCGAAACACCAACAATCCGTTGGACACCAATTACGCCTTCGCCAACGCCTTGCTCGGTAACTTCAACAACTACTCGGAAGGAACCTTCAGGCCGTATTCACACTATCGCTACACCCAAACCGAGTGGTATGCGCAAGATTCCTGGCGGGTCAACAGCAAGTTGACGCTCGACCTCGGCCTGCGCATGTACAACTCACCGGCCGCTCACGACGACCGCTACAACATCACGACTTTTGTCCCGGACCTCTATGACACCAGCAAGGCCGCGAGGCTGATCTGGCCGGGCAAGGATGCCGCCGGCAAGCGTGCGGGCGTGGATCTTGCGACCGGCACGGTTTACCCGCTTCCTTACATCGGACTCTTTGTCCCCAACTCCGGGAGTTACTCGTCCGGCATGGTGGTCGGAGGCCAGGATGGTTGGCCCGGCGGGTTGTATGAGACGCCGGCAGTAGTTTTTGGCCCTCGAATCGGTTTCGCCTATGACCCGGCCGGGAACGGCAAAATGGTCATACGCGGTGGCGCGGGAATCTTCTACGATCGCCCGCAGGGGAACGTCTATTCCGGGACCAACGGCCAACCGCCGGTGGCGTACACACCAACCCTGCACTTCGGCACCCTGGACAGCTTCCTTGAGGCAGACGGGGCCATAGGACCGGGTGGTATCACCGTTACCGAAACGGGAAAGCAACCCATTCCTCAAACGTACAATTTCAGCCTGGGCGTTCAACGTCAGGTTGGCTTTGACACGGTCGTGGACGTTTCTTACGTGGGTGCCCTCGGAAGGTCTCTGATCTACGAACGGAACATCAATCCGATCCCGATGTACGCTCGTTTCGACCCGGCCAACAAGGACACGACGACGGCGAGCAGCCCGTTGCCCGACAATTTCCTGCGCCCCTACAAGGGATACGGGAACATCATGGTTCGCAGCTTCGGGACTGACTCAAACTACCATTCACTTCAGATTGCGGCGAACCGTCGCATGGCTGAAGACGTCCAGTTTGGCGTGGCGTATACATTCTCCAAGGCACTCGGGGTAAACGGCGGCGACTTCGACGACGATCCGAGCGTCTACTTCTCGTACCGGGAACGCAACTACGGCTTGCTGAGCTTTGACGTGACTCATAACCTCGCCATCAACTACGCCTGGAACCTGCCGAATCCGGGCCAGAAATGGGGAGCACCGGCTCTCGACCACATTTTCGGGAATTGGCAGATCTCGGGAATTACATCCTACGTCTCGGGTCAGCCGGTCACGCCAGGCATCGAGCTTTCGGATGGCGCCGACCTGACAGGCTCCACCGAAGGTATCCGGATCGACGTGGTTTCCGACCCGTACTTGCCGGAGGGCGAACGCACTTTCTCGCGGCAGTTCAAGACTGAGGCGTTTGCGCGGCCTGCGAAGTACTCGTTCGGGAACTCCGGGGTCTACACCGTGCGCCGCCCCGCAACCACCAACTGGGACATGAGCATCTCCAAGCGCGTTCCGTTTGGAGAGGACCGGTATGTGCAGTTCCGGACCGAGTTGTTCAACGCGTTTAACACCACGCAGTTCAACGCGTTTGACAGTGGCGCCCGGTTCGATGCGACAGGAAAGCAAATCGACCCGAATTTCGGTGCCTTGACGGGAGCGCGTGATGCCCGTCGGATTCAGCTTTC
>CAYQYP010000027.1:0-18091 GCA_964421755.1 uncultured Acidobacteriota bacterium
CTGCCCGCTGCCTTCTGCCCGCTGCCTTCTGCCCGCTGCCCGCTGAGCTATGCTATAGTGGCCCGCTATGCACCCAGGCCGATTGTGCGCCCACGTGTTCCTGCTCGCGGCGCTGTTCAGCTGTGCCACTGTCCACGGCCAGGAGCTCTACCAGAGGCTCGAGCCGACGGGCTATGTGAACGATTTCGCCGGCGTCATTCAGCAATCCCACAAAGCAAGCCTGACACAACTCCTTTCCGAGCTCGAGCGCAAGACCACCGCTCAGATCGCGGTCGTGACCGTCCGTTCACTCGAAGGCGGCGATGTTCGGGACACCGCGAATCGGCTCTTCGAGCGATGGGGGATCGGCCAAAAAGGAAAAGACAACGGCATCCTCTTTTTAACGGCGGTCGAGGACCGCAAGACTTGGATCGAGGTCGGTTACGGCCTCGAGGCAGACATCCCCGATGCCCGCGTCGGACGGATCCTCGATGAATACGTCGTTCCCTACTTCAGGGACGGAGACTACAGCAGCGGCATCAGCGCCGGGAGTCAGGCACTGGCGAGCCTCATCTCGCAAAAAGCAGGCGTGCAGCTCGATCAACTCTCGGGCGAACCGGCAGTCCCGGCAGAGAGGGACGGAACTCCTGTCCAGCGTTCTCCGCTGAATAACTGTGTCACACTCATTATTATCGGTATTATCGTCATCGTTGTGATCCGCCATCCCTGGCTGTTGCTTTTCCTGTTGACCAATTCGGGCGGCAGAGGGCGGGGCGGCGGCTTCGGCGGAGGAGGCGGCTTTGGAGGCGGAGGATTCGGAGGATTCGGCGGGGGCGGCTCCGGAGGCGGGGGCGCCGGTCGGAGCTGGTAGAAGCCCACTGCGCACTGCGCACTCCGCACTGCCGACTGGCCACCGACGGCTGATCAGCTGACCGGCTGACAGGCGCAGTGATCAGCGGGTAGTGCGAAGTGGGCAGCGGGCAGTGAGCAGCGGGCAGCGGGCAGTGAGCAGTGATCAGCGGGCAGTGCGCAGTGGGCAGTGCGCAGTGCGCAGTGGAAGGAGGAGTCGGTGACACCGGAACAACTTGTCGAGCAACTCAAACAGGCGTGTCCGTCAGGACTCAAGTCGGTAATGCTTTACGGATCGGCCGCGGCTGGTGATCACGTCGGCAAGCGCTCGGACTACAACGTGCTCGTCGTAACCGACAAACTGGGCTTTCAGGAATTGAAGGCCTTCGCTCCGGCGGCGGCCGCCTGGGCAAAGGCCGGCAACCCGCCCCCGCTTTTATTCACCCTCGACCGCTTGAAGCGATCCTCGGATGCCTTCCCCATAGAGTTGCTCGATATTCGCGACTCCCACCGGGTTCTCTACGGTCAAAACGTCGCCAGCGAGATCGAGGTCCGATCCGAGGATCTGCGTCTGCAACTGGAGCACGAGCTGAAAGGCAAACTCATCCAGCTCCGAGAGCATTTTCTGCTGACGAAGGGGAAACCGAAGGAAGTCATCGAGTTGCTCATCAGTTCGTTGTCGAGCTTCCTCGTGCTCTTCCGGGCTGCGCTCAGGCTTTGGCAGGATGAAGTGCCGAAGATCAAGATTGATGCCGTCCGTGAGCTCAGCCGGCATCTTGAGTTTGACCCAAAGGTCTTTGAAACCGTCGACGCCATGAAGTCCGGACGGCTGTCATCCAAGCAGACTGATCCCGACGCGCTTTTTTCCGAGTACCTCGCTACCATCGAGCGAATCGCTGACGCAGTGGATGCTCATCTATAGAAAGACACAGGAGGAAAGGTCATGGGAAAGATCGTCCTGATAGTCGTGGTCGTCCTGGTCCTGTTTATCGGCATTCTGGCCATTTCTGCCATCGGGTCATACAACCGACTCGTGAACCTCGAGGAACAGGTCAAGACCTCCTGGGCCCAGGTGGACACGGTTCTTCAACGCCGTTATGACCTGATTCCAAACCTCGTCAACACGGTTAAGGGATATGCCAAACAGGAACAGCAGGTTCTGACCGAGGTCACGAGGCTGCGAAGCCAATGGGGCCAGGCGAACACCAGTGCGGAACGCGCGCAGGCCGCGACCGGGTTGGAAGGCGCTCTCGGACGCCTGATGGTCATCGTCGAGAAGTATCCGGATCTGAAATCCAACCAGAATTTCCTGGCCCTTCAGGACGAGCTGGCCGGCACGGAGAACCGGATAGCCGTTGAGCGGCGCCGGTTTAACGAGTCGGCCCAGGCCTATAACACGGCCTTACGCCGTTTCCCGACCAATCTTCTGGCCGGCTTGTTCGGCTTCGAAGCGCATCCGTACTTCCAGTCCGGCGAGGCCACCCGTCAAGCTCCGAACGTGCAATTCTAAGAATTGCGGATTTCGGATTGCGGATTTCGGATTGACAGCAGAGCAGGCCGAACGCGACCAGCAGAATTCCAGCCGACACGTAAAGCCAGTCGGACCTGGTCAATCCGAAATCCGCAGTTATTATTCCGAAATCCGCAATCCGAAATCCGCATTCAAAAAGCCCCCTTGCGCCTTTGCCTGCCCGGGACTACCATAGTGCTTTCTTAGACTTCGGCTAATATCGAGCGATACAGAAAAATATTATAGGCAGTCAGTCTTCCTTGTTTCCCCCAATGTCTTCCAACCCTTCGGATCCACTCGCAGACCAGGTATTCCAGATGACCGGCCAGTCGGTCGCGAAATGCTACCAGTGCGGCAAGTGCTCGGCCGGATGTCCGTTGTCGAGCGAAATGGACCTGCCACCCAATCAGATTCTTCGTCTGATCCAATACGGGGATCCAGGACTGGACGCCAAAGCTGTCGAGTGCTATTCAATCTGGCTTTGTCTGTCGTGTCACACCTGTTCCGCCCGCTGTCCCCAGGGCATTGATCTCCCCCCGGTCATGGACGTCCTGCGACAGAGGTCGGCGCGCACCGGCCGCGTGCACAGGCAGGCGCGGAAAATAGTCGCTTTCCACAGGTCTTTTTTGAAATCGATACGGAGCCACGGCAGGCTGTTCGAAGTGGGCACCATCGCGTCGTACAAATTTCGAACAGGCAAATTCTTTCAAGACCTTTTCTTGGCTCCTCGGATCCTCCTGAAAGGCAAGCTCGGGCTCCTGCCTCATTCGGTGTGTGATCGAAAGCAGGTGCGCCGTGTTTTCGAGAGCACGGACGAATAGGGGCGCTCATGGTTGTGCAAATCGGATACTTCCCCGGCTGTTCGCTCCAGGGCTCGAGTCGGGAATTCGAACAGTCGCTTAAGGCCCTGGCGGAAAAGCTGGGAGTTTCTCTGGAGGAAATACCCGACTGGAACTGCTGCGGGGCAAGCGCCGCTCACAATCTGAACAACGAGCTCGGCCTGGCACTCCCGGCACGCATCCTGATCCAGGCTGAAAGAGCCGGGCTGGAGGAAATCCTGGTCCCTTGCGCGGCCTGCTTCAGCCGCCTCGCCTCGACGGTTCACGAGCTGAACAAACACGCGTCCGTCCGCCGTCACCTTGCCGATGTGCTGGGCGCCGAGTACGGGGGAAAGACGCGACCGATCAATATCCTGGAATTCCTCGGGCGCTTCTTCCCCGAAGGGCAAGGACCCGAAGTCATTCAGCCGCTCGCCTGCAAAGTTGCCTGCTACTACGGCTGCCTGCTCGTCCGGCCAACTGAAATCGTTGGCCGGGATCGCCCGGAGGACCCTCAGGAGATGGACCGCCTGATGTCTCGAGTCGGTGCCGAGCCGATCGATTGGGCGTTCAAAGTCGACTGCTGCGGCGCCGGCCTGACTATTCCCCGCCCCGATCTGGTGGCCCGGCTTTCAGGCGCGATCCTCGAAGACGCTACCAGCAGGGGCGCACAGATCATCGTGCTGGCCTGCCCCATGTGCCACACCAACTTGGACATGAGACGAGCTGACATCGAGCGGTTCACCGGCAAACGCTACACCATTCCGGCGATATACGTTACCCAGGCGATTGCCTACGCCCTGGGAGTCCCTGCCGGAGAGCTGGGATTGAAACGGCATCTTGTCCCAATCAACCTGGAGAAACTTCGCGCCGGGGACGCCGGACCCGCCAGCGCCCCGGCCACGAGCCAATGAGGGTCAATGTCTCGCATCGGAGTGTTTGTCTGCCATTGCGGTGAGAATATCGGGGCGACGGTCGATTGCGCCTCAGTTGCCGAGAGGTCTGCCTCGCTCCCCGGCGTCGTGCACAGCATCGACTACAAGTACATGTGCTCGGACCCAGGGCAGAACCTGATCCGCGAGGCGATCAGGGAGAAGCGTCTGGACGGCGTCGTGGTCGCCGCGTGTTCTCCCCGCATGCACGAGCCGACCTTTCGGCGCACATGCTCCGAGGCTGGCTTGAACGGTTTCCTGTGTGAGATGGCCAACATCAGGGAGCATTGCTCCTGGGTTCACGACAAAGGCGAGGTGACTACCCGGAAAGCGGCCGACCTCGTCTGCATGACGGTCGAGAAGGTGAAGCGCAATCGCCCGCTGTCAGCTATCCGCGTCCCTGTGACGAAGACCGCCCTCGTCCTCGGAGGCGGAATCGCCGGAATCCAAGCGAGTCTTGACATCGCCAACTCAGGCCACAAGGTCATCCTGGTTGAAAAGGATCCTTCCATCGGCGGCCACATGTCGCAGCTGTCGGAGACCTTTCCGACACTCGACTGTTCGCAGTGCATCTTGACCCCCCGGATGGTGGAAGTTGCCCAACACCCGAATATCACGTTGTTTTCCTACTCCGAGCTTGAGAGTCTGGACGGGTTTATCGGCAATTTCCGAGCGCGTATCCGAAAGAAGGCACGCAAGGTAAACGAAAAAATCTGCAATGGCTGCGGGCTATGCTCCCAAAAGTGCCCGTCGAAAAAGATTCCGAGCGAGTTCAATGCCGCGCTCGGCAACCGGACAGCGATCTACGTCCCCTTTCCGCAGGCGGTCCCCAATAAGCCGGTTATCGACACGCAGAACTGTCGTTACTTCACCACCGGCAAATGCGGGATCTGCAAGAAGCTGTGCCCAACGGGGGCGATCGATTTTGAGCAGGCGGATGAAATCGTCGAAGTCGATGTTGGAGCGGTCGTCTGCGCCACCGGTTTCGGTGTCGTCCAGGCGGACTTCTTCCCGGAGTACGGGTATGGAAAGTACAAGGACGTAATCACCGGCCTGCAGTTCGAACGCCTGGCATCCGCATCCGGCCCTACACTTGGGGAAATCCGGCGCCCGTCGGATGGGACTGTCCCACAGACCGTCGTCTTCATAGCCTGTGCCGGTTCTCGCGATTCGGCAAAGGGCATCCCTTACTGTTCGAAGATCTGCTGCATGTACACGGCCAAGCACGCGATGCTGTACAAGCATAAGCAGCACTCAGGGAAGGCCTACGTTTTCTACATGGATATCCGCGCGGGCGGGAAGAACTACGACGAATTCGTGCGACGGGCTATCGAAGAGGACCACGCTCACTACGTACGCGGAAGGGTGTCACGGATCTTCGATCGCCACGGCAAGCTGGTGGTCAAGGGAGTCGACACACTGCTTGGGTCCCGACCGCTCGAAATCGAGGCGGACATGGTGGTCCTCGCCACGGCGGCCGTCGCCAACCCCGGGGCGGAGGAGCTCGCCCAAAAGCTCCACATCAGTTACGATTCCTACAGCTTCTTCTCCGAGGCGCATCCTAAACTGCGGCCGGTCGAGACCAACACTGCCGGCATTTTCCTGGCCGGCGCATGCCAGGCACCCAAGGATATTCCCGAATCGGTCGCCCAGGCGTCGGGCGCAGCGGCCAAGGTCGCAGCCCTGTTCTCCAAGGCCGAACTGGCACGGGAGCCGGCCGTGGCCTCCGTGCATCGATGTGCGCCGCCGGATTATTCCCGGTGCACCGGGTGCTTCCTCTGCGAGACAGTCTGCCCCTACCGGGCTATAGAACAAGAAACGTTGAAGACCCGTGACGGGAAAACAGTCAGGGTCGTTGCCCGCGTGAACCCGGGACTCTGCCAAGGGTGCGGCACGTGTGTGGCACTATGCCGGGTCAAGGCGATCGACCTGGACGGGTTTACGAACGAGCAGTTGTACGCCGAGGTGAGAGCGCTGGCCTGAAGGCCAACTGCGCACTGCGCACTGCGCGCTGCGCACTGACTACGTGTCAGTCGGCAGTGTGCAGTGAGCAGTGTGCAGCGGGTAGTACGCCGTTGGTCAGATTAGGAGGTGTGAAAGAATCGGCGAGTGGCTAGTTAACGGTTTTCGACCCCAAAGGGGTCACGTAACAAAGCCCAGGGTTGACCGCGTTGTTTGCGGTCTACCCTGGGTAGAAGTGCCGTTACCCCAACCCCGAAGGGGTTGCGTATGTTGCTCGATACGCAACCCCTTCAGGGTTGGAGGTGCCCCACCCGAAACCCAGGGTAGGTCGCAAAAAGCGCGACCAACCCTGGGCTTTGTTACGCGACCCCCTTGGGGTCGAAAAACACCATCTCGACCTTGCCGATTCTTTTGCACCCTCTCAGTGGGTAGTGGGTAGTGGGTAGTGGGCAGTGGGCAGTGCGCAGTTGCAGTGGGCAGTGCGCAGCGGGCAGTGGGCAGTGCGCAGTGAAAAGCTATGAGCGAACAGTTTGAACCTAAGATCACAGCGTTCGTGTGCAACTGGTGCACCTATGCAGGGGCGGACCTGACGGGCACCAGCAGGATGAAGTACGCGCCCAATGTGCGACTGGTTCGCACGCCGTGCACCGGACGGATCGATTTCATGCTCGTACTCGAGGCCTTCCGGCAGGGGGCCGACGGGGTCATTGTTTCCGGCTGTCATCCGGGCGACTGCCACTACACCTCCGGCAACTACCATGCCCGCCGGCGTTGGATGGTCTTCCGCAGCCTGCTCGAGTTCATGGGCTTCGACGCAAGCCGGATCCGCTTCACCTGGGTTTCGGCGGCAGAAGGCGCTAAGTGGGCGGAAGTGGTGAACTCCGCGGTTGCCGAAATCCGGGCCGCCGGGCCCTTCACCGAATACCGGCGGATGGCGGGTGCGCTTCCCCCGCCCGGAGAAATCTGATGGCAACGATGATCGAGACAGCCAAGGAACTGCTCCAGCTCGGCACTGTCGCCGTTGTTGTCGGATACGAGAAGGGGTCGGGTACCCGACGCCGAGCGCTGTTCCTGCGCGCCGCCGACCAGGTGGACCGGTTGGTTCTTGACGAGCGCTGTGCCCAGAACCTCGCGGTTTACCTGAGCAAGGCGGAGGTAAAGGAGCTCGGAAGACCAGCGATTGTCGCCACTGTCGCAACCCTCAGGAGCATCCTGCAACTGGCTTCCGAAAAGCAGTTTGTCGAAGGCCAGGCAGTATTCATCGCGATCGGGCAAAGTGGCGATGCGAGGGTACTGTCAAAGCTGAGCGAAATCGAGGAATTCGTTCGTTCAGGCTCGAGTGTTGGTGGAGAGAAATCCGACTTGGAAGTCGGACCCACAGAAATCCAGGCTCTGCCCCGTGCACAGCGCTGGGAATTCTGGCAGGACGAACTGTCCAAGTGCATCAGGTGTTACGCCTGCCGCGCGAGTTGCCCGCTCTGTTACTGCAAGGAATGCCTCGTCGAATGCAACCGACCGCAGTGGATTCCCGTGGGTGCACATCGCGAGGGGAATCTATACTGGCATGTCAGCAGGGCGATGCACCTGGCGGGCCGCTGCATCGGCTGCGGCTCGTGTTCCGAAGCCTGCCCGGTCGGCATACCGCTCTATCTTTTGAATGCGCAGGTAGCCGAGTCGGTGTCCACTCAGTTCGGCCATGTTGCCGGTCTGAAGGCAGATGCGACCTACCCACTTTCGGCTTTCCGTCCAGAAGACAGGGAGTCCTTTATCAAGTGATATCGGATTGCGGATTGCGGATTGCGGATTTGAAACCCGCTATCCAAGCAAAAAAGGTTGGCAAGAATGGAAGTAAGTAGCTCAGCCAAGCTGATCCGGAAGGCTAGCCTGGGAGAGTTCTTTGACCGGATCCGAAAAGGCGGCTGGAGGATCGTCGGACCGGTCCGCGCTACCTCGCCGGTGATCCGGCGGGAACCCGGTGAGACCCCTGTTCTCTGGAAGGAAGTGCAGGCCCTGGATCAGTTGGACCTTCACGCGACCCAGACCACCCTGTCTCCCAAGGAGCTCTTCTTTCCGGCTGTCGAAACCATACTCAAGTACCGGTTCACCGGCCAGAAGGTCGAAATCGACCCGCTCGAATCAGATCCGCCACAAACGGTGCTCTTCGGGATGCGTCCTTGCGACGCGCGCAGCCTTTGTACCCTCGATGCGGTTTTCGGCTGGGATTATCACGACCACTTCTACGAGTCCCGCCGCGCGGCCACCACGATCGTCAGCTTCGTTTGTACCCAGCCGGATGACAACTGCTTCTGCACGAGCGTCGGAGGGGGACCGGGAGACACCACCGGGAGCGACCTCCTGCTCACCAGTGTCTCCGAGTCAGCGTACCTCGTCGAAGTCCTGAGCTCCAAGGGAGAAGCACTAGTCGCCGCCGCCTCTGAATTGTTCACCCCTGCCACAGGAGCCGATGACAAGCTGTCTTGTCTGCCATCGATTAGGAAGGAGCCTGACGCTGCCGGTATATCCCAGAAACTCCCGTCGTTGTTTAGTCAGGAGCATATCTGGCGTGAGCAGTCGCTTCGATGCCTCGGTTGCGGCACCTGCGCCTACGTCTGTCCCGTCTGCACTTGTTTTGACATGCAGGACGAGGCAAACCTGTCGTCCGGGAAAAGACTGAGGTGCTGGGATTCGTGTGCCTTCGGCCTCTTCACGCTTCACGCTTCCGGGCACAATCCGCGCAAAACCCAGGCTGCGCGCTGGCGCCAGAGAGTCATGCACAAGTTCTCATACCTGCCCGAACGGCTCAACGTGCTCGGCTGTGTGGGATGCGGGCGGTGCTCGCGTGCTTGTCCCGCCGACGTGAATCTCAAGGAAAGCTTGAAACAGATCGTGGAGATTCAGGGATGACTTCCAAGAACATCTACGAACCTTACATGATGCGCATCGATCAAGTCGTTGACGAGGCGCCGGGCATCAAGACATTTCGGCTCCTTTTTGAGGACCAGGCTGTCAATGATGGTTTCAGCTTTCGGGCTGGCCAGTTCGGCGAGTACTCCGTCTTCGGAGAAGGTGAATCGACGTTCTGCATAGCCTCCTCACCAACCCGAAAAGGTTACATCGAGTGCACTTTCCGGCAGGTCGGCCGAGTCACGACCGCACTGGCCGCGCTTCAAGAAGGCGACCAGGTCGGCTTTCGCGGCCCGTACGGCAATGTCTTCCCGATCGATGAGTGGGAAGGCAAGAACCTGCTCTTCATCGCCGGCGGAATTGCTCTTCCGCCACTTCGCTGCGTCATTTGGAACGCGCTCGACTGGCGGGACCGCTTTCGCGACATCTCGATCGTCTACGGCGCCCGTACAGTCGCAGACCTCGTCTACAAGCGGGAACTCAAGGAATGGACGGACCGCGGAGACGTCCGCGTCGTGACCACGGTTGACCCGGGCGGTGAAACTCCGGATTGGACGGGCGAGGTAGGTTTTGTCCCTCACGTCATCGAGAAGCTGAACCCGCCGAGCGAGGATACGGTGGCCCTCGTGTGCGGCCCGCCAATCATGATCAAATTGACGCTGCCGGTCCTGACCCGTCTCGGCTTCCAGGCAGGGGAGATGTTCACCACGCTGGAGAACCGCATGAAGTGCGGGCTCGGCAAATGCGGCCGCTGCAACGTCGGCAAATACTACATCTGCAAGGACGGCCCGGTTTTCTCGTTCGAACAGCTGAGCCAGCTGCCCGCCGAGTACTGATTGCGGATTGCGGATTTCGGATCCCCCGGGTAGGTTCGTAGCCCCGGCTTTAGCCGGCGAATCCTCTCAAGCGCGCGGCATACCCCTGACGCGTCTCGATTCTTGCCCGGACGCAGGTGACCGCCACGCCCTCCACCGGCTGAAGCCGGGACTACGAACCTACCCGGGGCCTGATTCAGAATCTTGTCAATCCGCAATCGGTAGCCCGAAATCGACAATCGGTTGTATCCTGTTCAGCTATGCAAACGTCCCGTCGTCGCTGGCCGGTTCACCCCGTCTTTCTCACGCTTGTTTTGGTCCTTTTCTGCAATGCGATCAAAATCGGCGCGGATCGGCTTTACGAGAAGAAATACTTCGAGTGGATCAAAGGCAAGCGGGTCGGCCTGATTACAAACAATACCGGGGTCGACTCACGTTTACAGCAGACGGCTGAACGGCTTCGGGCCCAGACGGGGGTCCAGCTGGTAGCCCTGTTTGCCCCGGAGCACGGCCTCTCTGGTGCCGCCCAGGCGGGTGACCCCGTCGTGACCACGGCCGCAGTCTACAGCCTCTACGGAGACAATCGAGGCCCAACCCCGGAAATGCTCCAGAATGTCGATGTTCTCGTTTTCGATATCCAGGACGTGGGGGTGCGTTTTTACACCTACCTGTCCACGATGTTCGAGAGCATGAAAAGCGCGGCCCAAAATCACAAGCCTTTCATCGTACTCGACCGCCCGAACCCGGTTACCGGCCGCCGAATCGACGGGCCCATCCTGCAACCGGGATACGAATCATTTGTGGGCATCTTCAAGATCCCGGTTCGATACGGAATGACGATCGGCGAGTTGGCAACCCTGATGAACGCCGAGGCAGGTATAGGCTGCGATCTGAGGATCGTCCCGCTCAAAGGCTGGAAGCGGTCACGCTGGTACGATGATACCAAGCTCGAGTGGGTCCTCCCCTCACCGAACATCCCGACGTTAGACACGGCGACCGTTTATCCGGGACTGTGCCTTGTCGAAGGAACGAATCTGTCCGAGGGCCGAGGGACAACAAAGCCATTTGAACTGGTCGGAGCGCCGTGGCTGGACTCCGAGCGACTCGCCCGTTCGTTGAACAACCTGAGGCTGAAAGGTGTGTATTTCAGGCCCCAGGCATTCACGCCCTCCTTCTCGAAACACCAGGGAGAAGTCTGTCAGGGTGTCCAGGTCCACGTCTTGGACCGGGACGACTTCGAACCGCTGGCAACCGCGCTTCACGTGTGCTCGCTGATCATGCGCCAGCACCCGGACCAGTTCCAATTCCTGGCAAGCCACTTCGATCGCCTGGCCGGTACAGGGCAGCTCCGGGAAGCGTTAGTTCGGGGGGATAGCGTCGAGGCGATCTTGAAAAGCTGGGAACCGGAGCTTCGGGCGTTCGACAAACTCAGGAAGAAGCACCGACTATACCGGTGACCGCACCGAGCTCCTGGTCGTCCAGGTGGCGCTCGAAGGTCAAAGCCGTCAGCAGTGGCCCATGGATCACATGGTGGCGCTGAGCGTGACGCGCACAGACAAAGCGCGTGCAGACGGGGCAGACCTGCCGAGTATCGTGGTTGCAGACCAAACAAGGCCCGCTGGTAGTCGACACGAGTGAAGGATATTCCATAAGACTTCCACCCGCCTCATTGCGGCCATCCCAGCTCTTTACTGCCAATTTTTTCGCAACTTGTCAGAGTATATCGGGAAACTTGTCGGGAGGCTACAGTTAAATTTGTTTTTAGTGTGCGACAAAACTTGAAGCGATGCAAACATACCGAATGCGGAATAACTGTGCACTGCCCACTGCGCACTGCAACTGACCGGCTGACCTGCTGACCGGGTCGGGACTCGCAGGATGGTGCCAACCGGGCCGAACTGATGGTGCGGTCAAACCCTGAAAGTCATCAGAACCGCAAGCGAAGCGCGCGGGCCCGAACAGTTAACGAGCCGATGGCACGGGGGGTGCTAACTGATCGGGCCCGCGCGCTTCGCTTGCGGTTCTGATGACTTTCAGGGCTCGGGCATATTCTGAGGAGGAGAAATTCTCGTTACGATCCGTACAGCGGAGTAAGACATGAACGGAAGGACAAGCTGTTTCGGCAGCGAGACACTAGTCAGCAGTCAGTTGTAGTGGGCAGTGCGCAGCCGGTCAGCCGGTCAGCCGGTCAGCTGGTCAGTCTGATATCATAGGCAGCTATGCTACTGAAGTGGATCGATACAGTTGAACAGCACCTGCGACGCTTCGTTCAACAACACTACGGCATCACCCTCGATCGTCTGACTGTATCCTCTCCACCCAAAACCGAGATGGGGGACCTTGCGTTTCCCTTCCCTTTTGAGCTGGCCAAGAGCCTCCGCAAACCGCCCAGGCAGATAGCACAGGAAGTTGCAGCGGCTGTCCCGGCGATCCCGGAGGTTTCCCGGTTCGAAGCCGCTGGCGGTGGATACGTCAACGTCTTCTACTCGCGTCCCGCCTTTTTTCGCGAGCTTTACCGCTGGGTGCGCAGTCCCTTTCCCGCCCCGGATGGCGAGAAGGTGATCGTCGAGCACACCAACATCAATCCAAACAAGGCGGCTCACATCGGACACCTGCGGAATGCGGCGCTGGGGGATAGTTTTGTCCGCCTGCTGCGGGCGGGAGGAAACCGAGTCGAGGTTCAGAACTACATCGATAACACCGGCGTGCAGGTGGCCGACGTGGTCGTCGGGTTCCAGCACCTCAGGCAGCTGTCCCTGGATCAGGTGAAGGCGATCCCCGACCCGTTCGACTATTACTGCTGGGACCTGTACGCGGAAGTGTCCGACTGGTTCTCGAAGGAGGAGAGCCGGCTGCAGTTGCGTTTCCGGATGCTCAAGGAGATCGAAGAGGGGCATGGCACCACTGCGGAATTAGCCGAGTACGTGTCGAATCGAATCGTGAAAGCCCATCTGGCCACCATGCTGCGGTTGGGCGTCCGATACGACGTGCTGCCGCGCGAGAGCGAAATCCTGCACCTTCGGTTCTGGGATGAAGCCTTTCGGAAGCTCAAGGAGCACGGAACGATCTCCTTCGCCGAAGAGGGACCGAGCAAGGGTTGTTGGGTCATGCAGTTACCGGGAGAGGACGACGAGTCGGCCGAGGAGAAGATCATAGTCCGGAGCAACGGAACTGTCACCTACGTGGGCAAGGATATCGCCTACCAGCTATGGAAATTCGGACTTCTGGACAAAACCTTCAGGTACCGGCCGTTTCACCAGTATCCCGACGGCCAGGTGGTCTGGAGCTCGACGACGCAGGAAGACGGCAACGCTCAGCCGGATTTTGGCGGTGGCGCCCGAGTCTATAACGTCATCGACGTCCGTCAATCGTACCTGCAGCGAGTCGTGGTGCAGGGCCTGCGAGGCCTCGGCTACGAGAGTCAGGCCGACAAGTCGGTTCACTTTTCCTACGAAATGGTCGCGCTCTCGCCAGCCTGCTGCGCGGATTTGGGCATCCAACTGTCTGAGGAGGACCGCAATCGGCCCTACGTTGAGGTGTCCGGCCGTAAGGGCCTCGGAGTCAAGGCCGACGATCTGATGAACAAGTTGTTCGAGAAATCGCTCGCGGAGGTCAACACCCGGCAGCAGGACATGCCCGTTGAACAGCGCGAGCAGATTGCCCGGCGCATTGCAGTCGGCGCACTGCGCTATTTTCTTTTGAAATACGCCCGTAACTCGGTCATCGCGTTTGATTTTGGCGAGGCTTTGAGCTTCGAGGGCGAAACCGGCCCCTACCTGCAGTATTCAGTCGTAAGGGCCAACAATATCTTCCGCAAGCTTGAGTCCCAGGCTGAGGCGAGCCAGGCCGATTGGAAGTCGGAAGTCACACGCCTGTCTGAGAGTGAGGATCTTGTCAGCCCCCTGCTCGCCGACGATGAAACCTGGTCTCTGCTGATGCTCATCGCCCGAATGGATGACTTGATCGGGCAGTCCGTAATGACAATGGAAGTCTCAAACCTGGCCAAGCATTCGTTTACAGTGGCGCAGCAGTTCAACCTCTTCTATCATCGTCACCATATTCTGTCGGAAGCCGATTGCGCCCGGAAGTCTTACTACCTGGCCGTCGCCGACATCAGTCGTTTGGGCTTGCTGAAGATGCTTGATATTCTTGGGATAGAAGTACCCGACAAGATGTGAGGCCATGGTGAAGATGATCCCTAGCTGCGTTCTGGCCCTGTCCATCTCTTGCAGCGCTCTCGCGTTTCAGGTGCAGGAGCCCGCGGCAATCGAACAGCGACCAGAGCCGGAGAAGAAACTCGAGGAGCTTTTCACTGCCAGAGAGCTTCAGAAGTATCGCACAGAGGTCAAATACAAAGACCGGATGGAAGTCTTCACCGACGTTCTGAAACGGTTCTCTCAATTGTTGCGCGGCCAAGTCGAGAAAAAAACGATCGACGATCTCCTGGACACGCTCGACACTCTGCAATCGCTTTCGCACCACGCCTTGAAGGAGCCGATGCCGGCCAACAAGAAAGAACTGCGCTCAGGCGAAGTCCGAAAGCTTGAAATCCGAATACGCAAACTGATTGAGGATATCGAGGACGCCAAATCGATTGCAGCATACGAGTATCGAGTCGAATTCGATGAATCCATCGATGATCTGGCTCAATTGCGCGACCAGCTTCTCCAGAATATGTTCGGGGACGCCGCCAAGAAGCGCGAAGATGGATCGGAACCTAACGATAACATGATGCAGTTTCAGTTTGCTCCCTCGTCAGGCAGGGCGCAGGAGACACGCTATTCCACCGAGATCTCGGGAGACAAGTTCACCGACGAGGAGTTCACCAAAATCAAGGACAACCAGGAGCTCCGAAAGCGGGTGGACATCTTCCTGAAAATCGCCGAGGACCGGCTGGCCGAGATCAGCCGCAGGATGAACAATGAAGAATGGAAGCCTTCGGGCAAGGGGAAGGGCAAGGACAAGGACAAAGACAAGGAAGAAGTGAATCCGCTCGAGTTCTTCACGCTCGAAGAGATGGTCCACGCCTACGAGCGCGCCCTCAACTCGGCGATGATCAATATCGACGAGAAGGCTAAGTACAAGCTGGAGAAAGAAAAAGACGTCCGCAAGACCCTCGAGAAGCTTAACAAGAAGATCAACGAATTCGCCCCTCGCCTGGCGCCGATCAAGGAGTTGGCAATAAAGAACAAGGACCAGGTGCTATACCGGGAAATTACCCGGGCCGAAAAAACCACCGAGATTGCCCGCAAGGGTTCCGCCTACGGGCTCGGCGCGCCGGTGCAGTGAATGCGGAAACAGGGCCCGCGGATCTCGCGGATCCACGCGGATAATCGCGGATAAAGGCCGGCGGGTCTGTCTACACCCCAAGTCGCCGGCCTTTATCCGCGATTATCCGCGTAGATCCGCGAGATCCGCGGGCCCTATTCGTGGATAACGTTTCTTCGGAAGTAGTCACGGAAGTGCGCGACTTCCCAGACACCGAGAAAGAGATTCGCGATACCGAGCCCAGTCACGCCTCCCCGGAAGAAGTTATTCAGAAGAACCAGGCGAAGGTACGGATAGTAGTCGAGGAGCGCGTTCTGATCCCACAAGCGGGTCCACGGGAAAAAAAGGAGGAACACTCCAACTTCAAGGCAATAAACAACGTAGAGGCAAAACAGTACTTTGCTAACCATGTGCCTGCAGCAACTGCTCGACTCGCTGCTTCACATCCCGATAATTCGGATCCCGGGCGAGTATCTCCTGGAAGCCGTTGACCGCCTGCTCGTTATCACCCTGCTTCGCTTGGGCGGTGCAGAGGTCGTACTTGAGCGCCTTCCATTCGAACTCCTTCTGTCCCGGTATCCGCAGGCCCTCCTCGGCGCATTGCATGGCGTCGGAATACCTGCCGGTTTGGAGAAACGAGTTCGCCAGCATACTGTAGCACAGAATCTTCTGCGGATTCGTTGCCGGATCCACCAGCAACTGAACGGCGGCCTGAAACTCCTGGATAGCATCCTCGAGCAGGCCCATTTCCTTGTAAGCCAGCCCGAGGTCATAGTGCACTTTCGGGTTGGCGGCCTCATCCCCGGTCGAAGACGAGGCGACATCGTAGCGAAGCACCTCCTCAACAGGCGCCTCTCCTCCGTCACCTGTAAACAGAGAATCAAGGGCAGAATCGACTTCCAGGTCAAAACCGGCCTCTTCGTCTGGCTGCTCGCCTTCGTCGAGCTTGTGAATTTCGATTGGCGCGGCCGGGCCTTCGGGCTTGAACAGCTCCGGACCGGTTTCGAGACCAAGATCAATATCGAGCTCGTCCGGGCTGATCAACTGGAGAGGCGCCGGCTCGGCTTCCTCCAGCTCCGGAGGAATGCTCATGACCTTTTCGGCGCGCCTTCTCACCCGCTCGTCACGTGGGTATGTGTGTAACAAGCGTTCGAGAAGCTTTTTCGCCTCCTCGCGAAAACCGAGCTTCAGGTAGAAATCCGCTTCCTGCAGCGCTTCGTCGAGGGACTCGATCGGGCTCTCGTCCAGCTCGGCCTGAGGCAGTTCCGCGGCACTCGGCTCCTCGAAGACTTCTTCCTCTTCTTCCTCTTCGGTAATCGGCTCGAGCGCCGGCGGCTTCCACAGGAAGTCCGCAGGCATCGAGTCACCGCCTGAGACGTCAAAGATGCCGGCCGTTCCGGTTTCCGTCTGCACCTCGGGTGTCGACGAGAAGGACGACATGTCACCGAGGCTGGAGATCTCGAACATTGAGTCGCTCTGCGCGTCAGCCGCCGCGGCGGTGGAAGCGGCCGCGTCGCCCATCCAATCCTCGGTCCCCTTCGAAAGGTCGAGTTCGAAAACCCCAGAGCCCTCCCCAGCCGGTTCGGCGAAGAGGCCTGAACCGATGTCTCCACCGAACACACCTGACCCGGACGCCGCCGGTTCAAAACTCACGGCCTGAGGAGGCCCCCCCCCCGGAACGGGGGTGGGACGGGCTTCGGGGCCCTTGGCCATCCCGGCGAGAGGCTCCTCTGCCGGGGCGGTTCGTGCGAGTCCCTCCCGCACTCGGGAATCGCCGAATGCGATCGGCTCGATCTGTGCATACTTGGCGTAAGCGCCCGCACGGTCCCCTTCCTCTTCGAGAATCTGCCCAAGGAAGATCTCGTATGGCACTCGCTGCCCTGTCTTCTGGATCAGCGACTCGAGCAGTGCTTTAACCAGATCCCCCCGATTGGTTCGCAACGCCGCGTTGACGAAAGTGTCGAGCATGCGGTCATCGGTCGAATCGATATCGATCGCCCGCTGGGCGGTCTGGAAAGCGTCCTCGTACTGCTCGGAGTTCAGGTACAGGCCGGCCGCGGATTGAAAGTGTTCGAACGCCCCCGCCACTTCCTTGCGCTTCTGAAGGTTCTCGGCCAGGTGGACCTGAAGCGACGGGTCACCCGGGTTCATCTCGACGACCCGCTCGAGGTACACCGCAGCTTGAGTCAAATCGTTCTGAAGCTCGTAGTACTGCACCAGTTGGTTCAGGTGCTTGACGGCCTCGTATACCAAACCTTGGCGCTGATAGAGGTCGGCGAGCTTTTCGTTGATAGCCGTGTCACTCGGATTCAGCGAGTAGATCTTCTTGAAAACCGCAATCGCCTTGACGAGAAATCCACTACGGAGGTAGACCTCGGCGGCTCTTGAAAAGTAGCCGAGTGCTTCCTCACGGCTATTGTGCCGTAACAGAAGATCCCCCACCGTATTCAGGAGCGTTGGTTCATCGGGCTCCTTGGTGAGAAGCTTCTGGTACTCGCGTATGGCACTGGCTACTTTCCCGGACAGGACGTGCTTCTCCGCACTTCGGAGAATCTTGTATTTTTCAGACATGTTGAATCAGGGGCGATTGTAAGCAATTTCGGGGATTTGGTCCAGTGACGATAAATACAATGGGAGGAAAAGGGAGGGATCTGGGCGAGGGGACACGGCGGAAAGGCCCGCCGGCCCCCTGCAGAAGTCGAGTTAGCGGATTTCGCGGATTCTGGCCGCCTTGCCCTTCCTCTGGCGCAGATAGTAGAGTTTCGCGCGACGAACCCGGCCCTTCTTGATCCGCTCGATGTTTTCAATCATCGGCGAATAGGTCGGGAAGATGCGCTCAACGCCGTAACCGGAAGAGACTTTGCGCACGACGAAGGACGAGCTGACGCCCTTGCGCTTGATCGCGATGACAACGCCTTCGAAGGCTTGAATGCGGAATTTCTCGCCTTCCTTGATCTTGACGTTGACGCGGACCGTGTCGCCCGGTCCAAACTCGGGGATCTCCCGCGTCATGTATTTCTGTTCAACCATATCCACCAGGTTCATGCTACCCCC
>CAYQYP010000028.1:0-5513 GCA_964421755.1 uncultured Acidobacteriota bacterium
TCTTGGTACCATCCATGACGAACAGCACGCCGAGGACAATCGTCAGCCAGTTTTCGCGCGCCCAGACAAGAGGATCAACGGCGTTCTTGATCCCCGAGGATTGCCAGTCGGGCCGCGGGACGGAAAATATACTGAGCGCGAACCGCCCGGGCGACCCAAACCAGTTCAGAAGAACCGCCTCGAAGACCACGAAACCAAGGTACTCGAGGTACCAGTACCGTCCGAGCGGTTCGATGAAGTGAACGCAAAGCGTCCACAGGCTGCCAAAAAGAATGAAGTCAATGTATAAAGCGAGAAGAAGTCTCTTCTTCGATGCCGCGATCAACTGCACATATACCCTCTCCAGTTATCCCCTGTTCGGCTGCATGATCCACAGCCTGCGGCCGAAAAGCAAGAAACACGAACGAAGGGGAGCGCCGGTCACTCCGCCCGTTTCAGGTACAGGACCGCAGGGCCGGGGAACGGGGTTGTGAATGTCCGGGCAACTCCACCCTCGACCGACTTCGCAGTCGTTTCACGGTTCATATTCACGTTGAACCAGGTGACGCTGAACGTACCTGCGGCCTCCTTCAGGTTCACGTTGAACTCGCCCTTGTTCGACTGGAAAACGAGGTATTCCCTCCCCCGGTCAGCGAGACAATAGCCGGTTGTCGAGAGCGATTGCTCCGGTCGCATGGCGGCCAGGTTAACCCGCGCCGCCCAGCGGAGCACCTGTCCCATCGCCTGTCGGGCCGAATCTTGCCAGGTCGGGGATGGGAGGATCTCTTCCATGAACAGGACATTGAGGCCCCGGGTGAAGCTGCGCCACACCCAGATACTGTCCCCGCCCGTGTGCCCCCACAGGTGATCAGTGTCGTTCACGACGACCTTCGTCGAGCAGGTGGCGCATGGCTCGTCCCGGTAACTCTGTTTCGCGTCCCCCGGATTCGGCGAAATCCAGTCCGCGGGGCTGTTGAACAGTATCTCGTTCGTGCCGCCCTTGTACTGGAACGTCATGCCTACCGGGTGCTGCTTCGGCTTCCGGGCTTCGTACTCCTTGACGAAACGAATCATCTGGTGCTGCCACTCGGTCGACTGCCCGTGCGACTCGTTGCAGATTTCGTAGAGGACATTGTCCAAATCGTTGACGGTATCGACGACGTGCCGGACGTACTGCTCCTGCAGTTCCCGAATCCGGAGCCCGCCTTCAGTCGTGTTCAGCAGGTTGAACTCGGTGCCGATTCCGTCCCCGTTTAGATCTGCTTCGATACCGTTGATGTTGTTCGCTGAGTGGAAAGGATGGTTTTTCCAGCCGTCGGTAAACTGCAGGGCCCAACCTTCGAAAAGCATGACCGAGATGTAGATGCCTGAGTCGCGTGCCTTCTCGACCCGGGACCGCAGCCGCTCGAAGTACTCCGGGTCAAACTTCGTGAGGTCAAACTTGGGGGCCCCGTCGTTGGCCGCACCGGGACCGGTTCGCAGCCATGGATGCGGACGACAGTACTTCACATTCCCGTCGTTATAGTTGTCCGTCCATTTCGTGACCTCCCACCGCCACAGCCGAAAGAAGTTGTGATTGTGTTGCCGCAGAAAACCGAGGTAAGCGTCGTAATCGAAGACCGGGGGCGGATTGGATACCGCGCCGCGGATGAGCAACCCGTTGTCCTGAAGCGATTGCCAGACATGAGAGCCGGCCAGGCAGACAGCCCGTCCGGAGCCGTCTGTGAACCACCTGGGATTCGACTCCAGCACCTTCAGCGGCCCCCTGGCCGGCTGCACCTCGCCCTGGCCGTTCGCTGCAGATCCTGCGAAGCACAACGCCGCGATCATCCAACAAAGTCTTCTCATACGCTTCCCCCTTTGAACCAATCACCGCCGCCTTCGGCTGATCGCCGAGCCGAGTGTATGATAATCGACATTGTGCAACGGACGATGGTGTAAAACAGGGGTCTCCGGAGTCGTGTCTAAAGGGCGTGTTGCCCAAATCGTTTTGGAATGCGGCGGCAGAAGGAATTCGATGCCTTACCAGAATTCTAGGCTTTGCAGAACCAAAGGAAGCTTGTCTGCTTGGTTCTGCTTCGAGAGATAATACGAGGGCTCGGCAAAGCCGCAAGGAGGTTATTCATGCCAACAAACGGCCGCTTCTTCGGAACGTCATTGATCGTTTTGCTGCTCCTCTCACCCCTTTCCATTCTGGCTCAAGCTCAGAATTCCGATCCCGCTTTTGAGCAGGTCAAGCGTCTGGGCCGCGGGGTGAACATCATCGGCTACGACCCCATCTGGAAAGACTTCGAGCAGGGCCGCTTCAAAGAGAAACACTTCAAACTGATCAAAGAAGGCGGTTTCCAGCACGTCCGAATCAACCTGCACGCTTTCCGGCACATGGAAGGTCCCGACAATAAGCTTCCCGCCAGTTGGTTCAAAACGCTGGACTGGGCCGTGGATAACGCCCTGAAAAACGACCTGATGGCGATTCTGGATCTGCATAATTTCACGGACATGGCCAAGGACCCGGCCGGGCTCAAGCAGAAGTTCCTCAGCTTCTGGCAACAGGTAGCGCCGCACTATCAAAAAGCTCCCGGCAGTGTGGTGTTTGAGATCCTCAACGAACCGAATGGCCAGCTCACCCCCGAGCTTTGGAACCAGTACCTCGCAGAGGCGCTCGCGATCATACGAGAGACGAATCCAGCCCGTGCCGTCATAATCGGCCCCGGGTTCTGGAACTCGATCAATCACCTCGATGAGTTGAAGCTGCCCGAAACCGATCGCAACCTGATCGTCACCGTGCACTACTATCTGCCCATGGAATTCACTCACCAGGGAGCCCCCTGGTCGCGGGAGTCTGCGAAACTGTCAGGAATAGCCTGGGGTACGGACGCCGAGAAGCAGAGGGTCCGGGATGACTTCGCCCGGGTCCAGAAGTGGGCGGAAACGAACCGCCGTCCGATCCTGCTCGGCGAATTCGGGGCATATGACAAGGGCGAGATGCAATATCGCGCGCTCTATACCGCCCATGTCGCCCGCGTGGCGGAGTCTTTCGGGTGGGCTTGGTCCTATTGGCAGTTCGACTCCGATTTCATCCTCTACAATATCGACGAGGACCACTGGACGGAGCCCATCAGGCAGGCGCTCGCGCCGTAACCTCCTTTTTTGCAGTGAGAACGGTCCGCAAGACTGACGGGTACACTGACACGCGACTGGCGGGGGAGGTGCACACGTGTCGGTCCTACGCACCCTGGCCGCCTTGCATCCCCGGCTTTAGCACTCAAGTGACTACTGCAGTACCACCGGCGGGACCGCCGACATCAACTGCGGGTAGCCGAAGAGTTCCTGGGCCACCAGCGGCTCCGTCGAACTGATCCTGATGTAACCTCCGATTTGACCGAGCGCGCTCGGGATAAACTCCGAGACCGTCATTGAAACACGGGACCCGGCGCCCATTGGGACGGTCGTTGTGCCTTTGAGGTTGCCATCCGGGGCGAAGACCGAAATCGTTACCTCCGCGGACTTCGAACCGGGGACGTAAAGTGCCAATCCGGTGAAGAACCCGAGTCCCTCGGCAATGTGGTTGAACAGCGCTTCCCGAAACGGCTGAGCCTGAAGCGGGAGCCCGGCTGCGTAAGTGAAGCTCGTGGAGTCTCCGAAGATGACGTCACCCAGGATGGCGCCGGGAACATCGACCTCAACCTTGAGCGTCCCGATCGCATCCGAGGTGAGATTGAAAACCTCCCGGGCGTCAGCCTCCAGTGCCTGACGACCCGCGATCGTCTTCTCGACAGGCCCGGCAATCACGCCACCCTGGTTGTTGATCGCAGTGAGCTGAACCACGCGAGCGTCGTAGCTGCCATTGACCAGCTTGATGCTCGTAAACAGGCCCGGAACCTCGGCCATTTGCCCCGAATAAAGGAACTTCGATACCTCCGGACCCTGCGCGTTCAGCCCAATAGCTGTGCCGTCGGAGGTCAGCTCGATCTTGGCAAACCCGATCAGGCCGCCCCCGCTGACCTGGATAAGGCCTCCGGACGCATTCTGTCCGAACAGATCCGCAACCGTCTCGGTGATCTGCCCGTGCGCCGGGATCGAACGCGTTGCCTCGGAACTGGCGAAAGACTGATTGCCGGAATAAAGACTCAGCCGGCAGTCGACTGTTTTCGAACCCGGGTTCACCACCGTAATCAGGGTTCGTGCTGGGCGGCCGCGAAACGCGGTAGGCCCCTGGTAGATCCTGGTGAAAAACATGAAGCCCGGGGGAGACCCGGAGACCGGCAGAGATCCGTCGAGCTCAGAGGATCCCCCAAACTGGAACAGCCCGCCGACATATACGTCACTGGTGAGCTCAACCCACCCTCGCTGCTCCGCCCCGGCCGGGACCGGGAAGAACTCCGTCCCTTGTTGAGCAGTCTGCTGGTGGGCCGCTAACAGGACCGCGGTCGGGGCCTGGTAAAGAGGTGCCCCCGCGGGGCTAAATGCCTCAAGGCTGACGGTCGCAGCCGAATCGTTCGGGTTGGCGATTCCAATACCGGTGTAGTTGGAGCTGTCAGCCCGCAGCCACGGGAAGTACAACTTGTACCCCGCGCCTCCCGATACTGTTTTTAGGATGCGGCCATCGGAAGCGCCGACCCAACCGACCCGGTTGTTGACGAAGTGGACGCATTGCGGGTAGATCTTCCTGGCCCCAAACTCCTCGTCGGTCCTCCAAGTCAGTCCGCCGTCGTCGGTCCTGGTCAGAGGGTCGTCGCCCGAGAAAGGCAGCGCCCAGCCGGTCCGCCCGTCGAGCCAGTGCGTGTATTCGTGCGTCCTGACAATCTGCCAGGTTTCCCCTCCGTCGGCGGTTCTGAGCATTCGGTTGTAACTCGCGACCCAGCCAACTTTCCGGTCGAGAAATCTGACCTGAGTGAAATCCGGAGGGGAGTAGTCTCCAGGATAGGAAGCGGGTCCTTGCGGTTGCCAGTGCGCCCCACTGTCTGTCGTTTTCAGGATGGTTCCCTTCTCGCCGGCGGCCCAGCCGGTTTGCTCATCCACGAACCAAACGGACGCGAGGCGATTAATCGTGCCGCTTTCCTGGGTCACCCAGCTGCCGTAATTCCCGGACTGGATGGTCTTGGCAATGAGCCCATTGTGCCCGACAATCCATCCAGTCGTGCTCGAAATGAAATGCACCCCTCTCGCGCTCTGCGACCAGTCGGTCTGCCAGGTGAGTCCCCCGTCGGTGGTCCTTGCCACGTTTCCGTTGGCCAACCAACCTTTTTCGTGGTTCCAGAAGCAAATGGCCGGAGGACTGAGCGAACTCGAAACCGTCAAGCCGAGAAGCCGCCAGGACTGGCCCCCGTCCGTTGTTCTGAGCAACGAGGTGTCGGCGGCGGCGAAGCCCAGCTCCTCATCGAAGAAATACAGGCCATCCACCCTGTTCCTGGTGCCGGTGTTGCGAGGTTTGAGCCAGGAAGCACCGCCATCGGTCGAAGCAAAGACCGTAGCGTTGGCTCCTCCGACCAGGCCGTTCGAGCCGTTGAATGCGACGCCGTAGAGCGCCTGGG